>CAYMRH010000001.1:0-50914 GCA_964392785.1 uncultured Brevinematales bacterium
AGGATCTGGTCCGTTGTCCGGTATTTCCTTTCACGCAAACGCTGTTCCAGCGCGTACGGATGCGTCCTGCGCGCCGCCTCCCCCGCCCCCTGCGCAAAACCCTCCCTCACGGTCAAAACGCCCAAAACCAGCACGGCCGCCCAGATCAGAAACGTTCTCATATGCCCTCCGGTGTCAAAGGATGCCCCGGATTATAGCCCGCCGGACCCGATTATTCAAGAGCGCTTTTCCGCGCGGTGTCCCGTTGACGAAATCCGCCCGTTCCTTTAAACTCTCTGCGGCAGGTGGCTCATGCGCATCATCATTCTCAGCGCCCTGAAGGAATGGATTGTCAGCAAATTCAATTTCGGCGCGAAATTATGGCAGGAGATCGCGGAGTCCACGGGTTTCGGATCGGAGAAATTCACCAAGCAGGACGGTTACGCGGCACTGGAGCGCTTCCAGAGCCTCTTCAACCAGATCTGCCACAAACTGGGGCTCACCTACACGGACTTCCAGAACCAGTTTCTCCAGTTCTGGCTGACGGATTTCGCCCCGCGTCTTTTCCAGGTCATGACCCAGCAGGTCAAGAACGCCCGGGACTATATCATCAACCTGAACAAGCTGAACAACGAACTGGTGGGGTTCTTCCCGCAGAACAAGATGCTCTCCAAAGTGAACCTCAAGGAACCGGATTCCACCACCATCGTCCTTTCCTATTCGTCGGAAAAAAGCCTGGTGGACATTATCGGGATCCTGCGCGGCGTGTCCCATTTCTTCAAGGACGCCTTCGCGATCAAGAAAACGGGTTCCACCACCCTGGAAATCAAATTCCAGAAATAGCGGCCCCTCATGCTGTTTCCCTCGCTCGCTTACATGGGCGGGCTGGCCGTCCTGACCGCCGCGCCCGGAGCGTTACTGCCGGCGGCGTGTTTCGCGCTCCTGTCGGCCGCCGTATTTCTTCTGGTCCGCAAAAAAACCGCCGTGCTGGTTTTTCTCTGCATCGGAACGGCTGCGGGCGTTTTTCACCGCGCCGTCCGGACCGACTTTCAAATCCCGGAAAAAGGTTTTTATAATGGCGCCGTCACGGTCTCCGGTTTTCCTAAACGGCGCGCGGACGGCCAGTACGAGGTGAGCGCCCGGAACGGCCGCCTGATCATCGTGTCCCCGGACGCCCACGCCTTTTACCGGACCCAGAAACTGGACGCGGCCGGTTTTATCAAGCGCGGACCGGACCCCCGCCGCGCATACCTGTACCTCAAAGACCACAGGACGCTCGCGCCGGGTTTCGCGCCCTTCGGCCTGGTGTCGCGCATTCGCCGCGCCGTCACCGGTCGCCTGTCGGCCGTCACACACCCCGAATCGCGCGCCCTGGTTTCGGCCATGATCCTGGGGGAACGCAGCGGCCTGGAATACCGCGCCGTCCAGGTGTTCCGGATGACGGGCCTGTCCCACCTTCTGGCCGTTTCGGGACTGCACGTGGGGATCCTCGCGGCGGGCTTCCTGTTCCTGTTCCGGCTTTTCCTGGATCAGAAAAAAGCGTTTGTCCTGGCCGCCGCCGCCGTTCTTCTTTACGCCGGGGCGGCGGGTTTTTCCGCGTCCATCCTGAGGGCGGCCGTGATGTTCGCGGTTTACTCCGGTCTCAAGGCCGCGGGACGGCCGGCAGACGCGCTGGACGCCATCCTGTTTTCCGCCGTGATCGTTCTCTCCTACGACCCGATGTTTCTGACCGACACGGGATTCGCGCTGAGTTACGGATCCGTACTCGGCATCTACTTCTTTTACCGGCTGTTCAGGAAAATCGTTTTCCCGGCCGTTCCCCAAATTTCAGAGGGTGTTTCCGTCACGCTGTCCGCTTCCGTTCCCACGCTTCCGCTGCAGGTGCTGACCTTTGGCGGGTTCTCGCCCTATTTCGTGATCGCCAACGCGGCCGTGGTCCCCGTTTTTACCGTTCTGGCCTATCTTGTTTTCATCTACACGGCCGTGGTCCTGGCCGGCGCCGCCCGTTTCGCCGGAATCCTGGAAAGCGCCATCGGATTTCTTTGGACCGCGTGCGTCATTCCGGCCGACGCCCTGTCCCGCCTGCCGTTCGGGTTTTTGACGCTGAACGCCCGCCACAGCCTGCCGATCGCGGTCCTTTTTGCCGTCGCGGCCGCGGCCCTGGCGGTTTACCGCCCCCTGCGCTACCGCATGGCTTTGGGCCGCATCCGTAAACTGGCGGCTTGCCGCGCCGGGCAGGCCGTCACGCCCGCCGATTGATTATTGACCGCCCGTGTTCTATAATAGGCCGCACGGGGTTGGTCATGGATCAGAAAAAAGAAACGGCCGTTTTACCGAAGTCTTCCCGCGGAATCCTTCCGGCGATTATCCAGGTGGCCGTGGCCGCCGCCGTCCTGGCCGTCCTGACGGTTTTTTTCTCCTCCTCCCCCCTGATCCGCGAACCCGCCTGGCTGTTCCTTCTGATCCTCTTCGTTTCCGGGGCCGCCGTGCTGGGTTTTTCGGCGTTTCTCATCCGGACACGCTGCCGGTCGGACCACGCCACGCGCGCGCTCTCCCGGTTGTCCCTGTTCAGGCATCAGACGGACATCATCGGTTCCCTCGTAGCCGCCCTGGAAGAGATCGGCGCCGTCCATCCGGACGGTTCCCTGCGGGAAAAGACAGTCCGGATGCGCGAACGGCTGAACCTTCTGCAGAACGCCGTTTCGGATCTTGAACAGCGCCCTCATTCGGCCCAGACGGAGCAGTCCGTGCGCGCCGCGCGGGACGAAATGGCCGTCCTGGTCCCGGAGTGCGCCCGGGAATTCGTCCGCCTTTCGGAATCGCGGGACGCCAAAGGGTCCGAGCTCGCGTCGCTGGCCTACCACCTGTCCGTGTCCATCCCCATCCTGACGGATTTCACGGACGTGTTCAGGGAATTTTCCCGGGACATGATCCTGGAGGTGGTCAACAAGTTCAGCGACATCACCGCCTCCAGCCACCGGATCGCGGACGATATCGAGCGCAGCATGGCCGCGCTGATGGACGAACACAAGCAGGACAGCCTGGCGTTCATCATCCGCAAGGCGCGGGACCTGGCCATCGATTTCGAAAGCTTCTATAAAAACATGGACAACCTCCGGACGGTTTCCGACGCGTTCACGGAAAAAAGCTCGGAAAAGCTCAGGACCATCCAGGACATGGCGAATTCCATCGAACAGATCGCGGAAACCATCAAGGTCCTTTCGCTCAACGTGTCCATTGAGGCGGCCAACACGGGCGCGGGAGGACGCGGGTTCCAGGTCCTGGCCCGGGACCTGAGGGAATTCACCGCGCGGACCATGCGTTTCGCCCACGACGTCAAATCGCGCGTCCAGGACGCGCTCACCACCACGGAAGGGCTCAAGTCCAATTACCAGCAGAGCATGGGCGTTGTTTACAAATACATGGAGGACATCAAGGGTTCCATCCTGTCCTTCGAGGGCATTATCCGCTCCACGTTCGAGCAGATCAAGCTCATCATCGAGAACATCCGCCGGTTCGCCCGTCACATCGACACGGGCATCCAGGAAGCGGTGGGCAAACTCCAGTATTACGACATCACGAGCCAGGAGATCGGGCATCTGCGCCCGCTGCTGGAAAAACTGTTCCTGGAACGGTACAACACGCGGTCCCTGCCCGCGGACGTGGAACGCATGATCCCCGAAACGGACAGGGCGGAAATCCGGCGCGGCGTGCTGGGCGTCGTGGCCGGCGTGATCACCACGCCCAACGAACGGAAGATCCTGAAAAAGTACGAGGAAACGTTCGGAATGAAGGCCGGAACGGAAAGCAAAACGGACGCGGGGTCCCCCGGCGCGCCGGAAAAGACGATCTTCGAGTTCTAGAAAAACGGATGGGGTTTTTACAGGGTCCCGGGCCCCAGCAACTCTCCGCTGAAGGACTGGATCCGTTCCAGGCAGAGCAGCAGTTCCGCAATCATCGTTTCGTCAAACGCCTTGGACAGCGGCCCCGAAACGGGATAACGCGAATCGCTGTAATAGAGGTCCAGTTTTCTCGCAAAATTCATGGCGCGTTCAGAAGGAATGCCCGCGGCCGCCAACCCTTCCAGGATCTTGACGCACTGCAGCAGGTTGGACTTGATTTCCTTCCTGATTTCCACGGCTTTCAGGAGTTTGACGGCACTCTGGTGAATGTGGGCAACGGCGCCTTCGTAGTATCCGTGAGACATGAGCAGCCGCCCCATCTCTTCGTCCCGTTTGGCGGATTCGATCCACCAGGCCACCTGGTCGGTCATATTCCCTCTCCGATAAGCGGGCATTTTTGAACCGCCCGCATGAATTATAACTCCAATCGCCGCCAAAAAGCAAATGCCTGTTGCGAATCCGGCAAAAGACGGGTAAAATACCGGCTATGGTGACATTGATCCGGGGCGGTTTCCAGTCCGGCAAAACGGCGCTCGTGCTGTCGCGTGTCCTCGGGGAGTCCGGCGGCGGCCGAGACCCGCTCGTCATTGTTCCGTCCCGGCCCCAGAAGGAAAGTTTCCTGCAGAGGATCTGCGATTCCGGCGGGATTGCGGGCCGCCCGGTCCTGACCCTGACGGAAGCCGTGTCCCAGACCCTGGACCGGACCGCTCTCCTGGGGCCCCTGAACCCCGTGTCGGATTTTGAGAGTTTTATCCTGTTCACACTGGTTTTCGAGGAGTGCCGGCCCCGCCTGTCCTTTTTTGGCCGTTTGCCGTCCGGAAGCGGCACCATCCATCTCCTGTATTCCATCGTGACCCGCACGCGTTCCGCCAGACTCAACCCGTTGCCGCAGGAAACGGGATCCGGGCATCCGAAATGGAAAGACATCCGCGAACTGCGCGCGTCCTACGACGCCCGGCTGTCAGAGGCCGGACTTCTGGATTCCCACGAAATCCTGGCGCGCGCGGCGGAACGCGCCGGCTGCTGGACGGAAAAAAGCATGCTGGTCTGGGACGGCTTCCACGATTTCACCCCTTCGCAATGGGAATTCGTGCTGGCGATCACCGGGGACTTCCTGCGTCGCGGCCTTCCGGTTCTGACGGCCCTGCCGGACGGCCCGTCCCCCCTCATCGACGAAACCGTCCGCAAATTCACTGACGCGTTCGAGTGCGAAACCGTCCGGACGGACAACGCCGCCCGGCCCGCCGCTTCCGGACTGGCCGCCGCCTTTTTAAACGGGAGCGTCCTGGCGGACCCGGAAACGCGGCCCGTGACGGAAATCATTCCGGCTTTCGGCGCCTACCGGGAAATGGAACGCTGCGCCAACGAGATCCGCCGCCTGGTCCTGGAAGAGGGCTATTCGTATTCCGACATTGCGGTCATCCACCCGTCTCCGGACCGCTATGCGGACGCCGTCCGTTCGTCCTTTGCCGCCATGGACGTTCCCGCGGCCTCCGGCAAGGACGACCCCCTGCGCGGCAGTCCCGTGATCGTTTTTCTCCACTCCGTCCTGAACGCGGTTCTGCTGAACGGCGCCCTAGACACGGTCGGCATCCTGAGCCTGGCGCGTTCGGGTTATCTGACCAACGAACGCTACCGGGCGCTCGCGTCCCTGCCCCGCGTCCTGGACGCCTACTTCAGCGGGAACGAGCAGGACTGGCTCCGGGAACTGGACACCCGCGCGGCGTTTTACCGGGAAGTACGCGCCCGGGAATTTTTGGGGGAGGAGGAGAACGGTTCCGGGCTTTCGGCTGACGAACTGACGGCCCGCATCGGCGCGCTGGAAAACCTGCGGCCGGTCGTCTCGGATTTCCTGGGGCGGCTGTTTTCCCTGCCGGAGGAATTTTCCATGGACGAATTCCTCCAGTGGCTGTCCGCGCTGCTCGCGGAGTTCGGGGTCCGGGAATCCCTGGCGTCCGGAACCGGATCGGACCATTCTCCGTCCGCCCGGGATTTTACGGCTTTCCGCAAGCTGAACGACGTCCTTTTTTCCCTCAAGAAAACCCTGTCCGTTTTCGGCCGGGAAAAATTCCGGCGCGCGGAATTTTTCCGCCTGTTCGACCAGCTCACCGGATCGGTGTCCTACCGCTGGCAGATCCCGCCCGCGGACGCCGTGCGCTTCCTGTCCCCGACCGACGCGCGGGAACAGTCCTTCCGCGCCGTTTTCATTCCGGGTTTGAACGAAGGGGAGTTCCCCGGCCGCACCGCGCTGTCCCTTCTGGACGCCCGGGAGAAGAAATCCTTCAACGAACTGGCGCGCGGCATCGTGTTCGAGGACGAGGATTCCCGCCGGTCCGGGGACCGTTTCGAATACGCCCTGGCCCTGGGACGCGCGCGGGAGCGTCTGTACCTCTGCCACACGCCCTGCGACGAAAACGGAAGGGAGATTCCGCCGTCGCTTTACCTTCTTCAAACGCTCAAGGCGCTGGGAACGACGCCGGAAAATTCCTCCTCCGTTCCGGTTCGGGGCAATCCCGAAGAACTGATCCCGTCCGTCCGCTGGATGGACGTTTACGACCGCAGGGCCATCGTTACCGCGGACGCGGACCTTCTGACGGCGTCCGACCGCGCCAGACTCTCGCGCGAGTTTCCTTTTCTGGAAAATGCCGCCCGGATGACAGACCTGGCCCGGGAACGCGACCGCGTGAACGACGCTTACGAAAAAACGGACGCCGAATCCCCGGCCGCTCGCAGCGTCTATTTCGGGGACCTGGATTTCCGGAACCCCACGCCCCTGAACGACCGGAACGCGCGGGCCGTCAGGGAAAAAGCGTCGCGGGCAACGGTCAGCAGCTCCTTTCTGGAAACGTTCGGCAATTGCCGTTACCGGTTTTTCCTGCGCTACATACTGTCCATCAACGAGGAAACGGAACCCACGCAGGAAATCCGTTCGTCCTTCAAGGGGCTGTTTTATCACGCCGTTCTCCGGGATTACGCCGAACAAACCCGGGACGTTCCGGGCGACGCGATCCTGGCCGACACGCCCCGATACGACCGGATCCTGGACGGGATCCTGGAAAACCGTTACCGGGAATTCCTGAACAAGGAAGGGGAGAAGGACCTGTTCGCCCTGGAAAAGGAGTACTTCCGGTCCGTCCTGAAACAGTTTATCCGGTTTGACGCGGAGCATCTCCGGTCAGAAGGCCGGGTCCTGGAAACGGAGAAGTCCGTGGGCGGACCGCTGGACCTGGGCGCGGGTCAAAGCGTCCCTCTGACGGGTCGTATTGACCGCATGGATGAATCGGAACAGGGCGGGAGTGTCCGGATCATTGACTACAAGAGCGGAAGCGTCCGCCATTTCCAGGAGGATTTCCGTATTCCCCTGAAACTGTTCCAGGGTTTTGTCTATGCCAGGGCGTGCGGCCGTCCCGTGGGGTCGGTTTCCTATGTTTCCGTGGAAAAAAACGCGCCATCGGACCGCCGCGCGGTCATATTCCCCTACCGCAAAGGCCCCCGGGTTCTGGATGATTTCGCGGAAATCTGGAGTCAGAAATCCCGCGAGATCATTTTCCTGTTCGGGGAAATGGAAAAGGGTTTCTTTTCGCCTTTTACCGTCCTGTCGGATTACCCCGGGGAACTTCTGGAATTCTACCGCCGCCTGGAGAAAGACGGAGCGATGCCCGACGCGGAATCGGACCGGAAATGCGCCCGGTGCCCTTACGCGGACGCCTGCCCCCGCGGGGAAAAGAAGACCGGCTGGAACTGAACCGGTTGATATTTCAATCCCGAACATCTATACTAAAACGACGACTGGGGCGTCATGCAAATGCCGAAAACAAAATCCAAAAAACAGCAGCGTAAACGTCCGAACATCGGTTTCATGATCAACGAATTCGACGGCCGCTATCCCGGCCGCCTGATGCCGTTGGCCATGCGTTACGCGGCGGATAACGACGTCAATCTCATCATCTTTCCCGGCGGCGCCCTGGAATCCCGGGTGGCGTTCGAAAACCACCAGAACGTCATTTACGATTTCGTGAACCGCAACAACCTGGACGCGCTGGTCATCGCCACCGGCACCCTGTCGAATTTCGTCGGGATCGACAAATTCAGGGCCTTCCTGGAGCGCTTCAAGGGCATACCGATCGTCAGCATCTCGATCAAACTGGAGGGGTTCCCCAGCATCCTGGTCGATAACCGCGCCGGCGTGGCCGAAATGATCGACCACATGGTCACCGTCCACAATTACCGCCGGATCGCTTTCATCCGGGGCGCCTCCACGAACCTGGAGGCCATTGACCGCTACCAGGCCTATCTGGACACCCTGAAAGCGCACCGGATCCCCTTCGACCCCGGACTGGTGGTCCAGGGCGATTTCACGCCCCTGTCCGGCAACGCCGCCATGCTGGAGCTGATCGAAAAACGAAAGGTTCAGTTCGACGCGGTGGTGGCCGCCAACGACGAAATGGCCATCGGCGCGCTGGACGAACTGGCGGCGCGGGACATCCGCGTCCCGCAGGACGTGGCCGTGGCCGGCTTTGACAACATCGAAGGCGCGGAATTCAACCCCACGCCGCTGACCACCGTGGAACAGCCCATATCCGAACAGGGCATGCGGGCGATCGACCTGGCCATCCAGATCCTGCGCGGCCGCAAGGTGCCGGAAACGCTGTACATGCCCACACGCCTGATCATCCGGTCTTCCTGCGGGTGTTTCGGGCAGTCGCGGCTGATCACCGACGACGCGTCCGCCCCGGTCAGGACCGGCAAGAAACGGCAGGGGATTTCTTCCGGACAGGCCGCCGCCATCTCCGAGACCATCCGCAAAAACATCGGCGATTCCAACAACGACCCGCGGTCGGTAGAAAAATGGATTTCCAACCTTCTGGACGTCATCTCCTCCGGGGTCCTGACGGAGGAGAACACGCACCAGTTCATCACGCGGCTGTCCGACATCCTGAACGAACAGATGAAAAAGGGGCGCAACATCAAGATCTGGCAGGACCTGCTGCCCATGATGGAAAACAGCCTGTTCGGATTCTTCCGGGGCCCCAAGGCGCTCCAGCAGTTGAACGTCCTGTTCCAGAAGTCCCGCGAGATCGTGGAAGACACCATCCGCAAGGAACAGCGGCTCTATGAAATCGAGTTGAACGTCGGTTATACCTTCGTGAACGAGACCATGCAACGCATCATTTCCAACCTCACCGTCGAGGAAATGAAAAAAACCATCCTGGATCATTTTCCCCGAATCGGGATCCACAGCGCCTACATCTGCCTGTACGTGGGGGACACCTTCTATCTCCTGGACGGCAAGGAGTGGCAGACACCGCCGCATTCCGAACTGCTCCTGGGTTTCACCGACGACCGGGATGTGGTGCCGGACCCGAAATCCCGGGTTTTCCCGACGGTCAACATGCTGCCGCGGGGCGTTCTGCCCTCCCGAAGACGCCACACGCTCCTTGTCAAACCGCTTTTCTTCATGAACGAACACCTGGGTTACATCATTTTCGAGATCCCGGACCGCCACAGCATCCCCAACCAAAGTTACGAGACGCTCCGGATCCAGATCTCCGGTTCCATCAAGAGCGCGTTCCTGTTCTCCATGAGCCGCCGGGCCGAAAACCAGCTCAAGGAAGCCAACAAAAAGCTCACCGACGCCAACGAAAAGCTCCACGAACTGGACAAAGCCAAGACCAACTTCTTCGCCAACATTTCCCACGAAATCCGGACGCCGCTCACGCTCATCCTGTCTCCGCTGGAATCCATTGTCACGGGGCATTACGGGCCGTCGCTGGACATCCGGGACTCGAAGCTCCAGTCCATGATGGAAAACGGACTGCGGCTGTTGAAACTCATCAACAACCTGCTGGATTTTTCCAAGATCGAAGCCGGCCGCATGACGGTGAACCGGCGGCGGACCAACGTGTCCCACCTGCTCGACTATTACGTCAAGATGGTCCGGCCTTCTGCGGAAAGCCGCAAACTCTTCATGTGGTTCGTGGACAACACGCCGGGCGTGGTGGCCTGGATAGACCGGGACCTGATCGAGAAAGCGGTGTTCAACCTGCTTTCCAACGCGCTGAAATTCACGCCGGAAGGCGGGGACGTGATCGTCCAGCTGGACCAGCACGACCGGGAATTCAGCATCTCCGTGCGCGACACCGGAATCGGCATCCCGCAGGACAAGTTGAAGGACATATTCGAGCGCTTCGGCCAGCTGGACAACGAGGCCTCCCGGAAATACGACGGGACCGGCATCGGCCTGGCGTTCGCCAAGGAAATCGTCCAGCTGCACGGGGGCGGCATCAGCGTCCGGAGCCGCCCCGGACAGGGCTCCGTGTTCGTCATGACGCTGCCCGTGGGGGAAAAGATGGACGACGGCCGGCCCGACCCGACGGGCATGGCCGATGAAATCGAGGCCGACCGCGAAATCCGCCCCTCCATGCTGGCGGGATTTGCCGCCCGAAAGGAAATCATTTCCGGGAAGACCGACGCGGCAAAAGCCCCGCGGCCGGAACTCAAGACCGTCCTCGTCGCGGACGACAACACCGACATGCGCAATTTCCTGGTCACGCTTCTGGACCGGGAATACAACGTCCTCCAGGCCGCCAATGGACTGGAGGCCCTGGAAATCGTGAACCGGGACAAGCCGGACATTGTCCTGACGGACGTGATGATGCCGGAGCTGGACGGTTACGAGCTCACGCGCGCCATCAAAACATCGGAAGAGCTGAAAACCATCCCCGTCATCCTGGTCACGGCCAAGGCGGACATTTCCATGAAACTGGAAGGCCTGGGCTACGGCGCGGACGATTATATCGCCAAACCGTTCAATTCCCGGGAACTGTTTGTCCGGATCCACAATCTCCTCAAGGCCAGGGAGCTGCAGACCGAGCTCGTCAAAAAGCAGAAGGAGATCGATTCGGACATCCAGCAGGCGGCCCTGGTGCAGAAGGTGATCCTGACGCCCGAATCCGCTCTGGCCAGGATTTCCGGCCTGGAGGTGGATATCGGCTATCTGCCCATGAACGGGAAAATCAGCGGGGATTACTACAACATATCCCCCCTCCGCGGCGGCATCGCCTCGCTCATGATCGCGGACGCCGCCGGTCACGGCATCCAGGCCGCCCTCTCCACCATGCAGATCGACCTTCTGGCCAAGGAAAGCGTGGAAGTGCCCCAGCCCAACTCCCGCATCCATTACATCAACCGCATGCTCACGGAAAAAATCATGAGCAAGAACTTTTTCACCGTCTTCCTGGCCCATCTGTATCCGGACCGGATCGCTTTCGCGTCCGCCGCGCACCCTTCGCAGTACCTGATCCGATCCACCGGCGAAGTGATCCCCCTGAAAACCCGCGGCAGGGTGGTGGGCATGCTCACGGATTGCGCCTATGAAATGAGCGAACTCCCCGTCTCGCGGGGGGACAAACTGTTCCTGTTCACCGACGGAATTTTCGAGGAGTTCAGCGCGGACGGCACCGAGTTCGGGGAGGAGCGCCTGCTGGAATTCCTCCGGACGGAAGGCCGCGACCTGGCCCCCGCGGAGCTGAACGCCCAACTGCTGCGCCGCGTCCGCGAATACACCGGCCGGAAAAGCCCCAACGACGACATCACGCTCATCTGCGCGCGGGTGAAGTAGTCCACGGAGAACGGGAAAACTGACGACCAGTTCCTTGCAGTCGCCAGAACCCGCCTGTCATGGCGCCGTCCCGCGCCTTTTGACTCCCCACCCTCTTTCCTTTACAATATTCGTTCCGGGAGAGAGCACACATGACCGGAACGACCGTCCGGAAACGTCTTGTCTTCGCGCTGGCCCTGACCGTTGTCTTCGCCGCGCCGCTGGGCGCCAAAACGGCCGTTTCCGTTATCCAGTTCCAGAACACGGCCAATAACCGCCAGGCCCGCTGGCTGTCCCGCGGCATCGCGGACATGCTCACCACGGGCCTGTCCCAGTCCCCGGACGTGGACCTGGTGGAACGCGATGACCTGAAAAAAGTCCTGGACGAACACAAACTCTCCCTTGCCGGCATCGCCGGCGCTCAAAACGCCATGGCCCTGGGAAAAATCCTAAACGCGCGGGTCCTCGTCACCGGCAGTTATATCCTGCAGGGCGAAACCCTGCGCGTGGACGCGAAAGTCATCGACACCGAGACGGCCCGCGTCCAGAGCGTTCAGAGCACGGGCCGCCTGGCGGACCTTTTCGTGTCCGTGGAGGACCTGAGCCGCCGCATCCTGTTCCGGATCATCCTGAAGGAGGGGGGCCCCGTCGTCATCCAGACAAACGTCCTGGACGCCGTGCGCTATTATTACGAGGGACTGGAAGAGCTCGAACTGTCCAACACGAATTCCGCCATTGAAAAGTTCCGTCTCGCCATCGACACGGACCCGCTTTATTCCCGCCCCCAGAAGGGCCTGGAAGAGGCCTACCGGTTTCTCAAGGATTTCCGCCGGCTCCGCCACCAGAGGGAATTGCGCGCCCTGTTCGACAAACTGGACCGTTTCCGGAGGCGCGCGTTCGAACAGCCGTTCCGAACCTACGCGGACATCGTGACCAACGCGAAATGGTCCGCGATGACGCCCGCCGAACGGGAAAAATTCAACAGGGACAACGAGGCGGTCATTCTCTGTTCCACTCCGGCCCAGTGCGCGTGGCACCAGGAAATGACCCTCCTGGAAATTTTCGACAGAAAGCGGGGCCTCCTGGACGAAGAGTGGGACGAACGGGAAGCCGCCTTCCGGGAAAAAGAACGGACAGCCCGGGAAAACCGGAACGCCGAATTAAAACCCCTGCGCGACCGGAAATTCGACCTCCTGACCAACGACCGGCATAAAACCCGGGACCGCGAAGACGTCCGGCGCGAACGGGACGACCTCGCGAAGCAGACGGAGGAACTGGAGTCCCGTCACGACGCGCAGGAAAAGGCGTTCGACACGGAACAGGAATCCCTCAGGAGAGACCGGGAGCGGGCCGGCCTGGAACGCGAGCGCCGGGACAGCGTTTATTTGAGGGAGATCGTCCGGATCGCCACGGACGCGCGCACCCGGTACGCCCGGGATTCTTTCCTGCCGGAAATCCTCTACGTTGAACTTCTGGCCTGGCGGGAGCTGCGGGACTACCGGAGCCTGAAGAATTACTCGGAGTCCTTCCTTCTCAATTACCCGGATTACCGATTGGTCACCGCGGTGGAGGATTTCTATAAAACCGCCCTGGACGAACTGAAAAAGTAGGAGGATCGGCATGGCCACACGTTCGCGAATTCCCGTGATCGCCGCTCTGGCGGGGTGTTTCCTTGTCCTGGCAGGATTCGCCATCGCGTTCGCGGGCCTCGGAGCGGTCAAAGTCATCGCGGCCCTGGTCCTGATCCTGATCGGGCTGGGGATCCTTCTGGGCCCGGCGTGGCGGAATATCGCGGTCAAGAGGGGTTGGTCATCGGCCGGTCCGTCGCGGATCCGGTTTGCCTCCGGTACCTGGGTGTACGACGGCGCGAACGCGCCGGAAGAATACAGCCTGACATTCGGGTCGGGAACTCTGGACCTGTCACAGATCAAGGCCGGCCGCAAACCCGCGGCAGTCGGGCTGGACGTGACCTTCGGGGAACTGGTCGTCTCCGTGGACGACTCGATCCCCGTGGCAATTTCCCTGGGCGTTTCCCTGGCGGAGATCCGCCTTCCGGACGGAAGGTCCGTATCGGGCGGACAGGCCGAGTACCGGACCCGCGCCGCGGAAAGGAGCGCTCCCCTGCTGACGCTCACAGGCCGCGTCCTGTTCGGCGAGGTCCGGATCATCGCGAAAACCGTGATCAAGAAACCGGGACTAAAATAAAAAGGAGAGGATTTATCATGAGCACGAAAAAACCTTTGGTCGGCATCCTGATGGGCAGCGATTCCGACCTGCCCGTCATGCAGGAAGCCGCCGACGTCCTGAAAAAGTTCGGCGTGGAATACGAAATGAGCGTGATCTCCGCCCACCGCACCCCGGACCGCGCCTTCGAATACGCGAGATCGGCCGTCAGCCGCGGTCTGTGCGTGTTCATCGCCGGTGCGGGCGGGGCCGCCCACCTGCCGGGCGTGATCGCGGGGCTTTCCGTCCTGCCGGTGATCGGCATTCCCATCCAGACAAAAAGCCTGGGCGGCCTGGATTCCCTCCTGTCCATTGTCCAGATGCCCAAGGGGATTCCCGTGGCCACCGTGGCCGTGGGCGGAGGGGCCAACGCGGGGCTTCTGGCGGTCCAGATCCTGGGCACCGCCGATGCCGCTCTGCGCAAGGCGTACGGCGACTACAAGGAAACCATGAAAAACGAAGTGATCGAGAAATCGCGAAAGGTGGAAGCGGCGCAATGAAAAGTTTCCTGACCGCCGCGCTGATCGCGGCGCTTGCATCCATACCGGCCCTGGCGGGTTTTTCCCTCACCGTGTACGCCCCGAAGGCCCCGCCCACGATTCCCCTGCTCAAGGCGGCGTCCGGGACCGGCTCTATCAAAATCTCGCTTTATGACGACGTTCAGTCACAGGTCCTGCCCCGCATCCTGAAAAAGGAACAGGCCCTGTTCATCATCCCCTCCAACCTGGCGGTCAAGCTCCGGACCAAGGACCCGGCGATTCGCCTGGTGGGCGTAACCAGTTTGGGGCTTCTGTCGCTGGTCTCCGCCGACCCGTCCGTATCCGGGGTGAAAGACCTGAGGGGAAAAGCCGTCGCCATCGGCGATCCCGGTTCCTCGCCGGACGCCGTGTCACGCATCCTCTTTGCCCGGGCCGGGGTGAGGCCGAAGATCGTCTATTCATCATCCCCGGAGATCGCCCGCCAGTTTTTGGGCGGCCGTATTGACACGGCGGTGCTTCCGGAACACGCGGCCACGCTGGCGGTTACGGCGCGCACCAACGCGCGCCGCATCGCCGAATGGAAAACGGTCTGGGCGGAACGGTTTCCCGGGAGTCCGGGCATCCCGCAGACGGCGCTGGTCACGCGGTCCGAATTTCTGGATGGAAACGGGAAAGCCGTCCGCGAACTTGTCGCGCGCTATCGCGATGCCGTGGACTGGTGCCGGAAATTCCCGGCCCGGGCGTCCCGGCTGGGAATCCGGAGTCTGGGACTGAAAGTCCCGCCCGCGGTGGTGGAGCGGTCCATCCCGCACATGAACCTGGTGTTTCTTTCGGGAAAAACGGCCCGAAAGGACCTGCTGGATTATTTTCGGGCCCTAGCCGCCGTGGACGGCGCCCTGACGGGGAACCCCCTGCCCGATGAATCGGATCCGTTCTTTGCGGAATAGGATTTTCAGCGTTCTGGGTCTTCTGGCCCTCTGGCAGATCGCGGCGTTTCTCGTGTCCAGCCCCGTGATCCTGCCCTCCCCGCTCGCCGTGGCGGACGCGCTTGTCCGCATCACGGTTTCGGGAGACCTCCCGCGCGCGGCCGCCGTCACGCTCGCCCGGGGTCTTGCCGGGGCTTCCCTCGCGTTCGTCATCGGCACGGCGCTGGGGATCCTGATGGGTACCAGCCGCGCGGCCCGGGACGTTCTCACGCCGCCGGTCCTGTTCGTCCAGTCCACGCCGGTGATCTCCTGGCTGCTTTTGGCCCTCATCTGGATCGACAATACCTGGGTCCCGCTCTTCATCATCGTGCTGTCCGTCACGCCCCTGTTCATCCTGAGCGTGAGCGAGGGAATCCGTCACTCCGACCCCAAACTCCGGGAGATGGCCCTTGTGTTCCGCGTTGGGCGCGGCCGGGTGCTGCGCGATATCACGATCCCCTCCATCCTCGGCTTCCTGTCCTCCTCCCTGCGCATCGTGTTCGGCATGACCTACCGGACAGCCGTGATGGCCGAGGTCCTGTCCCACCCGGGCAGCGGAGTGGGCGAGAAAATGAGCTGGGCGCGGATCAACGTGGAAACGGCCGAGATCCTGGCCTGGACCGTCGTGATCGTCCTGTTCGCGATGGCGTCCGACGGCGTTGTGTCGCTTTTGGTCAAGAAATTCCGGGGTCGCGCGTCTTCCGAGACCGTCGGGAGCCGTCCGTGATCCGCATCAAAAACCTGGGCCGGGATTTCGGTCAACTCCGGGTCCTGGACGGTTTGAACCTGGCCCTTCAGGACGGACAGGTAACCGCCCTGCTCGGACCGTCCGGCTGCGGCAAGACCACTCTCCTGAACATCCTGTCCGGCCTGGACACGGGTAACCGCGGGAAAATCACCGGACTACCTTCCTCCGTCAGCTACGCCTTCCAGGACGGCCGGCTCCTGGGTTGGGCGTCCGTGCGCCGCAATCTCGAGTTCGTGGCTCCCGACCCGCGCGCCGGCCGGCAGCGGATCGCGGACCTGATCAGAATGATGGACCTGGGCGGCTACGAACACTATTCCACCGACGCGCTCTCGGGCGGCATGAAGCAGCGCGTGGTCCTGGCCCGCGCGTTCGTGCCCGACGCGCCCCTGATCCTCCTGGACGAACCCTTCCAGTCCCTGGACCATTCCCTGAAGCTCGGGATCATCACCCGCACGGCGGACCTCCTCAAGCGGGAAAAACGGACGGCCGTGATCGTGACGCACGACCTGAACGACGCGCTCATGACGGCGGACCGGATCGTGGTCCTGTCGGAAAAACCCGCGCGCGTGATCGCAGAAAAGTCAGTCCGCCTGTCCCGCGCGGACCGCTCTCCCGAACGGCCGGCATTCATCAGGATGAAAAAGGAATTGATCCGGTATTTCTGAGGGGGAAGAGTTGAGCTGCTCAGGCGCCGGGAACTCTCACAGACAAGGGGCTTAAGCCCCTTGTCAAAATCAGTTCCTGCGGTCTGCTTTTGTTTTCTTACCGTCCGACATGCCCCGGAAAAACCCGATCGTCCTCGCCAACCCGTCCCGCACGGGCACTTTCGGTTCCCAGCCCGATTTTTTCCTCGCGAGCGCGATGTCCGGCTTGCGCTTTTAAAGTTTTTCGACGGCAGGCCTTGAAACACACCAATAAAAAAAAGAGGGCGCCCGGGGCGCCCTCCTGATTTTCCGGATCGTTTTACTTGACCGCGTTCTGCAGTTCCTTGACCTTGTCCGTCTTTTCCCAGGAGAATTCGTCACGGCCAAAGTGACCGTAGGCCGCCGTGTCCTGATAGATGGGCCGCCGCAGGTCCAGCGTCTTGACGATGCCCGCGGGTGACAGGTCGAACACCTTGCGCACCGCCGCTTCGATGGCGCTTTCCTCCACTTTGCCGGATTCGAAAGTCTGCACCAAAACGGAAACCGGGAACGGCACGCCAATGGCGTAGGCCAGCTGCACCTCGCAGCGTTCCGCGAGCCCGGCCGCCACGATGTTCTTGGCGATATAGCGGCCCATGTAGGCGGCGCTGCGGTCCACCTTGGACGGGTCCTTGCCCGAGAAGGCGCCGCCGCCGTGACGTCCCATGCCGCCGTAGGTGTCCACGATGATCTTGCGGCCGGTGAGACCGGTATCCCCGTGGGGTCCGCCGATCACGAACCGCCCCGTGGGCTTGATGAAGTACTTGGTGTTCCTGTCCAGCAGCCCGGAGGGTTCCATCACGGGACGGATGATCTTTTCGATGATCTCGCTTTTGAGTTCCTCATAGCCGATGTTTTCGTCGTGCTGGTGGGACACAACCACCGTGTCAGCGCGTTTGGGTTTGTGCCCGTCGTATTCGATGGTCACCTGGCTTTTGGAATCCGGCCGGAGCCAGGTCAGCGCCCCGTCCTTGCGGAGTTTGGCGGCGTGGCGCAGGATCTTGTGCGCGTACATGATGGGCGCGGGCATCAGTTCGGGCGTTTCGTCGCAGGCGAACCCGAACATCATGCCCTGGTCGCCGGCGCCCTGCTGGCCCTTGAATTCCTGCAGTCCCGAACCGGACACGCCCTGGGAAATATCCGGGGACTGGGAGTGAACGGTATTGAGGACTGCCATGGACTCGAAATCCAGGCCGTATTCCGGACGGTCGTAGCCGATCTTCTTGGCCACGCCGCGGGCAATATCCTGAAAATCCGGCCGGGCGTTCGTCGTGATCTCACCGCCGATCAGCACCATACCGGTGGTCGTGAAGGTTTCGCAGGCCACGCGGGAGGCGGGATCTGCTTTCAGGCAGGCGTCCAGAACCGCATCGGAAACCTGGTCCGCCAGCTTGTCGGGATGCCCTTCGCTCACGGATTCCGATGTGAACAGATAGGTTTTATTTCTCATCTTGACATTCCTCTCCTGTTAAAAAATCGGCTCATATTATAAGTTTTTTTACGTGAATCCGCAAAATATGCCCCGGGCCCCGGGGAATCCGGAACCCTTGAAAAAAAACGGTTTTGGCCGATATTCTATGGGCAGTCGTTCCGTTTGCAGAAGCGTTATGCCGGCCGGCCGGCCGCGGTTGAGGAGAGAAAACATGCTGAAATTACTGGCTTTGACCGTCCTGATACTGTCCGCGGTCCCGGCCTTTGCCGACGATTTCATCATCGACGAGCCCGGCGGGTCGTCATCGCCCCAGCCCCGGCCGTCCCTTCCCGCGCCGTCTTACGGCATGAACCGCCCGGTCTCCATCGGTTCCGTTCCAACCCCCAATTCGCCGGCCCGCGGAAGATTCTACGGCGACACCGTCCTGTACGAAACCGGCGGCGTCCACCTGAGAATGGTCGTGGGGATTTTTGACGTCCTGGGGATCGGGATCACCGAAAACGTGGACGGACTCATCGGAAGCGGAGACGTCTATCTCAATATTCCCGGCGCCTACGTGAAACTGCAGGCGATCCGGAACTGGAACAATTTCAACCTCTCGCTCGGTTTTGACAGCTTCGCGTTCGGGAACGGGGGTTCTCTCGTGGTGTCCAACACGGACAGCTCGCGTCCCTACACCATTTACGGGTTTTACGCGGTCGGCGGCTGGCCGTACAGCGCCTTCGGCGGACCGGACGAATTCTCGTTCGGATTCAGGATCCCGCTTCTCCCCAACGAATTCCGTGATATCGCGAACACCTCCCTGTTTTTCGGCGCGACGCTCATGATTCCCCGGTACATCGGCCTCGGATTCACCCTGGAGAACATCTATCTCACCATGGACCGGCCGGACAGGATCCTGCCGTCGGTCATCGTCACGTTCATGCCCGCGCCCCAGTTCAAGGCGTCCCTGATCCTGCAGTACGATTTCTTCCTGAACCGCCTGAACCGCATCCTTTCGGTCGGCACCGAAGCGATGTTTTGACGGCCGCGCACAACCGGTATGACAGCGCGCAGATTTATCGAGATCGCCAAGTACGCCGTGATCGCGGCCGCGGCGTTTGTGCTTGTCAATTTCATTTTCCGGCCGGAAGTTTTTCTTCCCTGGGTCCGGATCGCCACCACGGCCGTGATCATAACGGCCTCGCTCCAGATCGCGTGGGAACTGTTCACGACGTTCGTCCTCCGGAACCCGTCTTTCTCCATGACGCCCGTGTTCACCATTCTCTGGTTCGCGTTCCTGAAATTCACGTCGTCTTTCGACGCCTTCGCGGCGCAGGCCTCCGGACAAAACCTGTCCGGCCCGGGTTTTCTTTTTGTCCTGTCCGCGGCCTCGGTGATCGTCCTGGCTCTCTATTTCGTTTTTTCGCTCCGCCGTTATTTTCTCAATCTGCCCAAAATCCGCGTCCGGCCCTATCTGATCATCTCCCTGTCCTTTGCCGGCATGATCCTTCTGGGCACCATCCTGCTGTTTCTTCCGGTGTCGCGGGTATCGCCGTCCGAACCGATCGACCTGATTGACGCGCTGTTCACGGCCGCGTCCGCAGTCTGCGTGACGGGTCTGACCACCTTCGACATCTCTTCGGTCCTGTCGCGGTTCGGACAGGTGGTGGTCATGATCCTGTTCCAGACCGGCGGCCTGGGCATCATGACGTTCACGGCGTTCTTTTCCGTCCTGATCGGGGACCGGATGAGTCTGCACGGACGCTCCGCGTACCAGAACGCGCTTTCGGCCGGCAATCTGTCCACGCTGGGTCATTACACCAAGTCCATCATCATGGCCACGCTGCTGATCGAACTGGCCGGAGCGATCCTGTTGTTCGTCCGATTTTCCGGCTTACTGCCGTTCCAGACCGCCGTCTTCTATTCCGTTTTCCACTCCGTCAGCGCGTTTTGCAACGCCGGTTTTTCCCTGTTCCCGGACAGCCTGATGCGTTTCCAGGGCGACGGGTTTTTCCTTTCCGTCATGATGATCCTGATCGTCACGGGCGGCCTCGGTTTCCTGGTCATCCAGAACGTGGCGCGATTCGCGCGCGGGGCCGACAAATACCTCACCCTGCATTCCAAACTGGTGCTTTTAACCTCTCTCGGGCTCATCCTGGCCGGTGCGGCGGTTCTGGCCGTTCTGGAATCGGACAACCTTTTAAAGGGCTTGACGCCCGCGCGGAAAGCCCTGTCGGTGTTTTTTTCCTCCATCACGCCCCGCACGGCCGGATTCAACACCCTGGATTTCGGCCTGGCCAAGGATTCCACCCTTTTCTTCCTGTGCATCCTGATGTTCATCGGCGCGTCGCCCGGATCCACGGGCGGCGGAATCAAGACCACGTCTTTTATCGTGATCGTCCTCAACATCGTCAACATCCTGCGGGACCGGCTGGTTGTTTCCGTGTTCCGCCGGGAAGTCCCGTTCGACATCATCCGCAAATCGCTGGTGATCTTTTTTGTCGGGCTGATCTGGATATTCCTGGCCACAATGATCGCGGAAATCGCGGAAAAAACCGTTCCGCTGGCCCGGATGCTGTTCGAGGTCACTTCGGCGTTCGGAACCGTGGGTCTCTCCACGGGCATCACGCCCCAGCTTTCCCCCGTCACGAAGATCGTGCTGATCATCACCATGTTCCTGGGCCGCGTGGGCCCGCTCACGCTGGTCTTCGCCATCGGCTTGAACGCCCGGAAGGTGATTTACCGCAGGCCGGAAGAGAAGATTCTGGTGGGGTAAGGCTCCCTTTGACTCCGCTCGGGGACCGTGCCCGGGGAGCGTGGTGGCAATTATTCCTGTCCGTTGCCTGAGCGGAGCCGAAGGCAACGTCACGTCAGGTAATTCGCGTTGATTTTCACGTAGTCCGTGGTGAGGTCGCTTGACCAGACGCTGTAATCCCGCCGGCCCACGCCCAGGTCCAGCGTGATGACGATCTCCGGCGAAAGCATCTCCGTTCCCGCCCGGCTTTCGTTCGCGCGGTTGACGTCCCCGTTCTCAAAGATGACCAGTCCGTTGATGGAAAGCGTCAGCTTATCCAGTTCAAACCGGCCGCCCGAATAACCCAGCGCGGCCAGGATCCGGCCCCAGTTGGGGCTCTGGCCGTGGACGGCCGTCTTGACCAGATAGGAGTCCGCGATCGCGCGGGCGATGCGCTGGGCGTCCGAATGCGCGGCGGCGTTTTTAACCGCCACCTGGAAGATCTTGGTGGCGCCCTCGCCGTCTTTCACGATCATCTTCGCGATGTCCTGGCAGACGCGGGTCAGCGCGGCCTTGAACAGTTCAAAGTCCGCGTTCTCGCGGTGCAGGGGGGGATTGCCGGCCAGGCCGCTGGCCATCAGGAACACGCTGTCGTTCGTGCTCGTGTCGTTGTCCACGCTGATCCGGTTGAAGGAGTTTTCCACGGCTTCCGCAAGGGCTTCTTCCAGCAGATCGCGGCCCACCGCCGCGTCCGTCGTGACGAACACCAGCATGGTCGCGTGCAGCTCTCTGGCCGGGCCCATGTCGGGCTTGATCATCCCGGCGCCTTTGGCCGCCGCGCCGACCCTGACGGTTTTTCCCGCCATCTCGAACTCCACCGCCGACTGCTTGGGTTTCCGGTCCGTGGTCATGATGGCCTGGGAGAAATTCCGGATATCGGTCTCTGTCCGGATCAGGCGGCAGATTTTTTCCACCCCGAAAAGCAGGCGGTCCATGGGAAGCTTGCGGCCGATCACGCCCGTGGACGCGACCAGCACGCTCCCCGCAGGGAGCTCCAGGTGCCGTTCGGCCGCTTCGGCCGTTTCGCGCGCGTTGTCCAGGCCGGTCTGTCCCGTCAGGCAATTGGCGTTCCCGCTGTTGACCACGATCGCGGAAATCCTGTTCCCGTCCCGCGCGGCGTCAAAGACAACCGGCGCGGCGGCGATTTTGTTCCGCGTATAGACAGCCGCCGTCTCGCAGGGAACCTCGGCCAGGACCAGCCCCAGGTCCTTGGACCCGTTCTCCTTGATTCCGCAGGATATTCCCGTGGCGCGGAATCCCAGGGGTTCGATGAGGCCGTTCTCGAGGGATTTGAACGCGTCAGACATTTTTTTTCTCCGTTAGTTGGGCGTAGAGTCACTTCAGCTCCGCGGATCGGCTTCGCCCGTTGCGACACCCGGCGCGGACGCAGACAATGCCGGGCGAAATGATTTACTGGAGACCGTCGGTTTCGGGCAGGCCAAAACGGATGTTCAGGCACTGGACCGCCTGTCCCGCCGCGCCCTTCACCAGGTTGTCGATCACGGACACGATCACGAGCTGCTGTGTTTCCGCGTCGTACGCCGCGCCGATCGAGCAGTCGTTGGTGTGAGCCACCCATTTCATCTGGGGCAGATTGTTCCGGTACACGTTGACGAACGGTTCGCCCGCGTAGAACTCATCCAGGGAATCCAGAACCTGCGCGGTGCAGTCTTCCCGGGAGTACACATAAATCGTGGAGAGAATGCCCCGGTCCACGGGCAGGATGTGCGGCGTGAACGTGACGCCCAGTTTCTTTCCGTAAACGGCGTCCAGTTCCTGCGCGATCTCCGGCCGGTGGCGGTGCGTCCCGACTCCGTAGGCATAGGTGTTCTCGTTCATTTCTCCGAACAGGCCGGCGCGGTCCGTTTTCCGGCCCCGGCCGGTGAAACCCGATTTGGAGTCGATGATCACGCTCTCCGGCCGGATCACCTTTTTTTTCAGGAGGGGAATGAGGGGCAGAAGAACGCTGGTGGGATAACAGCCCGGATTGGCGACCAGGTCCGCCTTGCGGATGGCGTCCCTGTTCGTTTCGCAAAGACCGTACACGGCCTTCGGGACCAGGCCCGCCGACGGATGCCTGAACTGATAGATCTTTTCAAAAACCGCGAGGTCCCGGATCCGGAAGGCGGCGCTCAGGTCGATCACGGCCATCCCGCTGTCCAGGAATTTCGGCGCGGCTTCCGCGGACGCCTCGTGGGGCAGGGAGAGAAACACGGCGTCCGCCCGGTTCTGCGTGAGCGAAGGATCCTGGATGGACACGTAGGGCACGTCCCGGTAGGCCGTGAGGGACGGTTCAAATTCCCCCACCGTCTTCTGGCTCTGGGATTCCGACGTGATGAACGCGAGTTCCAAACCCGGGTGCCTCGCGATCAGCCGGAGCAGTTCCACGCCCCCGTAACCGCTGGCCCCGCACACGCCGACGCGGATTTTTTTCATTCCTTTTCCTCTTCGGCTTCCGTTTCCTCTTTATCCTTTCCGCCGAACCCGGCCGTAACGGCGCCTTCCGCGATCTTTTTCCGGACCTCCGCGTCCACCTTGGCCAGAAGAGCTTCCTTGGATTCCATTTCCCTCACCAGGTTTTCCCGGCCCTGCGCGATCCGCTCCTCGCCGTAGAAATACCAGGTACCCTTGCGCTGGAGAATACCCGCGTCCACGGCCGCGTCGATCACACACCCGGACTTGGAAATGCCCTTTCCGAAGATGATGTCGAATTCCGCCTGCTTGAAGGGGGCGGCCAGTTTGTTTTTCACGACCTTGGCGCGCACGCGGTTGCCGTAATTTTCGTCCCCGCGCTTCAGGGCCTCGATCTTCCGGACTTCCATGCGGACCGTGGAGTAGAATTTCAGCGCCATGCCGCCGGTGGTGGTTTCGGGATTCCCGTAAACCACGCCGATCTTCATGCGGATCTGGTTGATGAACACCAGCGCCGTGCGCGTTTTGGACAGGATGGCGGTCAGTTTGCGCAGGGCCTGGCTCATGAGCCGCGCCTGCATGCCCATGACCGAGTCGCCCATATTGCCGTCGATCTCGGATTTGGGCACCAGCGCCGCCACGGAATCCACCACGATCAGGTCCACCGCGCCGCTCCGGACCAGGCTTTCCACGATCTCAAGGGCCTGTTCCCCCGTATCGGGCTGAGAAATGAGGAGATTCTGGATATCGATGCCGATTTTTTCCGCGTAAACGGGATCCAGCGCGTGTTCCGCGTCGATGAAGGCGCACACGCCGCCTTTTTTCTGGCATTCGGAAATGATGGACAGCGTGAGGGTGGTTTTTCCGGACGCCTCAGGGCCGTACACTTCCGTTACCCGGCCGTAAGGAATACCGCCCACGCCCAGGGCCAGGTCCAGCGTCAGAGCGCCCGTGGAAATCACGGGTGTATCCGTCGATTTGGGCCGTTCGCCCAGTTTCATGATGGCGCCCTTGCCGTACTGCTTTTCGATCTGCGCCATCGCGACCTGAAGCGCCTTTTCCTTCTCTTTGTCAGCCAGATCTGCCATAGGAATCCCCTCGCATATTATTTATTGCCGTTCGGACTATTATACATCAGGTCGGGGATTTTGGACAATTAAAAATACCCCGTAGCAGGGTCAAGGCATGCCTTGACCCTGCTACGGGGCGTTGCAATGTCGATGGCTGTTATCAGAACCGGAATACCAGCTCCAGGCCGCCGTAAGGACCGTTGAAATTGTATTGAATTTCGTTATTGATATTCTTCACTTCGACTGATTTTGAGATCTTATCGTCACCGCTTCCGGTACTAAAATCAATGTTATAGAACGGCAAGAAGTATAATGCCCAACCCGCCGTGAGTCTGA
The DNA here is from genome assembly GCA_964392785.1 of uncultured Brevinematales bacterium. Lineage (GTDB taxonomy): Bacteria > Spirochaetota > Brevinematia > Brevinematales > JAOACQ01 > CAYMRH01. Next base: position 24,606 of record CAYMRH010000001.1, read on the forward strand.
TTTTAAAATTCCGACTTAATTGAAAGTTCATTGTCGCCTTTGGCTTGGCACCAAATGTGAATCCGATAAGGCTCATGGTCACATTCTGATCGCGTGGAAACAGGGTTCCTTCAATATCGGTTGTGTAGTTAAATTGAAATGTATCAAGATACTTATACATACCGATCATGGAGAGATCGGCTCCAAATGAGATGCTCATGGCACCCAAGTAGATCTCGTAACCGCCGCCAAAATCAATATAATATCCGAACGGATCATTAAGCAGAACTCCCAGATTAAATGCCAACAATCCGCCATATCCGATCTCTCCCTCGAAACGAACTCCCAGATCAGCAACGTAAGAAGATTGCGCAAACTTGGAAATATTTGTGTAATTCCCGAATGAGATGGTCATGGTTTTTTCTGAAGCCAGACCCATCGGGAACGCGCCCACGTAAATGTTGAAACGCCCCCCGCCCATGGGCGATTCCACCAGCTGGTCCCCCACGCGGGGATAACCGAAGATGACCGTGGCCGTGGAGTACTGCTGCCCGACCGCGTTCACGCGCACCAGCCCCGTGTCCACTTTTTCCGTAAACCGGTCCAGGACTTTCACCTGGCTCTGGAGGGCGAATTCGTAGCCGGGATAGATCCCCAGGTTCCCGCCCAGTTCCATCCACACCTGGTTGCCTTCAACCTTCAGCACCTGGCTCTTGATCTTGAATTCCTCCACGTTGCGCAGGAAGTAGGACACGCCGGATATGGACGTATTCACGCCCTTCTGGTAGGCGTCTATGGCGCTGCGGCGGGACGTGGTTTCCGAGGAGGCGGTGTAGGTTTTCATGAGGTTGCCTTCCGCGGTGATGATCTTGACGGAAATGGTGACGCTGGCTTTGTATTCCCTTTCGATCCTGATCTGCACTTCCTTGCCCTTCTTGACCTTCACTTCCACGTCGTATTCCGTGGTGGAGTAGCCGGTGATGGACGGCACGAACACGAAGAACGAATTGACGAGCTTTTTCATTTCGGAGGCGGGAATGACCACGATCCCCAGGTCCGCGTCCATGTAACGGGGGTCTTCGTTCAGGGCCTGTTTTTTCAGTTCCTGGATCTTGCGGATAAAGTCCTCGGCGGAATTGTTGTCCAGACGGTACTGGTAGCCCACCACGCGAAACCTCTGCATACTTGAGAGCGTGGAAATCAGCATATCGTCAAAATAGCGGTAGGCCGCGTCCGGGATGTTGTAGGAAGAATACACGGGCAATACGCCCACGTCCTTGCGTTCGGACACCTCCGCGGAGAAAATCAGGCCCGCGGAAAGGACAAACAGGATCGCGGCGGCGGTCAGGCGTTTCATGGGGACCTCCTTGCACAGACAGTAGTTATAACACGGAAAAGAGGTTAATTCAAGAGGTTATCAGGATCTAGGATCCAGGATCTAGGATCCAGGATCCAGGGTCTAGGGTCTAGGAACCCAGAGTTAGGGGTTAGGACTGTGTCTGAATGATAGTGATCAATGCAAACACTCATGTATAAATCCGGAAAGACTTATTCCTGAAGCCTGAATCCTAGACCCTAGATCCTAAATCCCCCGCGCCGATGACCGATAGTATTGAATGACGGGAAATTCCATGTTATCCTATGACCGGGAGAGGAAAGCCATGAACCGTATGATCCTGGCCGTACTGATGGTTTGCACGGTCGCCATTGCCGTTTCCGCGCAGACAACCCGCAAGAAAACCATGCCCCGGGAAGACGCGACCGGCGTCCTGATCGACCCCGCGTTCTGGATCAATTCCCCCATCATCACCGAAAATTCGATCGTGTTTTTTTTCAGGGACAAGGCCAAAAAAGTGGCCGTAGCAGGGGATTTCAACGGCTGGAAGCCGTCCCTGGTCATGGAGGAACACGGCACCAATTTCTGGCAGGCCGCCTGGACCCAGCGTCTCCGGAAAGGCGTCTACCGGTACAAACTGGTGGTGGACAACATCTGGATCAGCGACCCGCACAACACCAACACCTCCGTTGACGAAAGCGGGCAGGAGGTTTCCTCTTTCACGATCGCCTCCGATTTCATACCCGAAATCAAAAACCCGCTCTGGCTGTCCAACGATTATTACCGGTTCTCGTACAAAAACCTGAAAGCCCGCAACGTCTCCCTGGTGGGCGATTTCAACAACTGGAACCCGTACCATCTGCCGCTGACCAACCTGGGCGGAGGCGAATTTTCGGCCGTGATCCGCCTGCGGCCCGGCCTCCACACCTATTCCTTCGTGGTGGACGGGGAATGGCGCGCTGACCCCGACAACCTGAGGCAGTACAGCGATGAGGCGGGCAACATCGTCAGCGTCTTTGTCGTTCCCAAACCCGACCGGAACCGCTGATAGCGTCTCCCCCGCTTCCCCCAACCCGGCTTTCCATCCCGCGCGTCCGCATCCCCACCGGGCGCGGAATTTGATTTTCACCGCCGTTTTCCTCATAATGAATGTCCCGTTTTTGCCAACCAAGGAGGCGGTATGATCAAGAAATTCCTTTGCGCTCCGGGCCCGACGGCCGTTCCGTCCGAAATCCTTTCTGAAATGTCCAAGCCCCTCATGCATCACCGGACGCCCCAGTTCTCCGGCGTGGTGGAAGAAAACGCCCTCCTACTGCAGCAGGTATTCCGGACCAAAAACGCCGTGATCACCCTCACGTCCTCCGGCACCGGCGCGATGGAAGCGTCCATCACCAATTTCCTGTCCCCGGGCGACAAAATGATCGTCCTGTCCGCGGGAAAATTCGGGGAGCGGTTCGCCGAGATCGGCAAGGCCTACGGGGCCGTTGTGGTGGAACTCAAGGCCGATTACGGCAAGGACATCAAGGCCGCCGATGTGGAAAAAGCCCTGAAAGACAACCCCGACGCGAAAGCGGTCTATACCGAATACAGCGAGACCTCCACCGGCGTGGCGTTCGACATCTCCGGCATTGCCAAGGTCGTTTCCAAAACCCCGGCGCTGTTCGTGGTGGACGGGATCACGGCCATCGGCGCCATGGAATTCCGCATGGACGAATGGGGCGTGGACGTGGCCGTGGCCGGCGCCCAGAAGTCCTTCATGATCCCGCCGGGACTCGCGTTCATTTCCTGGTCGGAGAAAGCCGCCGCTCTCATGAAATCGTCCAAAATGCCCAAATATTATTTTGACCTGGCCAAAGAGAAGAAAAACCTGGAGAAGAAAACCACGGCCTGGACGCCGGCCATCACGCTTTTTATCGGCCTCAATCACGCGCTCAAGCAGATGGTCGCCGAGGGCATGGACGCCGTGGTCAGACGCCACGGTCTGGTGGCGGAAGCGTTCCGGTCCGCCGTGGGCGCGATCGGTCTGTCGCTCTTTCCCGACGTGCCGAACGTCCGGCCGTCCGACGCGGTCACGGCCATCAGGGTGCCTGACGGGATCGACGGCGCAAAGATTCCCGGCCTCATGCGGGACCGTTACGGCGTGACCATAGCCGGCGGCCAGGGAACCATGAAGGGGAAAATTTTCCGCCTGGGCCACCTGGGCTACACCGACAAGTCGGACGTGGTGGTGGAACTGCAGGCCATGGAACTCGCGCTGAAGGAGCTGGGCTACAAATTCGAACCCGGCAGGAGCGTGGCCGCCGCCCAGAAATTCGTCCTGGAGAAATTCCCCGTTCCCGACGTGGAACTGGCCGAAGCGGGCGACTGATCCCTCACTCCGTCATTTCCAAACCGGTCCCGGCGCCATCCGGGGCCGGTTTTTTTATAACCGGATCCGCCCTTTTACAGCCAGGACGCGGCGGCCAAATCACTGAAAAACCTGACAGGTCACGCTCTATCGGGAATCCAAACAGGCTGTCCGGCGGACGCTGAAAACCCAGTCGGAGGACAGGCCGTTTACCGTTCGCCGACACGGTAGTTTTTTCCCTTAACCGACCATACAGACCAATATCAGGGGTTGATCCGGAAAACATCTCCCCTTTTTCCGATCCGATAGAGCAGAATTCCCTCTTTTTCGTTATCAGACTTCTTCCGACTCTCCGCCTTCCAGGTCCAGACACATTGTTCTTCCCGGATTCCGGAAAACACTTCCCTGTCCGCATCTGTTCCGCCGACAGGAACCGGAACCGGATCCGTTTCCGCGAATATGATCCCGATATAAATCCCGTAAACACCGTCATCCCAATCCCGCCCGAACGTCACATCTTCTTTGAGTTCCAGGATGCGGCCTTCACCGGTTACATAAAACCCGCTCGAAAGACGGACTTCACCGTCCCGGAAGGCGATTTCCAAACCCATACGCCTGTTTGAACCGGCCAAGAGCCGCGTGATCTGATCGAGCCTTTTTGAGAAGTACTCCTGTTCCTGCCGAAACATTTCGGCCGTCAACAGCATGCCGGAGTGATAATGCGTCCGGGTGAAACCGGGATCGCGGTAGAGAACCAGTTTCCCGCTCATGAGGACCTCAGTCAGGAATTAATTTTTCATCGTGCCTGTTTTCAGCGCACACGATCAAAGCGCCAAGAAAATCCGATCTTGACCCTTCCCGGCGCCTCCGGCCCCGATCATTTCAGAAAATCGAGGATGTAGGCGTTGATCATCTGCGCGTATTCCCAATGGGGGTTGTGTCCGCAATTTTCCACCTCATGATACCGGGCATCGGCCAGATTTTTCCGGATGAACGCGTTGTGACGGATCGGCAGGACCCTGTCCTCCCGTCCCCAGAACAGCGCCACGGGAATCTTGATCCCGGCCAGGTTCTTCTCGAAATAATCGATCAGTTCTTTTCCTGCCCGGGTCAATCCGAACAGGTTCAAATGCGTCCTTAAATAATTCAGGGACGCCCGAATGTAAAGCCGGTCCGAATAAACACCGAAGGCCTGCCGGACCACCTCATCAGGCATATCAAAGCCGTTGAAAGTCAGGTAACGGAAAGTATTTCTTACGGCCTGCAGGGAAGATGGAGGTTTCATGAGATATTCACCCAGAACCGGCACGGTCGGCAGGCGGTGCATGAGTCCGTAATGCCGGATACAGGCGGGGGCCAGAAGGACCATCCGGCTTACGAGACCGGGGTATTTGATCGACAGCATCAATGCGATCATACCGCCCAGCGAATGGGCGACCACGGCGGCCCGTTCAATGCCCAGCGACCGGAGGAACTGAGCGATAAATTCCGCGAAAAATTCCGCCGTATAAGGAATGTCGGGCTTGTCCGACAGGCCCTGGCCGGGAAAATCCAGGGCGATCACATGATAACGGCTTTCGAACTCGGGAATGTTGAAAACCCACTCCTCCACCGCACCGCCAAAGCCGTGGAGAAAAAGCAGATGCCGGTCCCCGCCGCCGGTTTCCCAGTACCGGGTCCTGACGCCGTTCACCGTGACGAATCGGTCATCATAGAGCTTCCATTTCACCGTCATGACTGCCTCTGGTGTCCTGTCTTGCATGTTATTTTTTTCATTTACAAAATATTCAGATCATTTTAACCACAAAACCGACAAGACACAAAAAATCACAAATCGGTCACGCCGGAACGCAGGATAATCCGAACAAAACGAATGACCTTCAGTATTCAATCGCATAAATCCGGCTTGCTCCTGCCGTCTAGAAGTGCCAATACATGATTAATAAAGCCGCCATGAGATACACCCGGCAAACGGCAGCCGTTCATCAATATTGCCTGCTGAAGTAACAGGGTAAAACTCAAAATGAAAAACACCCTTTATTAGCATAGATATTTCCGTTTAAACCTCTTTACGCCTCCGGGGCACGCCCCGTTCAGGGGCAAATTCCTCACAAAATGGCGATTTTATCCGAAAATATAAGAAAAAGCCGGGGATTTCCAGCATGAAATATCTAGCCGTTTTGCTGTTCAACCTGATCGCGTTTTACCTGCTGTCCGTGTTCATTTTCGGCAACGGCGGTATGATCGATTCCCTCAGAAAGATCCGGGAGATCGGCCGGCTGGAACGGGAACGGATCGTGGTGGAAACCGAGGTGGAAGAGCTGAAAAGCCGTCTGGACAGGCTGAAAAAACGAAGCGGCCTGGATTCCGAGGCGTTTCTGGCGCAGGGAAGAAAGAGCGGAGACCTGGTCATTTTCAAGTTTGTGGAACCCGGCGCAAAACCGGCGGAAACGGATGTCGGGGAAAACGAGCCTCTCCTGTTCCAGAGGGTCTATGCCACGGCTTTCCTGATCGCGGTGCTGATTCTGGCCGGGAACCTCCTGATTCTGCGCCAGCTCTCCCGGCAACGCGGGCCGTCAGCGGCCGGCCCGGCGTGAACCTCTACCTGATCGGTTACCGCGGCACGGGCAAAACCACGCTGGCCCGCGTGATCGCGGAAAGGACCCGGCGTATTTTCCTGGACACGGACGCCCTGGTCGTCAAAAGCGAGGGCCGCTCCGTGGCGGAGATATTCCGGTCGGACGGGGAACGCCATTTCCGGGAAGCGGAAAAAAAAGCGCTGCGGGAAGCGGCCGAATATTCCGGGCGGAACGCGATTGTCTCCACCGGGGGCGGGATCGTGCTGGACCCGGACAACCGGGACCTGATGCGTCAAACGGGCCGATGCGTCTATCTCACGCTGGAAGCGACGGAGATCCTGAAACGCATATCCCGTGACGACAAACGCCCGGCGCTCACGGAACTCTCGCCGCTGGAGGAGATCCGCCACGTTCTCGCCGAGCGGGAACCCCTGTACCGGGAACTGGCGGACCTCACTCTGGACACGGGACTGGTCCGGATCGAAGACTGTGTCCGGGAAATCCGGAAAAAGGGACTGATTCCCTAGGACGGAATATGCTGATCGCCTACCGTATCGTCAAAGGCGCGCTGATCGCCGCCGTTCTCTCGCTTTTGATCCTGATGCTGGTCCGCGAAAACACCCGGACCGATGGGGCGCCGCCCCGTCCGGACAGCCCGCCCGCGTTGACCGAAACCGCCCGGGATTTTCTTCTGCACGATCCTTACGACCGCAGGATCCTGTCCCGCGTCGCGGAACAGAAGCGCCAATCCCGCGCGCTGTTCTCCGGGATCCTGTCCAGCGTATCCAACCTGATCGCGCGGCCGGACTTTTACAACAACGTCTTCATTTTCATGGTGTCCAAAAGATCCGACGGCATCGCGCGCCTGGTCAGCGAGGAATTCACCAACCTGGCCGCGTTCGACGACCTGGTCATCCTGGACCGCGACGATTTCATCCTGTACAAGCACGGCAACACCAGTTTCATCACCGCGAATTATCCGGCGGCGGCCGGACGGGTCATCGTCAACGCGGACGAACTGGCGGTCACCGGGCGTTATCACGACCCGACACTGGACGCCGCGATCCGGATCGTCGCGCTCTTTTCCCCCGAACGCATCGCTTCGGAACTGCGCCGGCAGACCTACCCGGGTTTCCTGGTCCTGCGCGACCGCGTTTACACGAACGACGCGCCGCCCCAGGCCCGGAACGTCATTCCCCTGGCCCTTCAGAACCGGGTCAACGAACGGAAATACTCCATCGGAAATTCCGTGGTCGAGACCGTTTCGATTGACGCGGAAACGGACAGCGGACGGGAGGTTTTCGGGAGTCTGGGGATCGTTTATCCCGCCCGGAAACTGGGAGACATCGTCCTGGTGCTGCTGAAAGTCGCGGGACTGGTGGCGCTGGTCCTGGGTTTCATCGCGCTGGACGGACTGCTGGAAAAGGCCGTCCTGGCGGCCGATATCCGGCGGAAGAAAAAACAGTCCGCCTATCGCGCGCCCAAAGCCCCCCGGGTCCGGCCCGCTTCGCCGGACTCCCGCAACGCGGAGACGAACCTGGACTGGGTCCAGGACTACATCAACGGGACCGAAAAACAGAAGAAAGGAGACAAGGAATGAGCCGTTTTTATTCCGCGGCCCTGGCCGCCCTGATGATCGTGATCCGGACCGGCGCCGCGCTGGCGGGAGAATGGTCCCGCAACGACGTGCTGAAGTACGCGGCCGGCCGGGCGGAAGGTTATTCCCGCATGCTGGACCATGAAAACGTGACCGTGGGCGAATTCGACCTGAGGGCTTCCGTCGCCACGAACGCCTGGATCATCACCCGTCCCGTTTTCGTGGGCGAAAACCATATTCTGGCGGGGGCGTTCCTGAACCTGGACGATGCCGTGACGGACCCGTCCTCCTTTGCCGTGCTGTCCGTGCGCGACAGTACCAGCGACCGCGTGATCCGGGAACAGATCTTCACGAATTCCGGCCGCATGGGACTGGAAAACGTGTTCCAAAAAAACGTTTATCTGCGCCTGGAACTTTTCGGGACGAACGTGTCGGTCCTGTCCTACGGACTGGTCCGCCAGCCCGAGGTCATCATGACGGAGGACGATCTGCGGATCAGTCCGGCCGTGCTCTTTGACCGCGAAAACATCCTGCGCATCCACTTCACGCTCAGGCACCCGGCCGTGCTGGACGTCATTCTGTTCGACCGGTCCGGCCGGATCGTGGAAACGCTGGTGAAGGAAGACTTCTTTCCGGAAGGGGACAATTTTCTCTATTGGGAACCGCCGGCCGTCGGTGCCAGGCACCTGGCCTCGGGTTCGCATCTGATCTACTTCCGCGCCCGGTCCACCGACGGAAAAACCGTGGAACTGACGCGCCGGTTCATTTTCGTGAAAAACTGACCGTCAGGACCGGAAGGCCCTCAAACGTCCACCACGCATTGCGCGGTCCATTTTCCGCCGCGCTTGGCCACCTTCAATCCGCAGTAGGTGGCGCCTTTGACTTCCGTCCTCATGCAGCGGGCCGTATCCGTCCCGGCCTTCACGCCCGAAACCAGCGCTTCCAGACCCGTTTCGTCCATCCGCATGACGCGGACGTCCGAAAGCACGCACCGCCTGAGCGCGGCCTGCGTGAGCAGGGAATTCAAAAATTCCACCAGGAGGTCCTCCGGCGCGTCGGCCCGGCAGGACAGCGAAAAAGACACGTCGGGCTTTTTTTTCAGGAGGGAAACGTCCGCCATGACGGAAAACAGGGCCGCGGCCGCCTCGGAAAACGCCTCTTGGGGCGTCCGTCCGGTTCCCCGCACGCCGATATCGGCCGTGTGCTCGAACGTCTCGCGCACCCTTATTCCTTCTCGACGATCAGGAAAAACTCCTTTTTCCAGGGGTCTTCCACGGACAGGACCATCAGGTCCTTGTCCGTGCTGAGATCGGCCAGGATACCGCTGTCGGAAACGGCGGCCGGTTCGTCCACGGACCGGTAGCGGTAGATCTCCGCGCCGTTTTCCGAATACAGGAAGACGGTGGAAATTTTCTCGAACCGGGAGCGGCCTATGACGTTCGTGGACGCGAACGCGATGAATTCCGCCTGAGGCGGATTTCCGGAAAAGACGCGGAGCGGCTGGCCGGTTTTCCGGTTGCGCACGCCGCCGGGACCGTATTCCAGGGATTGTTCCGGATTGAGCAGGATGCCGCGGTAATCGGTTTTGCCGGCGGCTTTGTCGGAAAGCGTTACGGATAAAACCCCGCCCGGCGCGCGGATCAGGACCCGGTCTTCCAGGACGCGGCTTTCCACCCGTCCGTTGACCACCCAGTCCGGCCGGACTTTGACCAGGAGCCGGTCCGGCTTGTAACCGATATCGCGGTCAGGAAATCCCGCGCCGGCGTCCGCGGTCCAGAAATATTCCGTGTTGTTCATGACCAGAACGTCCCCGACCCAGTTGATCTGCCGGCCCCGGCGCGACGAGGCCACGATCGCCCCGCTGTCCGTGGCGTACACGCAGATATAATAGAGACCGTCCACGGCGTAAAGGACCGCGAGGTGCCGGCCGCTCCCGGAAAACTTCGCGTCCTCCATCAGAACGCGCGATCCCGAGAAGGAACCCAGCGTCACAATCCGGCCCGAGGAATACTGGCAGACGACATAGTTGCGGATTTCCTCCCCGTTCCTCAGCACGCCTTCCAGGACAAACAGGTCCCCGTTGCGGGACGCCATAATGGAGGACACGTCCCCCACCGGACGGGAGGATTCCGCCAGCCGGTCCGTGACGTTGTAGCGGACCAGTTTTCCCGATGACGCGTAATAAAGGTAATGCTTTCCGTTCTCGAATTCGATTTTTCCCGACACCACGCCGGGCGTTTTCAGGTTGGAAAACAGTTTTTCCGTAATGACGATGTCCCGCGTCCGGACCCAGCCGCGCAGGTCCCCGGAGCGGATCCGGGCCCAGGAGCCCGACACCTGCTCCACCGACACGATCGTGCAGGGAGAAAGAGTTCCGGCAACGGCCGTTCCGCCGGGTTTCCCGGTCACCGGAACGTCCCAGCCGTTCACCGTGGCGTCCAGGGCGTACACCGCGGCGGCCAGAAACAGGAACAGAACGGCCGCAACGGCCGTCCGGCTATTCGGGCGTCGCTTCATGTCCGCAACCGTCCTTGAGACAGACGTGTTTGACCACGCCCTTTTCCTTCTGCACGAACAGCACGCTGGCGCATTTCGGGCAGGACACGGGCTTGTCCTCCTCCTGCAGGGGCTGCTGGTAGGTGACAAAGTCGCAGTTCGGATAATTGGAACAGCCGAAAAACGCGCGGCCGCGCTTGCCCTTCTTCTGGACCACCAGGCCGTTTTCGCACTTCGGGCACTTGCCCAGCGGAATGGGCTTGGCGTTCCGGCACTCCGGCCATCCCGAACAGGCCAGGAAAAGGCCGTATTTGCCCAGGCGTTTGACCATCTTTTTCCCGCATTTTTCGCACACGTAATCCGTGTCCTGGTCAAAACTGCCCTTGATGCTGTCTATGTTGTCGTAGGCCTTTTTCAGGACCGGCTCGAAGGTGGTGTAGAAATCCCGGACCACGTCCTTCCAGGCCTTCTGCCCTTCCTCCACCTCGTCCAGTTCCTCCTCCATGTTGGCCGTGAAACTGGTGTCCACCAGTTCCGGAAAATTGTTCACGATCATCCTGTTCACGGCGCGGCCCAGGAACGTGGGAGCGAAACTGCGGGACTCCTTCTTCACGTAATAGCGCTTGGTGAGCGTGAAAATGGTGGGGGCGTAGGTGGACGGGCGGCCTATGCCGAGCTCCTCCATGGCCTTGACCAGCGAGGCGTCGTTGAACCGCGGGGGACCTTCCGTGAACTTCTGCTCTTTCTTCACGGAAAGCGTCTGCAGAACCGTTCCCACGGCCAGGTTGTGCGGCAATTCCTTTTCCCGGCCGCCTTTCTGCACGTCGTACACTTTCTGGTAGCCGTCGAACACCACGCGGGTGCTGGTGGCCGTGAGCGTCTTGTTCCCGTTTTCGATCTCGATGGTGGTCTGGTTGGAGGAGGACGGCGTCATCTGGGAGGCCACGAACCGCTTCCACACGAGCGAATAGATCTTGAACTGCTCCGGAGTCAGGGCGCCCTTGATTTCGTCCGGATGGTATTCCACGTTCACGGGCCGGATGGCCTCGTGGGCGTCCTGGGAACTTTTTTTGTTGGAATAGGCGTTCGGTTCCTGCGGACAATACCGTTCGCCGTATTTCTGACGGATGTAGCCGCGCACGTGGTCCAGCGCCTGCGGGGACACGCGGGTGGAGTCCGTGCGCATGTAGGTGATGAGACCGGTGCGGACCTTGCCGATGTCCACGCCCTCGTACAGCTGCTGGGCGATCATCATGGTCTTCATGGACGGGTACCCCAGCGTGGTGTTGGCCGTCTGCTGGAGCGTGCTCGTAATGAAGGGCGCGTAGGCGTTGCGGCTCACGGTTTTTTCCCTCAGGTCCTTCACCGTCATGGCGCCGGACAACAGTTCCGCCTCCACGCTGTCGGCCTCTCCGGCCGTGCGAACCACCGCCTTTTTCCCGTCGATCTTGGCCAGCGCCGCCGTGAAATGGGAATGGTCGCTTTTCAGGTCCGCCACGATGTCCCAGTATTCCTCGGGCACGAATTTTTCGATCTCGTCCTCGCGTTCACAGATGAGCCGCAGGGCCACGGACTGAACGCGCCCGGCCGAAAGCTTGGACTTCACTTTTTTCCACAAAAGCGGCGAAAGCTGGTAACCGAAAATGCGGTCGATCACGCGGCGGCCCTGCTGCGCGTCCACCAGCTTGGCGTCGATCGGGTGGGGCTCCTGAATGGTGCGTTTGATTTCGGACTCGGTGATCTCCGAGAACTTCACGCGCTTGATGGCCGGCGCCTCGCGGTTTTTGATCTTGGGCAGGACGTTTTTCTCCAGGTCGTTCTTGATATGCCAGGCAATGGCCTCGCCCTCCCGGTCCGGGTCCGAAGCGAGAATCACTTCGGAGGACAGCTTGGCGGCCTCGCGCAGTTCTTTCAGCACCTTGTATTTGTCCCGCATGATGATGTAGTCGGGCTCGAAGGTGACCAGGTCCACGCCCATGCGCGAACGCGGCAGGTCGATCACGTGGCCCACGGAGGCCTTGACCTCGTAATCCTTTCCCAGATATTTCTTGATGGTGGACGCCTTGGAGGGGGATTCCACCACCACGAGCTTGTGGAGTTTGACGGGCTGTTTTTTCTTTTTCGCGGGCGGGGCGGTGTCGGTGCTCATGATTTCTCCTGAACGGTGTCGGTAGCGTCCCGCGCGGACGGCCCGGATGTCCCGGGAACCGGACGACGCGCGGAACAGTATTTTAACCCGTCCCGCGCCCTTATATCAACTATTTCCTGTTTTGGTCATCCGATCAGGACCAGACTCAGCGCCATTACGCCCATCCCGGCGAATAACCCCAAAATGGACAGGTGGTGTTCCCCGTATTCCTGCGCCGACGGGAGGAGTTCGTCGAAGGAAATGTAGATCATGATCCCCGCCACCACGGCGAACACCGCGCCCAGCGTCACATCCCCCAGAAACCGCGCGAGGATGAGCCAGCCGATCAGAGCGCCCAGCGGTTCCGCCAGCCCGGACAGAAACGACAGCGCGAATGCTTTTTTGCGGCTCCCGGTGGCGTAATACACCGGCACGGAAACGGCGATCCCCTCCGGAATGTTGTGGATGGCCACCGCCACGGCCACGGACACCCCCAGGGCGGGGTTCTGCAGGGCCGCCAAAAACGTGGCAATGCCCTCCGGGAAATTGTGGATCGCTATGGCCAGCGCGGAAAAAACGCCCATGCGCATGAGTTTGCGTGAATCGGGCTTTCGGCGGCGGCGGGACCGCATGTCCTCCACGCGCCGCATCTCGTGCGGGTTTTCGAAATTCGGCACCAGACGGTCTATGAGCGCCATGAGGAGTATCCCGCCGAAAAAACCCGCCAGCGAAAGGATCTCTCCCGGGCGCGCGCCCAGTTTGTCAGACAGAAGGTGCCGGGACTCCGCCAGGATTTCCACGAATGACACGTACACCATCACGCCCGCGGAAAAACCCATGGCCACGGACAAGAATCGCGTGTTGGTCCTGCGCGCGAAGAACGCGATCGCGCTGCCAATGCCCGTGGACAGCCCCGCCAGGAGCGTGAGATTGAACGCGAACCAGACGTTTTGCGCGGTCATGACGATTCCCCGTTTGTCCTTCCGGTTATTTTACAGCCCCCGCCGCGTTTTGATCAAGAAAGCGACCGGATCAGAGGGCGTACGGCGGCCGGCCGAGCAACCCGCCATCGCGCGCGTCGGGCGGCCCGTCTCCCGAAATATCCCTGGCGCGCAGGAGGTCCCCGGCGCGCGGGTCCCAGTTCCGGAATTCCATTTCAAAAAATGAATTGGGTTGGACGCGGGCGGTTTCTTTGCCGTCAAGAATCAGTTTCGCGCCCCGGACCGCGGCGTCCCGCTCAAAGCCGGGAGTGATCAGTTCCATGTCCATGTTGTCCAGGACGCGGTTCATGGCCTTGAGCCGCGCGCGCCCCGACCCCGTTTTTTCCGTCACCACCGCCAGGAACAGGTAATCCCGCAACGGCGAAGCGCGACCTGTGGCCGACAAGGAAGAATTTTGATCCCCGAAATAAAAACCCGTGGTGTATTCCCGGTGGGCCACCTTTTCCAGTTCGCCCAAAAGTTCCGGCCCCGGGGTGCGCCCTTCCAGCGCCAGATCCAATGCGCGGCGGTAAACCCGCGTCACGGCGGCCGCGTAATACGCGCTTTTGACACGGCCTTCTATTTTAAACGCGTTCACTCCGGCGGACAGAAGTTCCCGCAAATGCGCCGCCATGTTCAGGTCCCGGGAACTCAGAATGGCGGTTCCGAATTTCCCTTCCTCGATCGGGAGGCATTCTCCGGGGCGCGTTGATTCCACCAGGGCGTATTCCCACCGGCAGCTTTGTGAGCAGTCGCCCAGGTTCGCGTCCCGAGCACGGCCCAGCATCCGGGCGCCCAGCCCCGCGTGCGTCATATAATTGGAAAGCAGGCACCGCCCGGAATAGGCAATGCACATGGCCCCATGGACGAACGCTTCCAGTTCCACATCCGGGCAGTTGTCCCGGATGGCGCGGATCTCGTCCAGCGTCAGTTCACGAGCCAGGACAACCCTCTGCACGCCCAGTTTGCGGTAGAATTTCACGCTTTCGGAATTGACCGTGTTGGCCTGCGTGCTCACGTGGACGCGCGCGTCGGGATATTTTTCCCGGAACCAGGCCATGACACCCGGGTCGGACAGGATCCAGCCGTCCACGGGGAGAGGCGCGGCCTCTTTCAGGAAGTTTTTGAAATCCTCCAGATGCCGGTCGTGAAAGAAGATATTGGCGGCCAGGTAGAATTTTTTGCCCTGTCCGCGCGCTTTGGCCGCGGCGGAGCGGAGTTCCTCCAGGGAGAAGTTATCCGCCTGTTCCCGCAGGGAGAAGGACTTCAAACCGCCGTACACCGCGTCCGCGCCGTAGAGAAAAGCGATGGACATTTTTTCGGGGTTCCCGGCGGGGGAGACGAGTTGGGGAGTTGTATTGTTATTCATATTTGACCTCAAATACCCTCGGCCGTCCCTCGGCCGTCCAGACCCAGCATGCAGGGTCTGGACGCTCGGGGAACGGCCTCGGGTCATGCTCCGGCACAAATACACCGGGTTTCGCCCAGACTGTCCTGGACCACCGACTGGACGGAGTCGTTCACCAGGTCGAACCCGTTCTGGGACAGCGTGCGGATTTCCCCTTCCAGCTTGAGCCAGAGGGGGTTGTAAACGTACTGGTTCAGGGCCTGCTCCACGTAATCCGCGGCGATCTCCCCCAAAACCTGGTCCAGGTTGTTGAACACCTTGCTGTCCATGCGGAATATGGTGGTCTGGCCGTAGAGCCCCGCGTAACCGCTGGCGCCGGCCAGGATCACCACGCCCGCCTGCAGGAGGGGCGGCATGTCCGGCCAGAGGCTGGAACGCACGCTCTGCACCGCCACGCCGATGGACTGCGGGTCAAAATTCCGCAACCGGGCCATGGCGGGGCTGTTCGCGTCTATGGTGAGGGCCGCGTCGGCCCGGCCCAGCAGGATGGAAATGAAATTCAGGGGGTTTATCACGTCGTCGTTCTTGGCGGACTTGACCACCATGCCCTCGATGTCCAGCCCGAAGGTCTTGAGAACCTGGGCTATGGTCATATCCTCCTGGGTTTCCGGGTCCTTCATGCCCGGAATCTTGAAGGCCTTGAGCAGGTCCAGAATGGGGGCCACCGTCAGGTAGGTGGAGTAGGACTGCGGCGCCATGGCAATGGAGTTCTGCCCTCCCGTGGGCACGCCGATCTCCACCAGCTTGGACACCCGGGCGTTGAGCGTCTGGTTCTGCCGGATGGCCTCCCGCACCCAGATGCCCGCCTTGCCCCACGAGGTGACAACGATCTTGCCGCCGCCGTTGGCCCGGCTGTACTGGTCCACCACCTTCCTGATCTTTTCCACGGCCGCCTTTCCGCCGTCCCGTTCCTCGTCCGGCGTGATGCACACGGACTTGCCGTTGACGCCCATGCCGATCAAAATGTACTTGGCCGGGTCTATCTCGATGCCGCCGGAGGAAAACCCGGGGCCGATGATGAGCGTCTTGTCCGAAATGCCCAGCGCGTTGATGATGGCGCTTTTGGCCTGGCTCACGGCGTCGTCCAGGATGGACTGGAGGTTGATGTCCAGAATGCCGTCAGTCCACTGGTTGCCCGCGTTGTCTTCCAGCGTGGCCTGCAAATGGCCGTTGAACGCGCCGTTCACGAACGCCGTAAGGCCCTGAAGCGTCATGCCGTCCCACGAGATGCCGAAAGTGCCCGTGGTCTTGTCCAGCGTGACGGTGGGGGCCGTGTTGTCTTCCATGGTGATGGTCACGTCGTTCAGCAGGGCGGTATTATTGGAACCCGTCGCGAAGAACTCCGCGAGCTTGCCCACGCCGCTCACCCGGAAATACCACTTGAACTTGTTCTGGCCGTCGTTGCCGATGATGTCCAGCTTGACGTTTACGTCCCGGGAGAGGTTTTCAGTGAGCTGGAGCTTGATGCCGTTCGCGATGTTGGTGAGAAAGCCAAAGAGGTCGAAGCGGGGCGGGGTGTAGTCGACATTAAATTCGGGGGAAAGAAAGGCGCCGTCATCAATAATGTTGGTTTCAGTGAAATCGCCTTCCCCGTCGGCGATGGCGAGAAAGCCTTTGTTATCCCTTGTGACACCGCCGGCTCCGACCATAGCCACCAGTTTATTGGCCGAATCATCCAGCGACATGACAAGAAGGCGATAACGGCCTTCGCCGCTTTCATCCTGAATGTTGAAGCTGAAACCCGTTGCGTTCTGAAAAGTCAGGTTGTAACGATAAACATTGACGCCGCCTGACGAGATCGAACTACCCGTCGCCTTTTTCCAGCTCATCAATTTTGGCGAACTGTTCCATTGATACAGGCTGTTCTTGACAATATGCCGGCAGGACTGAAGACTTCCAAGGTCCCGAACGGCTGTTTCGTAAACCGATCTTCTCCCGTCATTTTCCTTGCCGACCAGATTGATGTTGTAGTCCCGAATGATCTGAAGAGCGGAATTGATCGTTTTTTTATCAATAAGAAAAACGTTGATATTGGCGTCGTCCAGCGGTTTATCATCATAAACGGTCATATCCAGGCGGTAAGTACCCGGACCGATGTCTCCCGCCTGCCGCACTTCGGTCTTTCCGGTCGCCATGTTGAAGTTGTAACCGACCTTCAGTTCCTCGGTTTTGTCTTTTCTCAATCTTCGAAGAGCCAGATTCTGCATCTGGGGCTGTTTGTTGTCTATATACAAGGGATACACGTAAGGCTCTGTCTCATGATTGATGAATTTATCGCCGTTTGCCGGATCGATTGTCACGACACTGCCGGGGTTCTGGTCTATGATTTTCTCTTTCGCAAGGGTCTGAGCGTTTTCCTGTTCAATGGAAAACCCTTCCAGCATGGTGCCGGCGTCGATCCAGTTCTTTTCATCCAGGGAGACGGGACATTCCGCCTGATATTTGCCCCCGGCGACCGGAACGGGATTGAGCGGCTTTTTCAGGATAACGGCGGTAGATCCATTGACGGTTTTTCCAAAGATCACCAGGTTCGGACTTCCCTCGATATTACCGCTGAACAGAACCGTAAAACGGATATCCCGCGTTCCCGATCCGTTTTTCCTGAATTCCGGAAGTGCCGGGAAACCTTTTCTGGTCAGAACTGGAGAGCCATTCTGCATGACCCATTCATTTGTCAGTTTCGGCTTGGGCCAACCCAGGAAGGTGTCATTGATATCCGCAAGGACGATCCTCTCAATGACAGGCGGTTTGGTGATCTGACGGATGGAAAGCGGGATGACGGATTCAGCCCGTTTATTGTTGTTAAAATCCAGCGCGGTGACTCTCAGTTCGTAATCTCCCGCGTCGTAATGACCGGAATTCCACTGGTAAACGAATCGGTCTTTTCCCATGGAACCGGGATTATATTGATCGTCAACCGGATCGATCGCATCGCTATTTTGAGGGTAGATACCCGTGTCATTCTTGTAAACCAACTGATCCAGGGGATCGGGATGTTTTTTCATGTACTGCGCATGATCCGAATCCCTGGTCACCACAATTCCGGCCTGGTTTTCCCCCGGACGGCCAAATAATGTGAAACGGACTTCCGAATTATCGCCGTTCCTCAGAGGCTGGAAAATCAAATTCTTGATTTCGTATTCCACGCTGTTCAAACCCGCAGGATAATAGGTTCCCGAAAAACTGCTATTGTTGACCTTGTGCTTGATCCAGGAACGGATAAACAGATCCAAGGGCACGGTGGCTCCCTTTTCAATATACACCCTTGAGCCTGCCGCTAATAAACCTCTCGGCTGTATCTGATAATTATAATCGGGATCACCGTACACCGGGGCGCCCATTTTTCTCCTGACATACGGATCATCCGCATCCAAAAATCCGATTTGAGGATGAATAAAGCCGCGGTGGTATGTTTCGCCTTTATAAGTTGGCTTATCGCCTTGTAATGCGTAAGCCCTGACATTCCACTCGCTTTCTATCTGACTATCAGAATAATTTAATAACCGCAGCGCCTGGGCAAATTTTGACTTCTCAGTCAACGCAAGATGCAGGTGATATGAATAATTCTCCGAATCTCCCATTACGGCTATTATTTCACCGGCCTGAACAGTTGATTTGATTTTTACGAGGCGTTTTAATACTTCGTCTTCATCCGAACCGCTAATAATATAATCATTAAAAGCGTTATTCATGTCTTGTCTGATTTCCCATTTGCCGGGATTATTATTAGCATGAGGGATATCCGGCACTTTTCCATAACCTACAATTGGAACCAGTTTCTCTCCTTCTCTGGTAAAGAAAACAATGACATTGTCATTTTTATCATTAATTTCGTTTAAATCATCGAAATCAATAACCGCAACGCCGTCAACACGAACGAGGTCTCCGGCCTCATTCTTAATCCTGATATTCTGAAGGTTTTGCCTGATACTCGCTCCCAAAGAACCGTCTTTCGAGATAGCTGAAAGCCATGCGGCCCGGTCAAGAGCAGATATATTTCCATTGTTGGCCAGATCGGTCGCCAGAGTTTCCCGATTGTTTTTATCCACTAAATCCGGAACATCAATACCCGAAGCATTTACAGTGCCATTTTCTTTAATGATGACATAATTTCTGACAGGCCCGGTCCTTTGAGCGACATCTCCAATCGAGGATAGCACGTGCATGTACACCCATGTGTAGCCGTCCCGCCCGGAAGCCGACGGCCGCAAATACAGCTCCCATATATTTCTGCCCTCAGGATAATCTTTTGCCTGATAACCCAATCCAATAATTTCTCCGGCTTCAACCGCAAACAACGGAGAGTACTTCTGACCAATTGACAGATAAGTGCTGATATCAAGACCCTGATGGATATCAGACCCCATGCCCCCGGTGAGCCGTGGACCGAAGTCCGAATTAAACACCAAAGAACCCTGGCCGCCATCATAATAACTTTCCCCGGGAACACCTTTATATGAACCGTCTAGAACTGGCAATTTTATACTATTCGCATAGAATATTTTAAAGTTAACAATAAGCAGCAATAAGCTTAATAGAATATTAATTTTAAAATTCACTTAATACCCCTTTAATCATTACCGCTTCCATATATTTACGCTTATTAACTTTATCAGTTTGACCAATTATCCAGTAAATACTATCTCGAGCAATCACAAGATTATGAACACCGAATGAATTATTTATTAAATAGAAATTATGAATATTAAAACCTGTATCAATAAAAATATAACCGCCGGAACCATCTCTTCTAAATACAAAACTAAATATATACAGTCCGATATTTTCTAAATAGTTTTTGTAAACCAAACCAATTTCTTTCTCAGCCACTGCCTTACTGATAATCGCTCTATTTTTTAAACTTGATATTATCCTATTATTATCCAATCCGACTAAGTTAGTTGTTGCTTTTACTTCCCGAGAATTCCACGTTCTCATAATCTGTGCGATCGAAACACCACTATTTTTCAACTCATCTTTTGTGATTAATATTTCATATTGTCTCGGCTTAAACAGATTCATGTTTTTATAATATTCTATCAACTCATTATTGTCTGCATACACTCTAAAATCGCCATACTTTTCGTTTACATCGCTTATTAATGGGATCCTATCTAACGAAACACCATTTTCTATAACATCAATAATAATCTGAATGTTTTCGTTATTTGTGCTGCAATCTCCGCCTCGATCTGCAAATAACTCGAGAGATCTGCTGAAAGCAAATACCCCTTTTAATTTAATGTCTTTTATTTTTTTTAAACGAATATCTCTTGTATACAATGAAATATTAACAACCTCCTCAAAAGGCCCCCTGTCTTTGATCCATTTCATCATACTCTCATAATCTTTAAGACTGATTTCCTTGCCCCTATAATCACTGATGCCAAAACGGCTGATATAAAAATTAGAGTGCGCTTCCAGATATTTAACCGGTATTCCCACGTCAACATGGGCGATCATTCCGAAGAAATTCAGGATCAGGTATTGGTTAAATTCGTACTCAATACCATCTGCAACTTCTCTTCTGAACCCTTTTTTGAAGTTCAGTTTTTCCATAATATTGATTTCCTGGTTTCCTTGGGCTATATAAGTGTCTTTGACATTAACCTTGCTGGTATACGAATAATTAAAATAGTTCCTATTTAAAAACCTGGGCACGTCCTGAAATTTCCCCGAAAGCATGGCTGGGTCCGTCATGTCTTCAGGCATGATGTCATATCTCACAGGATTTCCGCTAGAATCCTTGACTATGGAACTCGGACTGATCTGATCCGATATCTTTTGTCTGTACGAAAATTCTTTCACAACCAATCTGCTTTTATCAACATTCCCGCTTTCCACCCATCCCGCGTTCCCATTAGACGTCACAACATAAAACCGTTCGCCGTTCCCCTTCAGAACGCGATAGGTTTCGTTGGGACTTACGGAGCCAATCGCCTGCTCCTTCTTCTCCGTGTTTTCTGAAGACAAAGAATTTCCGAAAAGAACAATCTCCTTTTTCGCCTTGAACACATTGTCTTTCACATTGAAGAATTTGGTTGTTTGCCACTCATCCAGCGCGGTTCGCACAATCCAGCCACCCTGTCTTTGTGTCCTTTGTGTCTTAGTGGTTAACTCCACCCTCGCCCAATCGCCTTTCACCTCGTACATCCTCACCCTGTCGTACTTCATCACCTGCTCCGGGGCGTTTTTTCCGTCCCCGGCTTCAGGATTATAAAATGCGGGCGTTTTGTCGGCCGGGATGTTTGGGAACAGGATCGCGTTGTTCTTGACGCAATACATGTCTTTGTATTTGCCGGAAGGGATGTCGGCGTCTTTTGTTTCTGCCGGGACCTGGCCCGCGCCGGCCGTTTGCGCCGCGCCGGGCTTGACCGCCGCAGTCTCGGGACGCGTTCCGCAGGCCGCCAGGACGGCCGCAACCGCCAGCAACAGGAGAGTGAACGGAAGGAATTTGTTCATTGTACTTGCCCCCGGGAATTTCTATTTAATATACGTTTTTCTAACCACGAAGACACCAAGGCACAAAGAGGAACGATGGAGGTTTGGGCGCTACGCGTCATGCCGATGCTCCTTTGTGTGCGCTTCGACCTTGCTCAGGGCATCGCTTCGTGGCGGCGCCTGCCCCGAGACTGTCCCCTCCGCGGCTTCGAGTTTGCAACGGTCCCACGGGAGTATTTTACCAGTGAAACCAAAACCCCACAACTCCACGGACTCCGCACAGCCGATCTGTGGATTATTCCTCGTTCTGCATTATAATAACCCCTGCGGAGGCCCCATCATGCCCGTCAAAGACAAAGTCGTGGTCATCACCGGCTCCACGCGCGGCATTGGCCGGGCCGTGGCGGAACACCTGGCCAGGCTGGGTGCCAGGGTCGTCGTGTCGTCCCGAACGCCGGCGAGCGTCAAAAAAGCCTGCTCGGAGATAGGCAGGGACTGCCCCGGCCGAATCGCCGGAATCCCGGCGGACGCGTCCCGGGAAAAGGACATGGAAAAACTCTTCCGGTTCGCCCTGAAGACGTTCAAAACGATCGACGTTTGGGTGAACAACGCCGGGATCTCCGGCGGATACCGCTACCTGACCGACATGACTCCGGAGACGATCCGGAAAATCGTGGACACGAACATCACCGGCACGCTCCTGGGATGCCGCGCCGTCCTGCCCTATTTCCTCAAACAGAACAAGGGCGTGATCCTGAATTTCAGCGGACGCGGGGGCCGGCAGGAGCCCTCGGAATACATGTCCGTTTACGCCTGCACCAAGGCGGCCGTGACCAGCCTCACGAAAAGTCTCGCGCGGGAATACCGCGGCAAGCCCGTTTCGATCCTGGCGCTGTTGCCGGGCATGGTGGACACCGACATGACCCGCAGCACCGATGCCAGTCCTTCCCTCAAAAACGACCTGAAAGTCATGCCCGTCCTCATGAAGGCGCTGGGCACGCCCGTGGAGCGCGTGGCCCGGGCCGTGGAAAAACTGGCCGCCGGGAAACCCGGGCGCGGGTCCGGAAAAATCATCAGCCTGGTCAGCCCTGTCCGGATGATGCTGGCCCTGCCCAGACTGTTGGTCGCGTTCTCCTCGATGAAGGGAACCCGGAGGCCCCGATGAAGCCCGTCCCCGCCCTCGCCGCGTTTGCGCTGGCGTTCGTCTTCGCGTTCGGCGCGGCCTACGCCGACCCGGGAGAATCCGCGATAACCGTCACCAACCGCCGTTACTCCCCGGGCTTCGAGGACGGCCGGTTCGTCTATTTTCTCTCTGACCGGAGCGTCTTGAAGCCGGGCAGCACCCTGTGGTTTTTCTTTTCCTTCCGCATGCCGGACCGCGTGCTGGAGCGGTCCATATCGCTCTGCCGCCTGGACCCCGCCGCAAGCCGGATCCACCGCCTGGCTGTGCTGGAGGACAAACCGCCGGACACGCTGTCCGTCCGGGTCGCGCTTTTCGGCCGCCGGGACGATACCGTGGCCGTGGGCATCGCGAAAAAAATCCGTAACCCGAAAAACCGGAGCGCCGCGCTGCAGATCTACCTGTTTGACGAGCCGGGCGGCCGCGTTTCTCCCGTCCCGGATAAACACGCGGAGGAGGCGTTCGAGAAATTCTTTTCCGGGCTCGCCCTGCCTTTTGAAACGGGTCCGGGGGTCATTCCGGCCCTGAAACTGGAAAAAGAATACCTGGAAACCGTGCCGCCGGAAAACCGGCCGTCCGGGTTCTGATTTATGGAGCGAGCCGCCGTGAGGACAGTTTTGAAAAAATCCGCGGAAGTCCTGATCGCCGCGGCCGCCTGGACAGGCCTGGCCGCCATGGTCCTGCACGTGATCCGTGGCCGCGCGGGATTGGACGCCCTCCGGCAGGCCGCGGACATCCTGTTCTACTTCACCATCCAGTCCTCACTGTTCGCCGCGCTGATTTTCACCGCCCGCGCCGCGGGATCGAAAAACCGGATCGTCAATTCCGCCGCCGTATCCGGAGCGGTGACGCTCTACACGGGCGTGACGGGCGTGTTCTTCGCGTTTCTTCTGCAGAAAACGGTCTCCATTTCCCACCCGCTCTTCCAGACGGGGAACATTCTCCTTCATTACGCCGTCCCGGCTTTGGCGTTTCTCTACTGGATCATCTTTCCGGATTCGGAACGCTGCCGCCGGAGAGACCCCCTGCTCTGGCTTTTTTACCCGTTGTTCTATTTCGTTCTCACGGTCGTCCGTGGACTGCTCGCGGCCAGATACCCCTACTATTTCATAGATCCCGGCCGGCTGGGCTACCCTCAGGCTCTGATGAACGCGGCGATCATCCTGGCCGTGATCGGTCTTCTGGGTTATCTCCTGTTCGCCATGGACCGGTTGAAACGCCGCCTCCTGCGCGGCTGATTTCCCGGGACTAAAAACGCAATTCTGTCCTTTTTGACGGTTTGCCGCTATAATTCTGGCTGGCAGTTTTCACAGGACGGGGTTTCCATGCTCGAGATCGTCGGATACTGCGTGATCGGGGCCGTTGCCGGCATTGCCGGGGGGCTTTTGGGCATCGGCGGAGCGGTCGTGATCGTTCCCGCGCTGGTCTATCTTTACGGCTTCGCCCAGAAAACGGCTCAGGGAACCACCTTGCTCCTCATGCTCCCGCCCATCGGGCTCCTGGCGGCGCTGGAGTACTGGAAGGCCGGCCAGGTCAATCTCAAGGCGGGCGTTTTCATCGCCTTGTTCTTTCTTCTGGGCGGGTGGATCGGCGCACGGATCGCCGTCAGGATGGATCCGGCCGTTCTGAGGAAAATCTTCGCCGTGTTTCTCGCCCTGATCGCCGTCCGCATGTTTTTTTCCAGGTAGGACATTATGGACAAGTACGTCATCAACGGATTGAAGAAACTTTCCGGAACCGTGACCGTCAGCGGCGCCAAAAACGCGTCGTTGCCCGTCATGGCGGCGTCCATTCTCACGCCGGAACCCGTCACGCTCCACAACGTCCCGGACCTCATGGATATCCGCACCATGCGGGAGCTGCTGGAAGTCCTGGGCAAGACGGTCGCGTTCGAGAACGGCACCGTGACCATCAGCGAAAAGGACAACGCGCCCTTCGAGGCGCCGTACGATATTGTCCGCAAGATGCGCGCGTCCGTGGCCGTGATGGGACCGCTTCTGGCACGCCGGGGCAAGGCCAAAATCAGTTTTCCCGGCGGCTGCGCCATCGGGCCCCGGCCCATTGACCTCCACATTCGGGGGCTCAAAGCCCTGGGCGCGGACATGATCACCGAGCACGGCTACATCTGGGCCCAGGCCCGGGAACTGGCCGGGAAACGGATCAACCTGGTCGGAAATTTCGGGACAAGCGTGCTCGCCACGGAAAACGTGATGATGGCGGCGTGCCTTGCCAAGGGTGTCACGGTCATTGAAGGGGCCGCGTGCGAACCCGAAGTGGAGGACCTTGCGGCGTGTCTTTCGGCCATGGGCGCGAAGATCCGCGGCGCCGGTTCTCCCCTGATCGAGATCGAGGGCGTAAAGTCCCTCTCCGGCGCGACCCACACCATCATCCCGGACCGGATCGAAGCCGGGACTTTTCTGGCCGCGGCCGGCATGACCGGGGGAGACATCACGCTGGAAAAGGTCTGCGTCAACCACCTGGAATATCCCATCGACGTCTTTTCGCGCGCCGGAGTGGAGATCGAAATCCTGGGCGGCGACCGGATCGTGGCGCGCGGGCGGACCCTGCGTCCCGTGGACGTGGAAATGCGGCCCTACCCGTTCTTCCCCACGGACCTGCAGGCCCAGCTCATGGCCTTGGTGTCCCTCTCCGACGGGACGAGCGTTCTGTCGGAAAAGGTGTTTCCCGACCGCTTCATGCACGCGTCAGAACTCCAGCGCATGGGCGCGGACATCAAGGTGGACGGAGGGGCGGCCGTGGTGAAGGGCGTGAAGACGCTCTCCGGCGCGGCGGTCATGGCCTCGGACCTCCGGGCCGGGGCGGGACTGGTGGTCGCGGCGCTCGCGGCACGCGGCGTTTCGGACGTCCTGCGAGTCTATCACATTGACCGCGGGTATGAAAATTTCGACGTCAAACTGAAAAGTCTGGGCGCGGACATCCGCCGCGCTCCGCAATAGGAGGCGCCATGCCCCTCGTCACGATTGAACTGCTGAAAGGCAAGACGGCCGAATACAAGAAGAAGATCCTGGACCACGTTCACGACGCCCTGACGGACGCCCTGAAGATCCCCGACTACGACCGGACCCAGCGCGTGATCGAGCACGACCCGGAGAATTTCGAGATCCCCGAAGGCAAGAGCGCCAAATACGCCCTGATCACGATCGACCTTTTTCCCGGACGGCCGCCCGAAGCCAAGAAAAAACTCTATTCGGAAATTGTCCAGCGCTGTTCCGTGGACCCGGGCATCGACCCGAGCGACATTTTCATCCTCCTGCGTGAAAGCCCCATGGAGAACTGGGGCATCCGCGGCGGCAAGATGGCCAGCGAAACAGATCTCGGTTACAACCTGAAGGTTTAGGCCGGTTATGGATAACGTCGTTACGCTGAACCTGGACGGGCGCATCATCCACATCCTGGGCACGGCCCACGTGCTCGCGCAGAGCAAAACCGAAGTGGAAGAGCTGATCACCTCGGTCAATCCCGACGCCGTCTGCGTGGAACTCTGCGATTCCCGTTACCAGTCCCTGAAAAACCGCGACCGCTGGAAGGGCCTGGACATCCTGAAAGTGATCCGGGAAGGCAAAGGATTCCTCCTGTTCGCGAACATGGTCCTGGCCGCATTCCAGAAGCGCGTGGGCGTGGATTTGGAAAGCGCTCCCGGAGAGGAAATGGTGGCGGCCTTCCAGACCGCGGAATCGATGGGGAAAACCGTGGTCCTGGCAGACCGGGACGTGACGGTCACGCTGAACCGCGCCTGGCGGCTTTCGGGGTTCCGGGACCGCATGCGGATCCTGGAAGTGCTCCTGGAAATCCTGTTCGAGAAGGACAGCGTCGAGAA
>CAYMRH010000001.1:50924-51717 GCA_964392785.1 uncultured Brevinematales bacterium
GCAGCAGCTCCTGGAAGGCCGGGACATGTTCAACGAGGTCATGACGCTGTTCTCGGAAAAGCTGCCGCAGGTCAAGAAAGTGTTCCTGGACGAACGCGACGAATTCATAGCCCGGAAAATCCTGGACGCGCCCGGAAAAACGGTCGTGGCCGTGGTCGGCAAGGGCCACCAGGAAGGCATCCGCGCCCGGCTGGAAAACCGGACGGACTACCATCCGGCCATTGAAACCGTGCCCCCGAAAAAAATCGGATCGAAAATTTTTCCCTGGATCGTCACCGCCGCCGTGCTGGCGCTGTTCGGCCTGGGGTTTTTGAAAGGCGGCCGGACCGGCCTGGATATGCTCCTCACGTGGGTGCTCGTGACCGGAACCACCACGGCGATCTCCGCCCTGGCCGTGCTGTCCCATCCCGTCACCATCCTGGCGTCCTGGCTGGTGGCGCCGCTCACCACCCTGAACCCGCTCGTGGGCGCGGGAATGTTTTTGTCCCTCATCGAGGCGTTTTTTCACAAGCCCCGGGTGCGGGACTTTGAAAGCCTGCCCGACGACATGACGACCGTGAAGGGTTTTTTCAAAAACCGCGTCACGAAAATCCTGCTGGTGTTCGTGGCCACGTCCATCGGCGCCTCCGTGGGCACCTTTGTGGGGATCCCGTGGATCACGGCCCTGCTGGGGAAGAAGTGAAGGTTGCCTTCGGCTCCGCTCAGGCAACGGCTTCGGCTCCGCTCAGGCAACGGCTCCGGCTCCGCTCAGGCAACGGCTCCGGCTCCGCTCAGGCAACGGCTCCGGCTCCGC
>CAYMRH010000001.1:51817-90446 GCA_964392785.1 uncultured Brevinematales bacterium
TCAGGCAACGGCTTCAACAACTTATATGGGTTTGTTACTATGATGTGTTTCGTTTTTGCATGCTGACAAGGCGTGTAATTCTTTGTCTTGACCCGCAATTAATGCGCGTTTCTTGACCGTTTTCCACTTCTGTATCTGTTTTTCCCTGAGATAGGCTTTTCTGATACTGGAATATTCTTCGCTATACACCAACTTGACCGGCAGTCTTTTCTTTGTATAGTTTGCACCCTCGCCTTTGTTGTGCTGATGCAGTCTGCGTTCCAAATCCCATGTGCTGCCAACGCAAAGAGAACTGTCGCAACATTCAAGGATATAAAGATACGGCATATCACCTTCCAGCAATTATTAAGTCCGATCCTCGCCGCCTGAGCGGAGCCGAAGGCGGCTCGTCCCCTACTCCAGGTACTTCAGAATCAACTCCTCGTACTGATCCTTGGGCCGGTAACCCACGATCTGTTCCACCGCTTCCCCTTTTTTATTGACCAGGTAGGAGGTGGGGATGGCGGTGATGCCGCCGTAGGCCTGCACGACTTCCGGCGTCCCCATGATCACGGGATAGGTGATTCGGTTTTCGCGGATAAAGCGCCGCACCACGTCGGGGCCGTCCTGGTCCAGGGCGATGCCGATGACCGCGAACCGCCCCCTGTATTTTTCATGTAGCGCGATCAGGTCCGGAATTTCCGCGCGGCAGGGCGGACACCAGGTGGCCCAGAAATTGACGAGCACCACCTGCCCGGCATAATTGGACAGGGACACCGTCCCCTTGCCGGACAGGTTCGCACCCTCAAACAGCGGCGCGGCAACGGCCTTCGGCGCGCTGTTTTCCTTTTGAGGGGTGTCGGCGGCCGCCTGTCCGCTTCGGCCGGATAAAAACACCACGGCCATGACGATCCCGGCCAGGATCACCGCGCCCGGTATCACGAACAGCCAGTTCTTTTTCATGCGAAACCTCCGCCGGAATAAGTTAAGCAGCCGGTCATGCCCCGTAAAGTTATTTCAGGATATTTTTTTCGATCAGGATGGTGATGTCCGGGATGAGCCGGGAGAAAAACCCGGACAGCGCGCCCGTGCCCCCGAAAAAGAGCAGGACTCCCAGCATAATCAGAAACACGCCGCCGACCGTCTCGATCACCCGGTAATGTTTCCTGATGAAAGCGAATATCCCCAGAAACAGGTTCGTGAGCAAACCCGTCAGAACGAACGGGATCCCCAAACCCAGGGAATAAACCACCAGAAGAATCACGGCCCTTGCCGGGCTGGCGCTGCCCGCGGCGGTGAAGAGGATCCCGCTCAGGATGGGACCGATGCAAGGCGTCCACCCCGCCCCGAACGCCATGCCGACAAAAAAGGACCCCAGAAGGGAACGACCCCGGATTTCCTTATTGTAACGCGCTTCGTAATTCAGGAAGGGGATCCGGATCACCCCCATCATGTTGAGCCCGAACACGACGAGCAGAACGCCCGCCCCCCGGTCAAACCAGATCTTGTACCGACCCAGGAACCGCGCAAAAATATAAAACAGGGCGGCCAGCACGGTAAAAACGACGGTAAAACCCAGAACGAACGCCGTGGAATTCGCCAGGATCCGTCCCACCGGTTTCTTTCCGGCGCCGTCCCCGGTTCCCGCCAATTCCTGCGCGCTGACGCCCGAGATATAGGCCAGGTAAACCGGTATGAGCGGCAGAACGCAGGGCGAAAGAAAGGACAGGATGCCGCCGAAAAACGCGATCAGCATGTTCATGAGATCAAACCTAATAGAATTTCAACGCGGGCACGACCGTCCGGATTTTCAGGTAGTCCCCGTCCTGATGGAGAAGGCAAAGATTGTTCTCGAGAGCCGTCTGGACAATCAGAAAATCCACCATACCGTGAACGGTAATTCCCTTTTTCCGGCAACGGAAATAGAGGCGCGCGGCATCGGCAAAAGATTCCCGGCCGTTTCTCAAATGATAGAAGGTCTGGGTGTCCAGATATTTCTTCAGACGCACGAACTCGCTTTCGTTTGCCGCGCCCTGCAGCAGTTCCTGATAGACATAACAATTGATACCGAAAGGCAGGCCCGTATCAAGAACATGCTGCAATTTCCTGGTTGCTTCGCTTTCGGCCGACCGGAAATACTGAATGAAGACGGATGTGTCCACCAAAATCACCGCAGACGGTCCTTTCTCGCGTTCTTATGGTCGTAATTGCGGGCCAGTCGCACGGTTCCCTTCAAGTCCCGAAGGTCCATCCGGCTGTGCGTCTCGACATATTCTTTCAGGGCCACCGCAATCAGCTCCTTTTTTGTCTTGACACGGGCGTAGCGGAAAGCCGTTTTGACCAGCTCGTCGTCCAGAACGATGTTCGTCCTCATTCATACACCTCTATATACACATTACTATACACATAGTTTTCAGACCTGTCAAGACCCCCGGACCAGTTCCACCGAACGGGAGCACCCGAGCCGGTCCGCCCCGGCTTCCGCCAGTCTGAGCGCGAACTCCCGGTCCTGGATGCCGCCGCTCGCCTTGATCTTGATCCGGTCTCCCGCGACCGCCTTGAAAAGTTTCACGTCGGAGACCGTGGCGCCGCCGGTTGAAAAACCCGTGGATGTCTTGATGTAGTCCGCCCCGCTGTCCAACGCGATCAGGCACGCGGTTTTCTTCTGCTCGTCTGACAACAGGCAGGTTTCCGCGATCGCCTTCAGCACAAACCCGCCGCACCGTCGCAGGAGCTGGATCTCGTAACCCACCGCCTCCAGGTCGCCTTCGACCAGTTTGCCGATGTTCATGACCATGTCGATCTCGTCCGCGCCTTCGCCCAGGGCTTTCTGCGTTTCCTGATACTTGGCGAACGCGGTGGTGGCCCCCAGCGGAAAACCGGACACCGTGGCCACCTTCACGCGCGACGAGTCCAGAAAACTCTTCGCGTCCTTCACCCGGCAGGGATTCACGCACACGGCGTAGAAATTGTGCGCGACCGCCTCGCGGCAGAGTTTTTCCACGTCTTCCTTCGTCGCGTCCGGCCTGAGAAGAGTGTGGTCAATCATTCGGGCCAGGTCAATCATGACGTTCCTCCCGAGTCAGCGGATGCGGCGGCGGCCGCCCGGCCGGCAACCCAGCCGGAGGACCAGGCCCACTGGAGGTTGTAACCGCCGCTGTCCCCGTCCACGTCCAGCATCTCGCCGGCCATGTGAAGCCCGGGGACAATTTTTGATTCCATGGTGGACGGATCGAATTCGTCCGTCCTGACGCCGCCCGCCGTTGTCTGCGCGTTGGGCCATCCGGTATGGCCGGAAACGGGAAACTCCCAGCGCGCCATGCGGCCGGCGATTTTTTTCAGGTCCGCGTCCGAAAGCCCTCCCGACAACCCGGTCATTTTATGGCCCAGGGATTTCAGAAGCGTCTGTCCGATCCGTTTGTTGATCCAGCCGGACAAGAAGTCCTCCAGCGGTTTTGTCGGGTTGGCTTCCCGCCGCCCGGACAGCTTGCGGAGAATCTCATTCTCCGTCAGATCGGGTAAAAGCCCGATTTCGAGCGAGACCGGGTCGTTTCCGTTCAATGCCCCGATCACCGAACGGCTCACCGAAAGCGCCGCCGTGCCCGATACCCCGTAATGCGTAAAGAGAATATCTCCCCGCACGGCGGACAAAACCTTGCCCCGGCTTACCGCGCGGATTTCCCCTTCCCACATCATCCGTTCCATGGCCCGGTGGCCGTCGCCATCCAGTTTCAGCTGGACCAGCGCGGGATAACATTCCGTTACCGAATGGCCCAGCGAACGGGCCAGTGCCAGGCCGCTCCCGTCGCTTCCCGTGGCCGGCGCGGCCATTCCACCGCAGGCCAGGATCACGCGGTCAAAAGAAAAACTTTTTCCCGCACTGGAAACCGCCTCGAACCCGCGTGCGGTTTTCTTCACGGACCCGATCCTGAACCCCGTGTAGAATTCCGCGCCCAGCCGGCCCGCCTCGAATCGGAGCGCGTCCAGGACGCTTCCCGCCTGCATGCTGCGGGGAAAAACGCGGCCGTTGTCCTCCTCCGAAAATTCTACGCCCAACTCCCCGAAGAAAGACAGGGTCTGATCAGGGGAGAAAACCCCCGTCACGGCCATGGCGAAATCCGTGTCGCCGTGGAAATATTCCCTTCTGAAAACGCGGTTGGTCATGTTGCAGCGCCCGTTTCCCGTGACCAGGATTTTTTTCCCGACGCGGTCGTTGCGCTCGAACAGGGCCACCCGGGCACCGGACCGGCCGGCCGCTATGGCCGCCATCAGGCCCGCCGCGCCGCCGCCGACCACTCCCACCGAACCGGACAGACTCATGGATTATTCGTCCCGGCCGCCGCGCCGTTTGTCGGGGCCGCCTTTTCGTTTGTTTGGACGGGCGCGAGGCCGGCGCGGGAAAGCACCAGAGCGTCGATCCATTTCCGAAGGCCGTCGTTTTTCTGGACGGTGGCGATCTCCGCGGGAGTCAATCCGGCGGGGTAGTGCTTCCACCGGGAAGAGGAAAGGATATCCGGATCGGATCCCGCGCGCAGAAGGAACACGATCATATTGGTTTGCCGGGCGTAAACAGCGCGGTGAAGCGGCGTCCAGCCGATATCGTTTTTCGCGTTCGGGTCAGCCCCGTTTGTCAGCAGCAGGGCGGCCATCCTTTTGTGACCGCGGTAGGCCGCCTGGTGCAGCATGGTGTTGCCCTGCATGTCCCGGTTGGTCAGCGACGCGCCCGAAGCGATCAGGTATTGGACCACGGTCAGGCGCCCCTTGTAAACCGCGACGAACAGCGGGGTCTGGTTCAGAAGGTCCGGCGCGTCCACCCGCGCGCCGTTTTCAGCCAGCAGCCTGACGACCGGCAGGTTCCCGTTGAACGCGGAAGCGTGGAGGGCCGTCCATCCGTTTTTGTCCTGGAGGTTCAGGTCGGAGCGCAGCTGGATCAGATACTTCAGGATCTCGACGCGGTCGTATTCCGCGGCCAGATGGACCGGCCGCCGGTTGTTCGCGTCCCAGGCCCAGGTGGCCGCTCCGCGGGAAATCAGGGATTTGAAGGAGGCCAGGTCTCCGGTCCTGGCGGCCCGGAGCAGTTCGTCGTTCAGCGTGGCGCGCAGCGGCACAGAGGCCAGGAAAAGGATCAGGATCGGCAGGATGATTTTCATGGCGGCCCCCGGATTTACCGGCCCATCCAGCGGGAAAACAGGTACGCGGTGAGCCCCAGCTGGGGCAAAGACAGAACGAACGTCCCGAACAGAAGGACGCGGGAAATCAGGAAACGGAATTCCTTCCGCCCCTTGCGCAGAAAATAGGAATGAACGATAAAGGCGAAGATCCCGGCGGCGGACAAAAGCGCGGACATGACCAGCCCGAACAGTTTTCCGTCCCGGATCCAGACAATGCCGTACAGAACGAGAAACAGGAGGGGAAAATGGAACAGGACGTATCCGGTGATTCCGCCCTTCAATCCGAACAGGTTCCATTCTTTCCAGTAGGCGGATTCGATTTCGTGGTTGATCAGAAAAACGGCGTTCACGACGTACAGGATAAGCAGAACCGTCCTCACCGCGCCTCCTTGTCCGATTATTGTAATGAGACCGCGGGAAAACGCAAACCGGGAAGCAGAATACGCGGCCCGGACCCGGGGCGCCTTCCCTATTTCCTGTCCAGCACCAGAATTCCGCCCGGCTCCAGGACAAAAGGGCGTCCGGGTTTTTGGGAGCGGCCGCTGACATGATCCACGACCGCGGATTTCGGGAACAGCGGAGCGGGATCAATGCTTTCCGACGTGTCGCCGTTGTTTAAAAAGACCGCGATCTTCTCGCCGATGCGGAAACGCTCGAACCCGACCACCATCCCGTCCGCCCGGATAAAACGGAAATCACCTCGCCGGAGCAGTTCGATCCGCCTGCGCAGCCCGATCATCTTCCCGTAGAACCGCCGCAGTTCGCCGTTCCATTTCCCGCGGTCCCAGACCATGAACCGGCGGTTATCCGGGTCGCGGCCGCCTTCCATCCCGTTTTCCTCGCCGTAATAGACGCAGGGCGCACCGGGAAACGAAAACTGGAACGCGACGGACAGTTTCATGCGCGTCAGATCCTTCCCGATCACGCTGAAATAACGGGCGGTGTCGTGGCTGGACAGCAGGTTCAGGTTGGCGAAACAGGCCTGCAGGGGATAGCGGTACACCAGTTTCCCGATTTCCGCGGCGAAATCCGGGGCCCGCAGCAGGCGCCGCCCGAAAAAATTCAGGCAGGCGTCCCGGAAACGGTAATTCATGACGCCGTCGAATTCGTCACCCGACAGCCAGGGCCGCGCGTCCTGCCAGATTTCC
Organism: uncultured Brevinematales bacterium; assembly: GCA_964392785.1. Taxonomy (GTDB): domain Bacteria; phylum Spirochaetota; class Brevinematia; order Brevinematales; family JAOACQ01; genus CAYMRH01. Next base: position 58,116 of record CAYMRH010000001.1, read on the forward strand.
CCCACGATGTACGCGTCCGGGTCCGTGGTTTTAACCGTCCGGCGGAACTCCTTCCAGAACGGATGGTCAATCTCGTTGGGCACGTCCAGCCGCCAGCCGGAAGCCCCTTTCTCGATCCAGTGGGACGCGGTTTCCAGCAGGTGCTTCTTGACCGCCGGTTCCGCCGCGTTCAATTTGGGCAGCGAGGGAAAACCCCACCAGCTTTCGTAATTGTTTTCCGGACCGTCCCGGGCCGGAAATTTCCTGATGACATACCAGTTTTTATAGGCCGATTCGGGGCCGTTGGCCAGAACGTCCCGGAACGCCCAGAAGGTGTCGCCGGTGTGGTTGAAGACCCCGTCCAGGATGAAACGGATCCCCAGAATTTTCAGCGTGTTTTTCATGGCCCGGAACGTTTCTTCCGTGCCGAAATGCGGGTCGATTTTCCGGTAATCCGAAGTGTCGTATTTGTGAACGGACGGGGATTCGAACAGCGGGTTGAAATAAACGGCCGTCACACCCAGGTTTTTCAGGTAGGTCGCGGAGCGGATCACGCCGTCCAGGTCGCCTCCGTAAAAAGTGTCGAAACCGGGTTTTGTGTTTTCCGGGACCGTGCCGGGCGGGTCCGTTTTCCGGTTCCCGTTCCGGAACCTCTCGGGAAAAATCTGGTAGAACACGGCGTCCCGCACCCATTCCGGAGTGCGGAAACAGCCCCGGATTTCGGTATGGAATTCGAACGGCTGGATCTCATCCATCCGTTTTTTCAGCCCGTTTTTCCCGAAATAGACCGGCTGGCCGTCTTCCGATTCCAGGCAGAACAGATAGCGCAGCACCGCGCCCGCCGCCGCCCCGGCCCTGAAAAAAGTGAACACGCGGTAGGAATACGACTCGTCGCGGTACAGCTCGTAACCTCCGGCGATCTCCTCCCGTTCCCCGCTCCGGAGAATCAGCGCCGCGTCCCGGAATTTCTTCCGGTTGATCGCGGCCTTGACGTTCATGAACCGGTCGCAGAACACGTCCAGGTCTTTGTCCGTATGGACCGCGTCTCCTTCCGCTTCCACACGCGCTTCCCCGACCAACAGCAGGGAATTCCCGAACTGTTCCCGCTCACCTTTCAGGGGGTTTTCCGGGTCCGCGCGGTATTCCTTCCCGTCCACCAGGAACTTGTATTCGTAGCGGCCCGAAGGAAGATCGATCACCGTTTCCCAGACGTTGTCACCGTCTTCGTCTGCCATGGGCGTGGCCCCGGGAGTCCAGGAATTGAAATCGCCCACCACGCAGACATTGGTGTTGTGATAATGGGTGTTGAGCCGAAACAGGACCCTGTGAAGGGCGGAAAGGCCTTGATTATCAGTCGCCATAAAACATCAGACACGCGTTCGGCTTGCTTCCGTTCCGTCGCGCCCAAGCCGTGCCGGCGCTTTTTACCCGACGATCCGTCCGTTCCGACGGTCAGTCTTGACACTGTTGTGGCTTAATTCGTTTGCCGCGCTTCCGCCATCGTGGCCGCGCGGCACCCGGGTTTATGCTGAGCCTGTCGAAGCACGTCGTGGCTTCGGAATTCCCCTCCCGATGCCGCAGGTGTATTATAGCGGGCACATTGAAAATTGCAAACGGACTCCGGAGATCCGGACATCGGGGTCCCGGGTCGCGGTTACCCGCTGCAAGCCGCGCGTTATGAAAACCTCGTCCGCGAATTCCGCGGCTGCCACTTGCCGGCATCGAAAAGCTTCGGCGCCAAAAGCATGCGCAGATTTTCCAGAATGAAAATCGACAAACCCGGCAGCAAAGCCAGCCCCCACTGCGGCAGCGTCAACGCGACTGCGCCCATGAGTCCCCGCAGGACCGGAATATAAATCACGGCCAGCTGCAAACCCACAGCCGCCAGAAGCGCGTAAACAAGCGCCCGGTTCGTGAAGACGCCCAGACGGAAAAGCGAGCGCGTGTCGGATCGCACGGAAAACGCGATGAACCACTCGAACACCACCATGCAGCAGAACGCGACCGTGCGCGCGGCTTCCAACGGCATGCCGTCCAGGGCGAAGAGGAAAACCAGAAACACCGAAACGCCCAGAAGCGTCGAAAAAATTCCCAGCCGGGCCAGGAGCCCGGGGTAGATCAGTCCGACCTTCGGGTGACGCGGCGGCTGGCGGAGTTCGTCCCCCGATTGAGGTTCCATTCCCAGCGGGATGGCCATCAGGGTTCCCGTGACCAGGTTCACCCAGATGATCTGGAGAGGCACCAGAGGCGCCTTCCCGGTAAACGCGACGCTGAGAATCAGCGCCAGCAGCTCTCCCAGACAGGTCGCAAGTAGGAACAGCACCACGTTGCGCAGCCGGTTGAAAATGGCCCGGCCTTCCTCCACGGCCGCCAGAATGGTCCTGAAGTTGTCGTCCGTCAGAACCATATCCGACGCTTCCTTGGCCACGTCCGTGCCGGTGATGCCCATCGCCACCCCAATATCCGCGGCTTCGAGCGCCGGCGCGTCGTTCACGCCGTCTCCCGTCATGGCCACCACGTGCCCCCGGGCCTTGAACGCCCGGACAATCCGGAGCTTGAGCAGGGGTTCGATGCGGGCGAAAACGGAAATGCCGGCTATGTTTTTCTCGAGTTCATCGTCGTCCATGTTCCGGACTTCGGCGCCGGTCACCGCCCGCCCTTCCGGCAGTCCCAGTTCCGGCCTATGGCGGCCGCCGTCAACGGGTTGTCCCCGGTGATCATGGCGACGCGGATCCCGGCCTGGCGGCAGAGTTCCACCGCCTGCCGTGCGTCTTCGCGCGGCGGGTCTATCATGCCCATCAATCCGATCAATACCGCGCGGCCCCGGATGTCATCCTCTTTGAGGGACGCGTTTTCCTTATTGGTTTCGGCGTATCCGAAAGCGATGACCCTCAGGGCGTCCCGGGCCATGGCCGTGTTGGCTTCCTGTATGGCCGCGTGGGCTGATTCGTCCAGCGGAACGGGCCCGGAGGCCGCAAGCCGCGACGAGCAGAGCTCCAGCATGCGTTCCGGCGAACCCTTGACGAAAATTCTCTTGCCGGCTCCGAATTCGTGGAGCGTGGCCATGTACTGTTTTTCGCTCTGAAACGGGATTTCCGCGATCCGGGAATATTTCGTTTCCAGGTCCTGCTTTTTCATTCCGGCTTTTTCTGCGGCCACCAGAAGCGCGCCTTCGGTCGGATCGCCGATGATGTCATACGGCTCCCGGTCTTCGTACAGCGCGTCGTTGCAGAGGACGCCTGACCGGAGCAGTTCGGTCAGAACAGGGCTGGTTGCCGGGTCGGCATCGCGGCCGTCCCGGGCGAACGATCCGTCCGGGCGGTAACCTTCGCCCGAAACATCGTACCAGCCTCCGTCGCAAAACACGCGGCGGACGGTCATCTGGTTCATGGTGAGCGTGCCGGTCTTGTCGCTGCAGATCACGGTCGCGGAACCCAGGGTTTCCACCGCGACCATCTTCCTGACAATGGCGTTGCGTTTCGCCATGGACCGCATGCCGATGGCTAAAAGGACGGTCACGACGCCCGGCAGCCCTTCGGGGATGGCCGATACGGCGGCCGCGACCGCCAAAAGAAAGATGTCTATCAAATCCAGACGGCGCAACACCCCGGCAGCAACCAGAAACACGCAGGCCGCGAGGACGATCAGGATGATGGAGTGGCCCAGTCCGTCAATGCTTTTCTGCAGGGGCGTTTTCTGGGGCCGGACTTCCGAAATGGCCGTCGCGATCCGCCCGATCTCCGTGCTCATCCCGGTGGCGGTCACGATGCACACGGCCCTCCCGCCGGCCACGGTCGTGCCCAGATAGGCCATGTTCCTGCGGTCCGTCACGGGCGCATTTTCATCGACCGGCGCGGCGTCTTTTTCCGAGGGCACGGATTCTCCCGTCAGGGCCGCCTCGTTCACGCTCAGGTTGGAACTTTCCAGCAGGCGCACGTCCGCGGGAATCTTGTCTCCGGCTTCCAGGACGATGATGTCTCCGGGAACGATTTCGGGAGCGGAGATCGTTTCCAGTTTCCCGCCGCGCCGGACCTTGGCCCGGGGAGAAACCATCTGGAGGAGCGCCTGCATGGCTTTCTCGGCGCGGATTTCCTGGACAAACCCGATCAGGGCCATGAGAAGCAGGACCGCTCCGATCACGACGGCGTCCGCGTAGCTGCCCACGATCGTCTTCACGACCGCGGCCGTGACCAGGATATAAACCAGGGGGCTCAGGAACTGCCGGAAAAAAACGACCGCGGCCGGCGTCTTCTTTTTTCCTTTCAGCCTGTTCGGCCCGAATTTTTCGAACCGTTCGGCGGCTTCGCCCGCGCTCAGCCCTGCGTGACGGCTTTCCAGCAGCCGGACAGTTTCTTCCGCCGGCAAGGTGTGCCAGGCGCGCCGCGTATCCGTCGTTTCGCTCATGGATTATCCTCCGCAGGATTTTTCAGCGGGCCTTTATGAACCGGTGACGGCCGGGCAAATGCCGCCTTTCAGTCCGGCCTTCAATACAATTCGATCATGAAGTTAGTGTCCACCGCCGCCAGGCCGCGGCCGTCCCGCGCCGCGAAATGGACCCTGTTCGCGTTCGTCAGCGGAGTCCGCACAAACTGGCTGTAGAACACCACGCGGGCCGTGTTCGTGGCGATTTCAGGAATGGTGAAGGCGTAAACGGACGAACGCGGCTCATACGCGCCGGCTGATTCCGGGGGAAGTGGCGCGAAGGACTGGATAGCCACGGACACGCCGCGGGCGGCGGTTTCCCCCGTATTGGACAGCAGGAAACCGCTTTCCCGGTTGGTCGCGATCCGCAGAATTTCGTTGGTCTCCCAGAAACGGTTCGTAACGAGCGTCAAATTGGACTCCGGCCCGAAGAAACCCTCCGCAACCTGCCAGTTGGTCTGGACGACGGTGACGGTCTGGAAATTGGTGAGGATGTTGGACAGGACCGTGACCCGGTAAAACGGGGAGGCCGAGAGCGCGGGTTTGAGCAGACGCCTGGTTTCCAGAACCACCCGGTTGGTCACGGAAATTCCAAAATTGGTTTCCGCCGCCACAAAGGCGACCGTGACTTTTCCGTCCGGCAAGTCCGCCCCGGCCTCGATTTCCATTTCCACCGTTCTGTTGGACAGGGGAAGCAGGTGGATGTTGGAAACCGGGCGTACGGTGATCATATCGCCTCCCGTCCATTCGAACCCGCTGAGCGCGACCGCCTCGGCGTGGCCCAGACGGTTCGTGTTCCCGACCCGAAACGGCAGCCGGATTTTTTCCAGACCTTTCAGGACCGGATGTTCATCCGCGGGCCATTCCGGTTTCAGGACAAGGGCCGGCGGGCGGGGCGCGTAAGTCCTGATCATGACAGTCGCGGGATGGGATTCCCTGCCGTAGGCGTATTCCCGGGCCCGGACACGGAACACGGCCACGGTGTCCCGGACGCTGCGATCGGCTTCCATCGCGACGACAATTTCCCTTTCCTGGCCCACGCCCAGGCCGAACGATTCCGCGGAACCGAACGAGATTCCCTCGCAGTTCGTCAACGGTTCAATCACGACGGTGACCATGGACGCGGAAGCGCCCCCGCGGTTTTCCACCGTCACCCGCAACAGGCCCCGCCCGGGCGCGGCCAGACCGGCCGGATCGCCGCCCGGCGTCATCTCGTTGGAAACGGACAAAACCAGGAACGGGGTCCGGGACAACTGGCGGTACCGGTCCGGGTTTTGCAGGGCCTCGATCACGTTGGAATTGTTCCTGCGCACGGCCACGTCCAGGGCGGTCATGCCGTTGGTGATCTCGTTGTATTTGCGCGTGGTGGTGTTGGTGATTTCGGCTTCCTGCATGATCAGGTACTTGACCACCAGGGAATTTTCGTAATAGGCGAATGCGTGCAAGGGCGTCCAGCCGTAGCGGTTGACGGCGTTCACGTTGGCCCCTTTGAGCACCAGGTACTTGATGATGTCCAGGTCCACGTCTTTTTTCAGAGCGGCTTTGTGGAGGGGTGTGTCCCCGTATTCGTCCCGGGCGTCCACCACGGCCCCTCGGGCGATCAGGTAAGCCACCATTTTCAGGTCGGCCCCCGTCACGGCCCAATGCAGGGAGGTTTTCCCCCGGTCATAGGTGGCGTTGACGTTCGCTTTCTTCTTTTCCACCAGCTCCACGACCGTCTTGAAGCGGTTTTTCGCGACAGCCAGGATCAGCTCTCGGTCCACGGAGGCGAAAAGCGTCACGGTCACCGTGGCGAGAAAAATCAGAACGGGCGGTATCCTTTTTCTCATTTTATCCATTCAAAACCTGTGCGTGATCCGGAAATCAGATCCGGACCACCTTGATCATGTTGGTGCTTCCGGGCACGCCCACCGGCACGCCGGCCGTGATCACGATGCTGTCGCCTTCCGCGACCATGCCGCGGAACTTCATGACTTCCGCCGCTCCGTCCAGGAGTTCGTCCACGCTCTTCACCATGCCGAGCTGGACCGGCGTCACGCCCCACACCAGGGACAGGCGGCGGACGGTAGCCGCCACGGGGCTGAAAGCGATCACGGGAACAACGGGGCGGTACTTGGAAACGTTGCGGGCCGTTCCGCCGGAATGCGTGAACGTCACGATGAACTTGGCTCCGGTTTTTTCGGCCAGTTCGATGGTGGCGTAACTCACGGCTTCCGCCAGGTCCTCGCGGGATTTTTCCCGGTATTCCGGATGCGCCAGCTGTTCGTGCAGCCCGTGCAGGGCGAACAGTTCGCTGGATTCCAGTTCCTGCGCGATGGCCTTCATCATCCGGACCGATTCCACGGGATATTTCCCCACGGCGGTTTCTCCGGACAGCATGACCGCGTCGGTTCCGTCCAGAATGGCGTTCGCCACGTCTCCCGCCTCCGCGCGGGTGGGACGCGGGTTGGCGATCATGGATTCGAGCATCTGGGTTGCGGTGATCACGGGTTTTCCCGCCAGATTGCAGCGGCGGATGATGGTCTTCTGGAAAATGGGGACCTCCTGAGGGGACGTTTCCACGCCCAGGTCCCCGCGAGCCACCATGACCGCGTCGGACACGTCTATGATATTGTCGATGTCCCGGAGAGCTTCTGGCTTTTCAATTTTTGCGATCACCGGGATTTTCCGCCCGTAACCCGAATTCATGAGGTCCAGAAGTTCCGTCACGTCCCGCGCGCGCCGGACAAAAGACAGGGCCACGTATTCCAGCTCGTTCGTGAACGCGAATTCCAGGTCCCGGCGGTCTTTTTCCGTGATCGCCGAAACGGACAGCGGAACGTGCGGCAGGTTCACGCCCTTCCGGGGTTTGAGAACGCCCCCGCCGACCACCCGGGTGCGGATATTCTGGCCGGCGACTTGCTCCACTTTCAGTTCGATCAGCCCGTCGTCAACGAGAACACGGTGTCCCGGCCTGGCTTCGCCGGCCAGCGCCGCGTAGTCCACGGAAACCGTCTTGACGCCGTTTTCCTCGCCGCCTTCCATTTCCCGCACGGTCAGGACCAGTTCCTCACCCGGAATGAGTTCAAGGCCACCGCCGCGGATCTGTCCGATGCGGATCTTGGGCCCCTGCAGGTCCTGGAAAACACCTATGGGCTTTCCCGCCTGTTCAGCCGTCTGACGGATCATCCGCAGGGCGTTCCCGTGCTGTTCGAGGGCGCCGTGCGAAAAATTGAGACGGAACATGTCGGCGCCCGCGCGGACCATATCCCCGATGATCCTGTCGTTGACGGAAACAGGCCCCAGCGTCGCGATAATCTTGGTCAAACAGTCGTTCATAGCGTATCCCGGGTCATTTTAAGGAGTCAGGCGGCTTTTGTAAAAAAAGCGTCCCCGTTCACCCGGTTTCTTTCCATCTTGGCGTTGCAGAACCCGGCAAAAGGCGGTTGCCCCGAATCTTCAGACCATCAATAGCGGCTTAACCGTTGTCAGCTCGGGAATTATCCGCCCCCGGGGAAGTCCGGCTCAATGAAACGGGGATTATTCCGACAATTATAGGGGAAAAACCGCAAGAATGCCGAATGGAGGGATTGTATGGGCGAATCCGAGTATATTGACCTGTTTCCGGGCAACGAAGGCAATATGGGCCAGCAGGGCATGGGACAGGCTCCCTTCGGATTTGAAGACCAGATCTACAATCCCGGGCGGTCCCGCATTAACGACTACAAACACACCAGTTCCACGATCCAGAAAGGGCAGATCTCCTTCTCCGGAGAAAACGCCGCTCATCCCAGGCCGGCCGAAAAGAAAAAAACTTTCCTGAATCTCACCGACGAGCGTCTGGTCTGGGCCGGGGCCATTTTTGTCTTTTTCGGCGTTCTGGTTTTCCTGGTGGGTTACTGGCTGGGCAAGACGACCATGAAAGACATGGGTCTTTCCAACCAGACATCCGTCCGGAACGTCCAGGAAAAGCTGGACCAGAGAAAAATTGAAAATTCATTCGGAGCGGCTCCCGCGTCTCCCGACAAACCGGCCACGGCACTCCCCGATGGAACGGCCCTGGTCCCATCGTCCTCAGCCAAGGATGAAATCCTGACCGCGCCGCCCATCTCCGCTTCTCCGGCCGCCGCGCCTTCCGTGGCCGCGCCGTCCCGGTCCGTCAAACTGACCACGACCAGCGTAAAAAAAACGGACAAGACGCCCGTCAAAAGCGATTCCAGAACGGCACCCGCCATGACGGCGGGCGACGGCCATTACACTCTCCAGATTTCCGCGCACACCAGCATGGACAAGGCGCGTTCCATTGAAGACCAGCTGCGCCGCCAGGGCCACCAGTCCTACATCGTGGAAGCGGCGGTGAACGGCGTCACTTACTATCGTGTCCGCGTCGGGAAATTCGGTTCCAAACAGGACGCCCAGAACGCGCTTTCCAGAATCAAATCCACTTCCATGGGACGCGACAGCTACCTGCTGAACCTGAACTGACGTCTGAGCATATAAAAACAGGGGTTGCCACCGGACCGGTGGCAACCCCTGTTTTTTTGACCCGGTCCGGATCCTAGGGAATCGGCTCCAGTTTCAGGAAATACACGTCGTCGTCCAGCAGAACCACGTCGTTTCTCCCGTTCCCGTTCACGTCCTGGATCACGAGTTTCGCGCCGGCGCTGCGCACGGGAAATTTCACGCCGGCAAAACGGAGCGTGTCGGGATTAAACAAGAGGGCGGTCACCGTATTCGTTCTGTCAAAACCCAGAAAGAGATATTCCCATTTTCCGTCGCGGTCCAGGTCGCAATATTCGGTCGTGATATAGTAGGGAAAATTCAGCGTCCGGGTCAGGATGACGTTGGACTGGTTTGTCAGCACGCGATCGCGGGCGTTCGTAGCAACCAGGCTGTTCGTGAGCACCAGGAAAATATTCGTGGGAGAAAGCAGCAGCAGCGTCGTGTTCGTGGCAAAGGTCCTGGTCAGCGTGTCTGACACCCCGGAAAACGGGTGTCGGATGTTGGTCACGTCCATGAGCGCCTGGACCAGGAGAACGCGGGATTCCTTTTGTCCGTCCAGGTAATCCTCGAACACGGTGTAATAGATGCGCTCGCTGCGGTAGGACCGGCGGTCCTTCAGCGGCGTCTGGAGGAAAAAACTCTTGATGCGGTCCATGGGCCGGGGGTGATCATAGTAGTACATCATCCCGGGATAATAGGTGTATCCGGCTGAAAGTCCGAAATCGTACACCAGGCCGTCCGTTCCCCGGGAAACTTTTTCCTCCACCAGCTGGCCGTAGGCCCTGACCCTGAAGGCGGGGTCCTTGTGTTTTTCCAGTGCTGAAAAGGAACTCCGGACATACTGGGGAATCTCTCCGTCGCGGCCTGCGGCGCGGTAGAACGGAGTCAGGTCGTAATTCCCGTAAAACCGTTCCGGGTTGACGTTCAATGCCGAACGGTACAGACCGTGGGCCCGGGAATAATCTTTCATCTCCGCGTAAGCGGACGCCTCAAAGACCAGCAGGTCCTGCCGGTCAACGTCCAGTTCCCGCGGATTGATTTTTTTCAGGTTCCGCAGCGCCCCTTCCGCGTCCCGGTTCCGGTACAGAAGCGTCATGGCGCGGTAAAAATACAGTTCGGATCCGGCGTCCCGGCCCGGAGCCCCGGACAACAGGGCCAGACTCAGGTATTTGTTCGCTCCGGGGAGATCGCGTAGTTTGAAACGGCAGATGCCCGCACGCTGCAGCAGGAAAGCCGTCTGATCGGGAAACGCGTTGGTCAGGGAAAGATACTGGTCCGCCGCGCGGGTCAGAAGCGTTTCCCGGGAAAGGGAATAATACGCGAATTCGTTGGACAGGGCCTCCAGATAGGTCCTGTTGGTCACGGTGTATGCCAGCGGCAGAAGCTGCTTGCGGTTCAGACGGAACGCCTCGAAATTGTACCGGAGGGACGAACGGTCCAGACGGGCGTCCGGTTCGGCCCGAACGGCTCCGCGGGCACAGCCCAGAAACAGGACCGGGATCAGAAGAAAGAGAAACTTCGTCCTCATGAAAACTCCGGATATCGACCTGGGCGCTACAGGGATCGAACCTGTGACCCCCTGCTTGTAAGGCAGGTGCTCTGAACCAGCTGAGCTAAGCGCCCGTTTCCGCTGCCGGATGCCCGGACCGGGAAAAAGCGACCCTTATTTTATTCCCTTGCCGGCGCACCGTCAAATATAAACGGCCGCGTGATTGACTTCCGGGCCCCGCGGGCTTAGCATGATTGTTTCCGGGCATCACGGGAGTTCGCATGAAAAGGAAGGTTTTGCTGGTTTATCCCGAAATTCCAAAGACGTATTGGGGATTTCAATACAGTCTGCCGTTCACCTTTAAAAAGGCCGGTTTCCCGCCCGTCGGATTATTGACCGTGGCGGCCATGCTTCCGGAAAGCGAGTTTGAACTGAAACTGGTGGACATGAACGTCACGCCGCTCCGGGAGAAGGACGTGGCCGGATGCGACATCGTGTTCACTTCCTCCATGCTGATCCAGAAGGACTCCCTGAACGATGTCATTGCGCTCTGCAACCGGCTGGGAAAACCCGTGGTGGCCGGAGGCCCCTACCCGACCTCCTCCCGGGAGCAAATACGCGGCGTGGACCATTTTGTCCTGAACGAAGCCGAAGTGACGCTGCCGCCGTTTTTGGAGGACCTTCGCCGGGGTTCGCCCAAAGCGGTTTACGAAAGCGCGGAAAAACCGGACATCACGGCGACTCCCGCGCCGCGGTTCGACCTGATCCGGATGAGTCAGTACCAGTCCATGGCCCTGCAGTATTCGCGCGGGTGTCCGTTCAACTGCGAGTTCTGCGACATTATCGAACTGTTCGGCCGCAACCCCCGGGTCAAGAGCCCGTCCCAGCTCATCGCGGAAGCCGAATCTCTGTACCGGCTGGGCCACCGCGGGTCTCTCTTTATCGTGGACGACAATTTTATCGGCAACCGCCTCCAGGTGAAAAAACTTCTTCCCGAACTGGCCCGCTGGCAGCGGGAACGGAATTTCCCGTTCAATTTTCTCACGGAGGCCAGCATCGACCTGGCCGGAGACGAAGACCTGATGGACGGAATGGTCGCGGCGGGTTTTCACATGGTGTTTATCGGGATCGAGACGCCCGTGGAGGCGTCCCTTTCCGAAACCGGAAAAAAACAGAACGTGAACGTCCGGATGCTGGACAGCGTGAGAAAAATCCAGCGGAAAGGCATTGAGGTCTCGGCGGGCTTTATTGTCGGTTTTGACAGCGACCCCGAAGATATCGCCGAACGGCAGATCGACTTTATCCAGAAATCGGGAATCCCGATGGCGATGGTCGGGCTTTTGACGGCCCTTCCTCAAACCCGCCTGTTCCGTCGCCTGAAGGCCGAAGGGCGGATGCTGGAGGATTCTTCCGGAAACAACACCCGCGATCTGCATCTGAATTTCCGGCCCCGCCGCCCGGAGGAAAGAGTCGCGGAGTCTTACAAATCCGTGGTCACGCATATCTACCAGCCGAAAAATTATTTCAAACGCTGTTCCGACCTGATCAGAAACCATCCGCACCGCTACCCCTATAAAACCGGTTCCATCAGCGTCAAAAACCTGTTTTCCTTCGGCCACGCTTTTCTGAGGTCCCTCGTGGTCCAGACTTTTTCCGGATACGGTTTATCCTACTGGGGCTGTCTTCTCCGCACGCTGTTCACAAAGCCCCGTCTGATCGCCCTGGCGTTTAAAAAGGCCGTCATGGGCCATCATTTTATCCGGATGACCCGGGAACAGATCGGCCGGCAGTCCACCATGTCGGACGCCCTGAGGTCGAGTCTGGAAAACGCCAGATCCGGGCTGGAAAAACGCCTGGACCGGATCCGGGCGTTCGGCCTGAAAGAAATGATCGCGGACATTTACCGGTTCCGGAAAAAAGAGCTGGCCCGGATCCGAAAATTCGCCGTCCGTCACGCGGCCGCTACGGGACGCGCTCCCGGATCCGCGATGCGGGAACTCTGGGTTTCCGTGGAAACCGCCGTAAAGGATTACTCGGAACGGATCCTGGAACACCTCACGCGCCCGGCGGACCCCGCGGAATCGAACGGCGCGAAAAAATGGCTTCAAAAACTGAGAAACTTTCAGGACCGCGTTTCGCGGGACATGAAATACCGCTCCGGCTGTTTTCTCGAAAACCTGGAAATTCTGATCTCCGACCTGGTCCACAGAACCGATCAGATCCTGAAATTCCGCCTGTTATCGGCCGACCGGACGCCGGAATCCCGTTAACCGGTTTTTTTGTTCGCAGGCCGATTCCCCGTCTCCCTTCGGGTTGAATAATCGCCGCGCGCCGATTATAATTGACGCCGACAACAGCCCGTCCGTTCCGGGAGAACCAAATGAAGGCGTTTCTCTGCGCGATCGCCCTGTTCTTTTCCGTTCCCGCCCTGGCCCGGTTGGCGCCGGTCTCCGGAAGCGTAAAAACCCGGGTCGTCATCCTGCCGCCCCGCAACATGGCCGACAAATCCGTTTACAGGAATTCTGAAGTTCACCGCGCCGTCATTTATAACTCGCTCGCCACCTTCCTGAACGTTCTGCCGGACCTGGACGTGGTGGACGAAAACCTTCTGACCAACCTGCCGGATAGCGCTTCGGCCCTGGACATTGCCCGTCAGTTCCGGGCGGACGCCGTTTTATCCGGAACGTTCAACCTGAGCGGCCCGAAATCCTCCCCGACCGCCGCGGTGGACTGGACCGTGACAAACGCGGCAGACGGTCGGGAGCTGTTTTCCCGCTCCTACCGGACCGCAACGGACATCGAGATCTTTGACACCGTGGACGCGGTCGTGGCGGACAGCGTCCGGGCCCTGTTAAACCGGTCCGTAACCATCGCCCAAATTTCATTCGGGAACTTCCGCGTCGGCACCGATGCGTTCTCGGTCCTCCTGAACAACCGGACGGTCGCGGTCGCGTCCAACGATTCCTTTTCCTACAGCCAGAAAGTCCCGGCCGACTCGAAATTTTCCGTAACGGTCCGCCGGAAATCCGACGGCAAGGTCGTTCTGCTCGAGACCGTGAGCCTGAGACCCGGGGAAGCGCGGTCATTCTCGCACAAGATCCCGTCCGGCCTCCAACTGGCCTATCAGTTGCGCACGCTCCGCCTGACCCCGTCCGGATACGCCTCCGGGGATCAATCCTGGCCGTTTGGCTGGAACGGCGCCCCGCGGGATTTTCTGGACCGGCTCAAATTCTCTCCCGCCGCGAAACCGTTTGTGTACGGCTACGGAGCCAACCGGACACTCGGCTGGCTGTTTCTGGCCGGAGGGGGCTTGGGGACCGTGTTGACCCTGGGAACGGGCGGTCAAAACTCCTACGAAAACCTGTCCGGCGCTCAGAAGGGTTTTCTCGCGCTCGGTTACCTGGCCGGCACCGTGACCTGTTTCACGCTCTCCGCACTGTTTTTCAACAACGCGAACAACGACCTGGACAAGGCCGTCTGGCATTATAACCGGTTCATCCTGTTCGAAGCGGAACACGCCCGCGCCGCCGATGAAATCCGGATCCCGATCGCCTGGTACGCCGCGGAATTCTAGGGAGGAGCACCATGACGGCATGGAAACGAGTCACGGCCCTGTTCACGCTGGCCGGTCTTTGCGGTCTGACGCTTCGGGCTTACCCCGCGTCCCCGGACACCGCCCTGCAAAAGCAATACGACGAACAGGTCCTGACCTACCAGCGGGGATTCCTCTTTTTCCCCGAGCATGTTCTCCTGAACGGCCGGGTGATTCCCGTGGGCAGCGGAGAATTCAACGGGCTTCTGAAACGCTATCCCGCGTCGAATGACGAAATCGAAAAATATCACGGCGCCAACCTCACGGGATTGATCATGATCGGCATCGGGGTTCTGGCGTTTGGCGGCGGTCTTGTTTTACCGAACGTCTGGCAATCAGACGACCCGTTCCTGGTCCTGACCGCCGGTATCGGATTGATGGCGACAGGCACGGCCTTGGGCATTGGGGGACTTTGGCTCATGAACAGCGACGTGAAACAGGCCCACCTTTACCGTTCCATCTGGTACTACAACGAGTCCGTGCTTTTTGAAAGGCCGTCGCCGGACCGGAAAACCGGAAAATCCGACCGGGTGTTCCCGCTGTTCACCTGTGGGACCCGGTTTTAGAACGCCGGGCACAGGCGAACTGTTAAGGACTCGTCAGACCGGGCCGCGGCAAATCCCGTCCCGTCACCGCGCGTCCAGTTCACAAATGATCCCGTTCCCCTTATAATCTGTCATTCCCGATTCAGGAGTCCGCATGAGCGTCCGTTTCTACAATACCCTGTTCCGCCGCGTGGAAGACTTCAAACCCCTGCGGGAGGGCGAGGTCTCGCTCTACACCTGCGGGCCGACCGTGTACAATTACCCGCACATCGGCAACCTGCGCACATTCGCGTTCGAGGACCTGCTGCGCCGGTGGCTGTTGTTCCGGGGCTACCGCGTGAACCAGGTCATGAACCTGACCGACGTGGACGACAAGACCATCCGCGATTCCCGGAAAAACGGCATGCCGCTCCGGGATTTCACGGACATCTACAAGAAGGCGTTTTTCGAGGACCTCCGGGCGCTCAACATCCTCCCGGCCGAACATTACCCCGCCGCGACCGACCATATTCCCGGCATGATCGCCCTGATTGAAACGCTCCTCCGCAAGGGCCACGCCTACGAAAGCGCCGACGGCATTTATTTCAAGGTCTCGTCCTTCCCGAATTACGGGAAACTCGCCAACCTGGAGCACGACCAGTTGAAGGAAGGGGCGAGCGAAAGCCGGTCCGCGCGTCACGCGAGCGACGAATACGCCAAGGAGAACGCCGCCGATTTCGCCCTCTGGAAAAAATGGACTCCCGAAGACGGCGACGTGAAATGGGACGCCCCCTTCGGCGCCGGGCGGCCCGGATGGCACATTGAGTGCTCCGTCATGAGCATGCAGTTTCTGGGCGAAACCATAGACATCCACGCCGGCGGCGTGGACCTGATCTTCCCCCACCACACCAACGAAATCGCGCAGAGCGAGGCGGCCACGGGCAAACCGTTCGTGAACACCTGGCTCCACGCCACCCACCTGGTGGTGGACGGCGAGAAGATGTCCAAGTCCAGGGGGAATTTTTACACCCTCCGCGACCTGACCGCCCGGGGCCATCCCGCCCGCGCCGTCCGGTACGCCCTCATCACCACGCATTACCGCAAGCCGCTGAATTTCACGTTCGACCTGATCAAGCAGGCGGAGTCGTCCCTGGCCCGGATAGACGACTTTGTCCTGGCGCTTTCAAACGTGCGCGCCGACGGCCCCGCCGACTCCGCTCTGGCCGATGCGACTGCGGTTGCGGAGGACAATTTCTCGGGCGCTCTCGACGACGACCTCAACATCGCGGAGGCCATGGCCGCCGTTTTCGACCTGATCCGCGTGTTTTACGAACGCTCGACGGCCGCGACACGCGCGAACGCGGACGCGATCCTGGCGCTTATAAAACGGATGGATTCGGTCCTGGGGTTCGTGTTCACGGCCGCGGAAACCTGCCTGACGGACGAGGAACGGAAACTGATCGCCGACCGGACCGCGGCCAAACAGGGCAAGGACTACGCCCGCGCGGACGATCTGCGCAGGGCGCTCCTCGCCAAAGGTATCGAGGTCCGGGACACGAAAGACGGAGTGGTGTGGAAAAGGATTTAGGGAAGGCAACCGGCCGCGAGGCGAATGTCCGGCGCTCTCTATCCGAAAACAACCGGCATCCCGAATCTATTTCAATTTCTTCTCGATCTTGGCCCAGCTGTCGTTCAGCGTGACCGTGCGGTTGAAAACGGGCACGCCCGGCTTTGAATCCGGATCAACGCAGAAATAGCCCGAGCGCAGGAATTGGAAAGTCTCACCCGGTTTTGCCCGAGCCAGCGATGCTTCGGCCATTGCGTTTTTCAGGACAACGAGCGAATCCGGGTTCAGGTTCGCCCTGTAATCCCCGCCCTCTCCCGCCGCGTCCGGGTTTTCCACCGAGAACAGCCGTTCATACAGGCGCACTTCCACGGGGACGGCGTCGCGCGCGTTCACCCAGTGCAGGGTCCCCTTCACCTTGCGGCCGTCCTGCGATTCCCCGCTTTTGGTGGCCGGATCGTAGGTGCAGCGGATTTCCCGGATGGATCCGTCCGGATTTTTCTCAAAACCGGTGCACTTCACGAAGTAGGCGTGTTTCAGCCGCACTTCATTCCCGGGATACAGCCGGAAATACTTGGGCGGCGCCGTTTCGCGGAAGTCCTCCCGGTCAATATAAAGTTCCCGGGAAAAGGTGATGGTCCGCGTGCCGGCCGAAGGGTCCTCGGGATTGTTTTCGGCTTCCAGCGTTTCCGTTTTGCCTTCGGGATAATTTTCGATCACGAGCTTCACCGGCCGCAGGACCGCCATGACGCGGCGGGCGGTTTTGTTCAGGTCCTCCCGGACGCAGAACTCCAGCATGCCGATGTCCACGGTGCTGTTGGATTTGGCCACGCCGATGCGGTCCGCGAAACTCCGGATGGACGCGGGCGTATAACCCCGCCGTCGCAGGCCGGAGATCGTGGGCAAGCGCGGGTCGTCCCATCCGCTCACGTAGCGGTTTTTGACCAGCTCGAGGAGCTTTCTCTTGCTCATGACGGTGTAATTCAGGTTCAGCCGCGCGAACTCGATCTGGCGCGGCGGATCCCTGAACCCCAGCTCTTTCAGGCACCAGTCGTACAGTGGCCTGTGGTCCTCGAATTCCAGCGTGCAGATGGAATGCGTGATGCCCTCGAAGGCGTCGGAAAGCGGGTGAGCATAATCGTACATGGGATAGATGCACCACGCGTCGCCCGTGCGGTGGTGCGTGGAGCGCTGGATGCGGTACAGAACGGGGTCGCGCATGTTGATGTTGGGGGACGCCATGTCGATCCTGGCCCGCAGCGTCTTCGCGCCGTCGGGAAAAGCGCCCTGGCGCATCTGTTCGAAAAGATTCAGGTTTTCGTCAACGGTCCTGTCGCGATACAGACTGTTTTTTCCGGGCTGCGTGAGCGTACCGCGGTATTCGCGAATCTGGTCGGCCGTGAGGTCGCACACGAAGGCCTTGCCGCGCCTGATCAGTTCCACGGCGCAGTCATAAAGCTTCTGGAAATAGTCGGAGGCGTAAAACAGCCGGTCCTGCCAGTCGAAGCCGAGCCATTTCACGTCCTGCTGGATGGAATCCACGTACTCGGTTTCTTCCTTGCTCGGATTGGTGTCGTCAAAGCGGAGGTTGCACAGGCCGTCGTACTTCAGGGCGGTGCCGAAATTGAGGCAGATGGATTTCGCGTGGCCGATGTGGAGATAGCCGTTGGGCTCCGGGGGGAACCGGGTGTGCACCCGGCCGCCGCGGTTGCCCGCGCGCTTGTCCTCGAGAATGATGTCGTCGATGAAGTTCGACGGACGGGTCTGTGTCTGTTCGGATGCGGCGTCCATGCAGCCCTCGTGACGGAGTGTCACGCGCTTATTTTACCGGAAGGAGGCGATTTTATCAATTTTGCCCGGCGAACCCGGGCCGAGCCGGCTCAGTTTTCCGCCGGGTCCCCGTCCACGATACAGCGGAACGTCCTGTCGGCCAGCTCCGGAAAAGTCACTCCCGCCTGACGCGCGCACCGTTCGTCTTTCTGATAGACCACCTGGCAGAGCAGTCCGCGTCCGTCCAGCCTGCTGCCCCGACAGATGACTTCCGTTTTCAGTTCCCGGCCGGCGGGCATCGTGACCAGCATACCGGAGCGGGAGATGTTCGCGACCGTCACGTCCGGGATGATGCGGCGTGTGGCGGGGTCCTGGAACACGAACCGAAGGGGCCTTTCCGGAGTGAACCGGGCAAAACGCCGCCGTTCCACGCAATGGCAGTTCTTCCCGGTTTTCTTCGCTTCGTAGAGCGCGTTGTCCGCCGCGTTGAACAGCATGTCCGGCGTGTGACCGTGCAGGGGAAAATAGGAGATACCGGCGCTGAAAAGAACCGGGGGGTGGCCTCCGGCATGGTTCCTGGCAAGCGCGGACCGGATCTTGTTCAAAATCGGCAGCGTATCCCTCGCCCGCGTCTGGGGCAGGATGACGAGGAATTCGTCCCCGCCGAAGCGGCAGACCGTGTCTTCCATGCGCACGCGGGAACGGACGGCGGCCGCAAACTCCTGCAGGACCCGGTTGCCGGTATGGTGGCCGTACCGGTCGTTGAATTGCTTGAAGTCGTCAATGTCCAGGATGATGAGCGTCAGGCCGCTCCCGGACCGGGCCGCCCGGGAAATCTCGCGCTCCAGGGCCTGCATGGCGTACCGGAAGTTGACGCAGCCGGTCAGTTCGTCGGTATAGGCCATGTCCCTCAGGCGGATCTTCTGGGCCGTCTCCAGTTCGGAGATGACTCCCATCACTAATCCCGTCGCGTAGCAGAAAAAGAACGAAAACATCTGGTCCCGGAAAAAATCCCCGGGGACGCCGGCGGCGGGATTCAGCCGGGCTTCCAAAAGAAACAGGGAAAAAGTGACCGTCGCGCCAATCAAACCGCCCCGCAACCCGAACCAGAACCCGGCCACGCATACCAGGATGACCGAAGCGTAATCCAGGAAATACGAAAGCGCGGGGACCGTCACCCTGAGAAATGTGACCAACACATAGACCGCGGCCAGAAACCCAATCCGGACCGGGCGCGAGTGGAACAGGGCCAGGATCCGGTTCACCCCGATCACTTCGGGTACCGATGACCGCCGGGACGGGTTTGGGGACAGAAATTCTGCCATCAAACCGGTCATGATTCCTCCCCACGCGTAGCCCAGGAAGCGGGGAAATACCGTACCGAGGACAACTTCGCGTTCGGCAAACTGGCGCAGGATTGAAACCTCCCCCAGGAAAATCCCGGCCGAAACGGCCGCGGCGACCAGTCCTCCGCGGACCCCGAACCAGAACCCGCTGAGACACACCAGCATGAGATACAGGTAACCCAGATGAAAATTGAAGCGAAGGGAGATCAGGCGCAGCGCCACGAGAAGAAGAAAACCCGAAACCAGCAGAAGCATCCTGGGCCCTGCCGCGGCCGGACCCGGCTCCGCGACCCGGAACACCCGCGCCAGGAAACGCAAAAAAATTCGCGCGGCCCTTGTGACACCCGCCCCGAAATCCGGGCGCTGGTCCCGCGGACGGGTTTCGGGTGCGCGGATGGCGGGATTCGCTGCGATCATGGGGTCTGGGTCCTCCGTAGAGCTCATGCCGGGATTCGTGACGGGATATTTTAACGTCCCGGTTCCCGAAAGTCAAAGCCGGCTTCGCATTCATGGCAACCGCCTCCTGACGAGACCCGGACCGCGGTCTGTTTGTTGCTTCACACAAAACCCCTCACCTGACGCTGTTCGGATGCTCTGACCTGCCATTTCGGGAAAATATTTCGGCCCAAATCACCCGTGGACTCACAGGAAGTCCTGTTTCCGGGCGTGTCGGGGATTTCCAATTTTCCCGGATTATGATAGAATATGAAGGGAAAAAGGTTCCCCTGCGGAGCGGCCCTGTATGTCAATTCAGATCAACGAACTGGGCGATACCTGCACCCTGACCCTGTCCGGACGCCTGAACCGCTTCAATTTCACCAATCTGCGCCTGCGCTGTCTCCAACAGTACCAGAAGGGCTTTAAAAAAATCGTCCTCAACATGATCCGCGTGGTGGCCATAGACCCGACGGCCATGGACACGGTGGTCTATCTCCACCAGTACCTGGATAAAAACGAGGGATTCCTGGTCCTGGTCGCGCAGGGCAACGTGAACACGACCGTCAGGGTTTCAGCGCCCAACCTGCCGGTTTTCGAATCCGAACTGGACGCCCTGCACCATCTCAAGGACCGAACGGCGGTGGTAACGGAAATACCCGGCCAGCGGCTCGTCATTATCCGCCGGGAAACCTCCGATTTCTGCGAACTGGTCCTGCAGGGGGACCTGGAAATCACCACCGTCCTGCGCTTCAAGGAAACCTGGCAGAAAGAAACCCTGTCCGCCCGCAGCCGTTATCTCCTGAACATGACCCAGCTGGAACGGCTGGACAGTTCCGGCATCGGGTCCACCGTCGTGTTTTTCAAGAACGTCCGCAAGAACGGCGGAAAAATGGTGATTGTGTGCCGGGAACACCTCATGCGGCTTTTTCAGATGAGCGGCATGAAGGATTACCTGGCCATTACCGTTGACGATCAGCAGGCCAGGAATTACCTGAGAACCTGAGCGGGTGGGGATGGCCGATCGAATCCCGTGTGAGGGGAATAACGCACTGGCCGCTTTCTGACAGCCGTTCCGGGCAATCAAAGACTCCGAACGGGACCTCATCCGGCGGACTACCGGAACTTCTGGTAACGGGCGAGTCCGCTGTCCGACACCCAGATATTTCCGAATACATCGACAGTCATGTCGTGGATGGTGTTGAACTGCCCGTCGCCGGCTCCGAATGATCCGAAGCTCGTTATGAACACGCCGTTCGTATCGCGTTTCTGAACTTCCGTATGACTGATGCAATAGTATATCCCGCAGGCATCGTCCGCGAAAACGGAAACGACGTCCGGGACGGCCTGCGTCCAGACAAACGATCCGTCCGGCGAGAATTTTTGAACACGGTTGTTGAAAAAATCCGCCACATAAACACATCCCGCCGGATCAACGGCCACCTGGTTCGGCTGGTTGAACTGTCCGTTGCCCGCTCCGCTGCCGCCCCACTGCAAAAGATAAACGCCGTTCGACGTGAATTTCTGGATCCGGTCGTCCGTCCCGTCGCTGACATAGACAAACCTTCCCGACGGATCGACCGCCACGCCGTTGGGATCCACAAACTGTCCGTCGCCCGAACCGTTTGAGCCCCATTTCAATATAAAATTTCCGTTGGAATCAAATTTCTGAACTCTCATGTTTCCGTCATCCACGACATAAACATGACCGTTCCGGTCGCACGCAACGGACTTCGCGGAATTGAACTGGCCGTCGCCGGATCCAAACCCGCCCCATTGCCTTATTAGATCCCCGTTTTTCGAATATTTATAAACCATATTACCGTATGCGGTGACATAAATATTTCCCAGGAGATCGGACGCCGCACCGTGGGCGCTTGTCAGGGCAAACTGGGCCTGATAAGCATAAGCGGAAGACGAAGTGCCGTTGATCTGATAGACTTTGGAAAGAACACCCGGCAGAGCCCCGCCCGACGACTCCGCCACGACAAAAACGGCGTAGGATGTATTGGTCATTAATAATTGGGCCCCTCCCATGGCGGAATTGCCGGTGACAGGATAACTGGCTGCGGCCAGAGGTGTTCCACCGCCCGCGGCCCTGCCGTTTCTGACCTCTTCCGCAGTCGGCGCCTGAGAACCCGCCGGAACGGTGACGTAATAGAGCGTCGCCGGCCGGTTCAGCTTCACGGTGAATTCGAGAGAACCGGCGTAACCGGCCGAGAAGCACGGTTCCTCGAGAAAATAGGCGTATTGATCCGGGTCCAGCGGGTTCACGGTCTTGGCGCAGGAATGAATGAAGAACGCTCCCGCCAGCACACTGGACAGGAAAAGAACAGCCAAACGGTCAGCTCCCGATCCGTTCCCTTCGCGCTCCATCGGACCTCCCTGACATTGTCTTTTACCGGCTGATCAGGCGGCTGAGGAGTTCCAGCAGCCGGGTATTGTCCGGTTCCTTGACCAACCCTTCCCGAACCAGAAGGCGCGCGTAATCTGTCTCGTTTTGATCCATGGCGGCCTCCGCGGTCAGGATAATTTCGGGCACGGTGAGTTTCTGGATTTCCGGAAGCGTGTAGCGTTTCAGGGGAACGGCCGCGTTCGTCGGTGCGGCGGGTGTGTCCCGCGCAGGAACGGGTATGACGGTGTCGGTCTGCGGCGCACGCGGCGCCGGGGAAAGATCCGGCCGGAATTCCCAACTCCAGACCAGGGCGGCCGCCACGCCGAATTCGAACACGTGCGCGTTCGGGACGGTGAGATCGTAACTGATCCGGGCCTGCACGGGCAGGGTGAGCGCGCGCCCCAGGATCCGGAATTCGTAACCGCCCGACAGGGTGAGGTAAATATCCAGTCCCGTCATGTTGGTCGTAAAGTTGGTCAGGAGTTCTGAAGTCCCGTAGGATCCATGGAAGGCGTAGAGGAACTGCGGGCCAAAACCGACAAAAATATTTTCCAGAAAATGAAACCGGACATCGGCGCCGTAACGCAGGTTGTAGAACACGATCCGGCTCCCGGCCGCGAATTTGTCTTCCGGCAGGAAATAGCTGTCCATGCTCACCAGGCCGTATCCGGCAGCCGAAAACCGCGTACCGGAAGCGATCTGGTTTTCCAGGAAATCCGCTCCCGCGGTCAGGCCGCCTCCGTATATCAACCCGGGCCAGACCCCCGCCGTGCCGGCAAAGTTGAGACCCAGAGACACGGGCAGGACAACCCCGGCGTTCAGGCGAAAAGCGTGAAGGCCGGCAGCCGCCACGAATAGGAAAATGAATAGAAAAGCCGTTCGTTTCATGAGAACAATCTCCCGTTCAGTCAGCCGGAATATCATACCGCCGGAATGAAATTTCCGCAATCCGGGCTGCAGGCGCCCAAACAGGCGATCATACGTTTCAGCAGAAATAATCCGGCAACCGGCCAGCGTCATGCCGGATTTTTTAGGCAGAACGGAGAGAATGGTTCGTTGTTGTTTTGCACTGATCATGACCTCGCTGGAAGATATCAAGCTTGATACAGAGCGCAACCAATACCTCAATTAAACGCGAGCCATTGGGCCGGAAACAGAACTCTGCAGGTCGAGTTGTCAAAAGAATCCGAAAATGATATGATTTCCGGCAACAGTCATGGCAGAGGACGGTTCATGATGAAATCGTTTTTCCGGATGGTCTTACCCGGGGTCGTCGCGGCAACTGCGGCTTTGACCGGCTCCTGCGCGCTGAAAACCATAAATCCCTTTGATCCGGGGCAAACCGTTCATTTTATAGACAGCCCCGCTCTCATCGCGGGACAGGCGGGCTCGCTCCGGTTCGGCCTGAAACTGAACCGGGCCGGGCGCCTGTATTACCTGACGCTGCCCGCCGGCTCCCCGGCTCCATCCGAATCCGACATCCGGAACGGACGCGCACCCGGCGGCGGAACGCCCTCGGCCTCCGGATATTTTGACCTCTCGGCGGGAGAGGAACTGACGGGAGCCGTGGCGCCGAATACCAACACGGCCTACGATGTCCACCTGTTTGCTGCTGCCCTGGACGGCGTTACGCTGAGAACACGCGTCCATACCGTCAGCGGGACCACGGCCGCCGCCTATGCGTTCACCCGCGTCCTGGGAGAATACGGCCAGGAGAACGGCCGGTTTTTCAACCCCATGGGCGTTGCGGCTGACCGGCGCGGTTTTATTTTCGTAGCCGACACAACCAACCACCGAGTCCAGAAATTGTCACGTGACGGAACTTTTCTCCTGAAATGGGGCTCCCAGGGAACAGCGGCCGGGGAATTCCGTGCGCCGCACGGCATCGCCGCGGATCCGGCCGGGTTCGTCTATGTGGCCGACACGGGGAACAACCGCATCCAGAAATTCACCTCCGACGGCGCATTCGTGAGACAGTGGGGCACGAACGGGACCGGGATCAGCCAGTTCGACGGCTGCAACGCGATCGCGCTGGACGGCGCCGGTTCCGTGTACGTCCTGGATTCGGGAAACAGCCGTGTCCAGAAATTCACGGCAGACGGAGCTTATATTCTCCAATGGGGCGCCTACGGCAGCGCGAACGGGCAGTTCATAGAACCTTACGGAATCGCCGTGGACGGGTCCGGCAACGTTTACGTGGCGGACACCGGAATGCACCGTATCCAGAAATTCACGTCCTCGGGAGCGTATCTGACACACTTCGGGACCTCCGGGGTGCCGGGCACGGCGAACGGACAATTCAACGGACCGGTGGGCGTAGTCCTGGACGACTCGGGCATGATCTACGTGGCGGATCTTAACAACCACCGGATCCAGAAGTTCTCCCCCAACCTGGATTTCATCACCGTCTGGGGCTCTAACGGCACAGGAAACGGCCAGTTCAACGGACCCGCGGGTCTGGCCGTGGATCCCACGGGCAACGTGATCGTGGCTGACGAATTCAACCACCGGCTCCAGATGTTCCGGTAACCGCCGGATCCTCAATCATATCAGAAATCGATCAGGAAACACGCCTCCTTCCCGCGGAATATCACCGTCCCTGCCGGACAATTTTCTTTACTATCCCCCCCTTTTTCTATATAATAATGCCATAGAAAATCCCCCGGAGGACGCGTAAACCATGGCCAAGGGACAGGAAACCGAGAAAACTCCCCAGCTGATCGAGGCCTATTTCGAGGACGAAATCAAGACGTCCTATCTGAACTACGCCTACAGCGTCATCACGGGCCGGGCCATTCCCGACTGCCAGGACGGCATGAAACCCGTCCAGAGGCGGGTGTTGTACGGCATGGCCGAAATGGGCGTGTGGCACGACCGGCCCACCAAGAAAAGCGCCCGCATCGTGGGCGACGTCATGGGTAAATACCATCCGCACGGGGACTCCTCCATTTACATGGCCATGGTCAAGATGTCCCAGGACTTCCACCTGCGTTACCCCATGGTCATCGGCCAGGGGAACTTCGGTTCCATAGACGACGACCCGCCGGCGGCCATGCGATACACGGAAGCCAAACTGTCCAAGGTCGCGGAGTTCATGCTGGAAGACCTGGACAAAAACACCGTGGATTTCCGCCTGAATTACGACGACACGCTCAAAGAACCCGCTGTTCTGCCCGGAAAATTCCCGAACCTGCTCTGCAACGGCACCACGGGCATCGCGGTCGGCCTGGCCACGGACATCCCGCCGCATAATTTCACCGAAGTCGCCGCCGCCATATCCGCCTACATTGAAAACCCGGAGATCACCACCGCGGGCCTGTTAAAACACATCCAGGGCCCGGATTTCCCCACACGCGGCGTGCTCACCAACCGCGAAACGCTCAGGGAAATGTACGAAAACGGTTTCGGGTCCGTGGAGATCGCGGGCAAAATGTCCCAGGAGGAAAAGGGCGGCCACATTCTCCTGGTCATAACGGAAATCCCCTACCGCGTGATCAAGTCCAAACTGGTGGAGGAGATCACCAACCTGTACCTGGACACCAACAGCAAATACAACTTTGTCCTGCGCGGCGTGAAGGAAGTGCGGGACGAATCCAGCAAGGAAGGCATCCGCGTGGTGGTGGAATGCCATAAAGACGCGAACCTGGACGCCATCCGCACCGCGCTGTACAACCAGACATCCCTGCGGATCAGGCTGAAAGTGAACATGACCGCGCTGGTGAACAACCACCCCCGCGTGCTCACCCTGAAGGAACTCATCGGCTATTACGTGGAACACCGGCGCCGCGTCATCACCCGCCGCGCCCAGTTCGACCTGGACAAGGCCGAGGCGCGCATCCACATCGTGGACGGACTCCTCATCGCCCTGGACGCCATAGACGCCGTGGTCAAAACGATCAAGAATTCCAAGGACACCCCCACGGCCAAGGCCAACCTGGTCGCGAACTTCAAGCTGTCGGACCTGCAGGCGGACGCGATCCTGGACATGAAACTCCAGAAGCTGACCGGCCTGGAAACGAGCAAGCTCAAGGAAGAGAAAGAATCCCTTCTGGCGCTCATCCGCGAGCTCAAGGACATCCTGGCCAGCGCGAAAAAGCGCGACGAAATCATCCGGAAGGAACTGGCGGACATGAAAGATATCCTGGGCAAGGACGAACGCCGGACGGGGTTTGACCGCATCGCCTCCGGAAACATCGACACGGAAGACCTGATTTCCGACGACCCGATGATCCTGACCGTTTCCAAGAAGGGTTTCCTGATGCGCGAAGTGGGCGCCACCCTGAAAACCGCCTCCCGCGGCACCAAAGGCCGCAAGAACGACGCCACGGACGTGGACCGCCTGGAAGCGGACGACTTCATTTTCGAAACGGTGGCGGGCAACCTCAAGGACACGGTCCTCTTCGTCACGGACTCGGGGCGCACCTACTCGCTCAAGGGCTACGAGATCAAGGGGTCCAACGAGGGCAAGATCACCCGGTCCCATATCCGCAACATAGACCGCCTGAAGGAAATCACGGAACGGGGCGAATCCATCACCGCCGTGCTCCTGGTGCGGGACTTCAGCGAGGAAAAATTCATCCTCTTCGTCACGAAGAACGGCCGCGGCGCCAAGATCCGCATGCCGGATTTCGAGAACATCAACCGCAACGGCGTGAACTCCATCAACCTCAAGCCCGGCGATTCCGTGGCCGGCGCCGTGATCACCGACGGAACCAAAAAGTGCTTCCTGGTCAAGCGCAACGCCAAGGGTTTCCGGTTTGACGAAAAACTCTTCCCCATCCACAACCGGGGCGTGGGCGGCGAAAAAGCCACCTCCGTCAAGGGCTCCGAGGAAGAAGTCATCGGGCTGGGCGTGGCGGACCCGGACGTGTTTGTGGTGTTCGTGACCAAAGACGGCAAGGGCAAGAAAGCCAACCCCGGCGAATTCTCCGAGCTCGCGAACCGCGGCGCGAAAGGTTTCAAACTGGTGGAAATCGGCAAGCAGCGCGCGCTGGCCAGCTTCACGCTCTGCGCCGCCGAAGACCAGGTGATGATCACCACACGCGCCGGACGCCGCATCATGCTGGACGCGGAAAAAATCCAGACCAACCTCCTGAAGCTGATCGAGCTGGACGAAAGGGACGAAGTGTCCTCCATCTCCACGATCCGGGATTCGGAGTAAGACGGATGGCGGAATACAGCGGCATTCTCTTCGACCTGTACGGCACGCTCCTGGACGACAGCCACGGGCTGGCGGAGCGGGAACAGTACCGGCTGGACAACATCTACACCATCCTGGAAAAGGCGCTCTACCCCGTCAAATACCCCGCCCTGCAGAAGGCATACGGCCAGATGGCCATGCGCATGGCGGAGGAGCAGGACAGGACCAAGCTCGCCTTCACCCCTTTCGACCAGGTGGCCTGCCTGCTGAAACTCCTCAAGGTGAACGACCTGGTGGTCTTCAAGAAAGTGTACGACTGCTACGCGGACGCCATTCTCCAGATCGCTCCCAGGCTCGTCCATAACGCCGAGCGTGCCCTGGCCCTGCTGAAAGAGAGAAACCGCAAAATCGGGGTCGTTTCCAACACCGGAAAAACCCCGGGCCACATCCTCCGGCTTCTCCTGCGCGAATTGAACCTCATGGATTATTTCGACGCGCTCGTTTTTTCGGACGAAGTGGGCCTGCTGAAACCGGACCCCCTGATCTTTGACGTGGCGGTCCGCCGGCTGGGCGTGTCCAGAAGGGACGCAGTCATGATCGGCGATTCCAAAGTGACCGATTACGACGGCGCCGCGGCGGCGGGCGTCGCCGCGCATCTGTTCCGGCGCGAAGAGGACGATCTCTACGACCTGGCCGTCCGGTTGAC
The DNA here is from genome assembly GCA_964392785.1 of uncultured Brevinematales bacterium. GTDB lineage: Bacteria > Spirochaetota > Brevinematia > Brevinematales > JAOACQ01 > CAYMRH01. The sequence continues at coordinate 85,960 of CAYMRH010000001.1, forward strand.
CGGAGATTACTGAAAGAAAACGGTCATCCCGAGTGTCATGGTGAGCCTGTCGAACCATGAACACGAGAGTTTTCAAAACAGTCTATAGGTGTAACGGCCCTTCGACAGGCCGCTGTGGTGAGCGTGCCGAACTATCAGGGTGACAAGAGGTAAAAATGAAAGAAGAACTGCAGAAGATCCTGGACGAGGCAAAGACCGAACTTCAGAAAGCCGCCGACCCGAAGTCGCTGGAGGACCTGCGCGTCAAGTACCTCGGGAAAAAGGGCGTGCTGAAGGGCGTTCTGGGCAAGCTGGGAGAAATGACCGCGGACGCGCGCAAGGACATCGGCCAACTGGCCAACCAGGTCAAGGACGAGCTCACGGCCCTGATCGACGGCGCCGCGTCCTCCGTGGAACAGGCGCTGAAGGACGCCAAGCTCCGGTCCGGCGTGGCGGACATTTCCGTACCCAAGGAGGTGTCCCCGGTGGGCGCCTATCACCCCCTCACGCTCATCACCGAGAAAATGGTGTCCATCTTCCGGAGCATGGGATACAGCGTGGCGGACGGCCCCGAGCTCGAGGACGAATCCAACAACTTCGACATGCTGAACATCCCGACGCACCATCCGGCGCGGGACGACCACGATTCGTTTTTTTTCGGCGGCGGGAAACTTCTGCGTACGCACACCTCCCCCGTCCAGATCCGGGTCATGAAATCCCGCAAGCCGCCCATCGCCACCATCGTACCGGGCCGCTGTTACCGCCGCGACGCGGTGGACGCCACGCACCTGCACTCCTTCCACCAGATGGAAGGACTGGTCGTGGACAAGGGCATCACGTTCGCGGACCTGAAAGGCACGCTCCTGTTGTGGGCTAAAATGATGTTCGGTGAGAAAACCAGAATCCGCCTGCGGCCGGATTTCTTTCCCTTCACGGAACCGTCCGCGGAACTGGCCGTCACCTGTTTCGCGTGCGGCGGGCCGGGCTGCCCGGTCTGCAAGCACACCGGATGGGTGGAACTGATGGGCTGCGGCCTGGTGAACCCCGTGGTGTTGGCCAACTGCGGCATTGACCCGGAGGTCTATTCCGGATTTGCCTTCGGCATGGGGATCGAGCGGGTGGCCAACGCCGTGTACGGCATCAAGGACATCCGGCAGTATTACGAAAACGACCTGCGGCTGCTCGAGCAGTTTGTCCGCTGACGGAGAGAACACGATGAAAGTCACGCTCAATTGGCTCAAGGAATTCGTTCCGATCGACACCCCCGCGGCGGAACTCGCGTCGCGCATCACGCTCTCCGGGCCCGAGGTCGTTTCCGTCAAGCCCGTCGGGGTGCCGGCGCAGTCCGCGGACAAAGTCCTGCTGGCCAGGGCGCTGGAAACCTCCCCCCACCCGAACGCGGACCGGCTCACGGTGGTCAAAGCGTCTGACGGAAAAACCACGGTCACGGTCATTACGAACAGCCCGAACGTCAGCAAGGGCGACTTCCTGATGGTGGCCCTGCCCGGTGCAAAACTCCATTCCGGAATGACGGTGGGTTCCCGGGAACTCAAGGGCCTGGTTTCGGAAGGAATGATCCTGGCCAGGGAATCCCTGAACATCGAGGAAAAAAGCGACGACATCTGGATTTTGGGACGCGACGAAAAAAAGGCCCGCGAGCTGTTCCAGGCCTACGCCCAGGACGACGTCCTTCTGGATATCGAGCTGACCGCGAACCGGTCCGACTGCCTGTCCGTGATCGGCATCGCGCGGGAAGCCGCGGCCATTTTGGGATTGGAACTGACTCTTCCCAAAGCCGCCCCGGCCGAAACGCTGGACGAGACGCCATCGGTGGAAATCCGGGACGCGCTCAAATGCCCCCGCTATTCCGCCCGGATCCTGCGCGGCGTGCGCATTGACGAATCCCCCGCCGCGGTCCGGCGCAAACTGGAACTCTGCGGCATCCGCCCCATCAACAACATCGTGGACGCGACCAACCTGGTCCTGCTGGAATACGGCCACCCCATGCACTCGTTCGACCTGGACCGCCTGGAGGGCGGGCGGATCGTGGTGCGCGGAGCCGCGAAAGGGGAAAAGTTCACCACGCTGGACGGAAAAACGCACGCGCTCGCCGACACCATGGCCGTCATCGCGGACGGAAGCCTAAAGGCCGTGGCACTGGCCGGCATCATGGGCGGCGAAAACAGCGAAATCGTTCCCGGAACCGCGAATATTCTCCTGGAGAGCGCGTTTTTCGACCCCGTGACCATCCGCGGCGCCGCGAAAAAACTGGGCATCCGGACGGAATCCTCCTACCGGTTCGAACGCACCGCCGACTGGGACGCGACGGTCGCGTCTCTGGCACGCTGCGCGGAACTGATCCTGGCCACCTGCCCGGACGCGAAACTGTCCAAACTCCGCGACGAATACACCAACCCGGTCAAGGACCGCGTCATCATCGTCAAATCCGATTTCGTTTCGGGCAAGCTGGGCGTGCCGGTCGCGGTCAAGGACATAGAATCCATCCTGAAACGGCTCCAGTTCGAGGTCCTGTCCCGACGCGAGGATTCGATCGAAGTGCGGGTGCCCACCTTCCGGTCCGACGTATCCACCCCCATCGACATCGTGGAGGAAGTGGCGCGGATCTACGGCTACAACAACATCCCCCAACCCATGTATAAACCGCCCGTGGACGCGGAGAGCCTGCAGACCCGCCGTGACCCCGTCGCGAAATTCCGCGAACTGCTGTCGGCCCGCGGGTTTACCGAGGCCTACAATTTCAGTTTTTCCAGCGACCCGGAAATGAAACGGCTTCGTACGGGAGACGATCAGGTGCTCCCGCTGGCCAACCCTTTGTCCGCTGACGCGTCCTGTATGCGCAACCACCTGGTGATCGGGCTGCTGCGCTCCGTGGAATACAACGTGAGGAACGCCTACCGCGACCGCCTGCGTTTCTACGAAGTGGGACGGACCTTCCGGAAGGACGGCCCGGGATACGAAGAGAAAAAGAAGATCGGTTTCGTCATCTATGAACCGGAGGCCACCTATTACAGCGCGACCGGAACCATGGAAACGCTCCTGGAACGGATCGGCCCCGGGACTGTCACCTTCGGCAAGGCGGCGCTTCCCTTCCTGCACCCGACCAATTCGGCCGTGCTGTCGTACAACGGCCGCGAGATCGGCTACGCCGGTGAAATCCACCCGGACGTGGTCGGAGCCCTGGACCTGAAACGTCCGGTGTTCGCGGGAGAGATCGAAACCGAAGCGCTCCAGGACGAACTGAACCGGCCCGTCACGCCCCGGCCGGTGAGCAAATTCCCGCCCACGACGAGGGACCTGACCATTGTGGTGGTCAAAAGCGTGCTGGGCCGGGACGTCATGAACGCCATTGCCGGCTTTGACCCGATGATCGCCGGCGTCCGCTTTACCGACCTGTATCAGGGCATGCAGATCGGCGAAAACAAAAACAGCCTGACCTTCGCCATCACGCTCCAGTCCCGGGACAAAACCCTCACGGACACGGAAGCCAACGGGGTGATGGACCGCCTGGTGAAAAAACTGGTCCAGCAGTTCGGGGCGGAGTTGAGAAGTTAGGGATCAGGATCCAGGATTTAGGGGTTAGGATTCAGGATTTTGATGTGAATCGTTGTTTACTGAATCCCAGATCCTAGCCACTGACCCCTGGTGACCATTGGAGCCAATCATGTCCTCTTCATTCGAGAAAGTGGCCATCCTGGACAATTACTACCAGACCTCCAGTTTCTACCCCATGCCCGTGGTCATGGTCTCCACGCTTTCGGAAAACGGGACGACCAACCTCGGGTCCTATTCCCTCTGCTTTCCCTACCTGATCGCCGGCCGGCACGCCATGATGCTCGTGTCCCGCGACGGCAGCAACACCTCCGTAAATCTGCGCCGGGGAAAAGTTTGCGCCCTGAATTTTATTCCCTTCGACAAAAAGCTTCTCGCCAATTCCGTCATGCTGGGGTATCCCGGCGAAACGACGGACGAGAAAATGAAAAACAGCCGCTTTACCCTGGTGCCTTCCGAACGCGCGGACGGCGAACGGGAAACGGGCCGTCGATATCCGGACATTGTCAGGGAGTCCGTCCAGGTGTTCGAGTGCACCTGGGACGAATCCTTCCCCGAAAAATTCCGGCCGGAAGACGCGGAATGCCACTTCGTCCTGCGGATTGACCGGATCGCCATGAAGGCAAAATGGAAAAAGGCCCTGTTCTCGGGACAGGGTTTCCCGTCGCTTCCGGTGGATTACGGCTACCGGAACAACCGGGGTTTCTGGTTCGCCCGTCACGCCCGCCCGCACGAAGTCCGCATCCCCGCCTCCAAGGGCCAGTCCGTGGACTCGATCGTGTACGCCACCCAGCGGTTCGACCCCGACGTGGCGTGGGAACGCGACGCGTGCGCAAAAATCGTGAAAGTGCCGCGGGTGTTTTTGAACACCGTCATCAAAAGCTGCGTGGAAGCCGCGAAGAAGGAAGGCGTCACAACCATCACGCCGGAATTCATGG
>CAYMRH010000001.1:90456-123900 GCA_964392785.1 uncultured Brevinematales bacterium
GGGGTCAGGATTCAGGAGTTAGGATTCAGTATTTGGGTATTTCAACATTCCCTAAACCCTGAATCCTAGACCCTAGACCCTGATCAAAGACCATTCGTCACCGCGGTCAGGAAACCCAGCGCCCGTCCCGCCGGCCCCTGGTAGGTGGAAAAATCCGCGCCGTTTTCGTCCGCAAAGACGCCCTTGAAATTCCGGGCGGCCGTCTGGGCGTTTTTCAGCAGGTTGGTCAGGTCGCTCACACGGTCCTTGAGTCCGGATTCAAAAGCCGTCGTTTCGTATTTCTTCACCATATCGTTCACCGCCGCGAGTTGGGTCAGGGACCGCCTCTGGAAACTTTCGTACAGGTCTCCGTCGGACGCAATGTCGTTGTACCGGTTTTCTCCCGTTGCGGCCATGAGCGTCAGGATGGGCCCCAAAACCCCCATGTCCGAGAGGAGCGCGGTCTTTTCCGCGTCGAATTTCGGGTCCTGCGTCTGGCGCGGGGCGGCCGCGGGAAATTTAATTCCGGACAGCAGTTTGACCGTTCCCACCGTCACGGGAATCGCGACGATCAAGAGGGACAAGACCAGGTTCGGGATCTTTTTCTTCGGGTCCGCGGGCAGATTGATCGCGTACAGCACCGCGAAAATCCCGATGGACACCAGCACCAGGTAAATCAGCATATCGGTTGACGTGGAAGGCATGGACTCCTCCTGAAATCGATAATCTCTTTTATTCCGCCGGTTCGGCCGGACGCTCAGCCGGACGCGCGTCCGGTTCGGGTTTTTCATCCGGGTCGGGCGCGGGACCCTGTTCCTTTGCCTTTTTCCCGATCCGGACGGTCAGCGTCACCCGGTCCGATCCGACCACGCTCACGAGCTTCGGCACGCTGACAGTAACGGCGCGGGAGAATTCGTTGGTGGCCTGGCTGACGTCCACCGTCTGGGTTTCCAGGTACTCAAGCGCGGACAGGATTTCCTGGGGGCCCTGCGCCTGCACCTCCCGTCTGTCCAGCAGGACCTCCGTAACGAAATACCCGTCCCGGGGAACGCCCCCGATCCTGGGCTGCACCGCCACCACGCGTTCTGTCAGGCGGTCCAGCCGGACGCGCACTCGATCCTTCTGCAGGTTGATGATCGTGTCCGGAAGCGGTTCGTTCAGCGTCAGTTCGATCTTCTGGTAGTTGGTCCCGGTCTTGGCGCCGTCCAGGTACACTACCGGCTTGATGGTTTTTGCGGCGTTGAGGTTTTTCACCGTGTCGGATTTGCCTTTGACCACAATGGACACGGCGGTATCCGACGTTTCCAGAACCACCAAACCGGGCGGCAGGTTCAAAAACTGGATGGGCAGGCTGAACGTCTGCTCCGTGGTGGTGGTGGACTGGACGTAATACCAGAGAAAGGCGGCGAAAAGCGCGGACACGAGTTTTTTCTGCCATTCCGCCGTCAAAAAGGACAGGAATTTATTCGCCGCGGAAAATTTCATTCAGCCTCCGCATGAATTTGTCCGCCGGCAGGTCTTCCTCCAGCTTGCCGCGCTGGGCTATGGAGATGGCCCCCGTTTCTTCGGATACGATCACGCTCACCGCGTCGCTTTCGTTCGTGACGGCGATCCCGGCGCGGTGGCGGGTGCCCAGACCCCGTTTCTGCTTCTGGACCGTTTCCAGTCGGATGGACGGGATCATCACGCCGGCCGCCACGATTTTCTTGCCCTGGATCAGGACGGCGCCGTCGTGCAGTTTGCTGCCCTTGTAGAAAATGGATTCCAGGATTTCGCTCTTGACGTCCGCGTCCAGGAGCACGGATTCCTCCAGGAGCTGACGCAAGCCCACCTTGCGCTCGATGATGACCAGCCCGCCCATTTTTCTTTCGTGCAGGGCCAGGACGGCTTCGCCGATCTCGTTCAAGGTCTCCATGGTCACGTTGCCGCCAATGCCGGCAATGCCGCTCTGGCCGATGCGGATCAGGACCTTGCGCAATTCGGGCTGGAAGAGCACCACGATCAGGATGACAAAGTAGCTCACCACGTACTGGAAAATCCACGCGACGGTTTTCAGCCCCACGAAATTCGCGACGGCGTACACAATCACCACGAACAGAAACCCCTTGATGATGGTGATGGAGTTCGTGTCCTCGAAGAGCTTGTAGACAAAATAGAAGATGTAAGCCACCAGGACAATGTCCACGGCGCTCTTCACGACCTGCCAGACCAGATTCAGCGTGTGACCGTTCATCGCGTCAGGATCCAGGATTCAGGGGACAGGATCCGGAAAACCCCGCGCCGCAAAAACCTGAATTTGCCTCTCTATTCAATTTCATGAATGAGTTTCCATGTTGTGATCCTGGCAGTCAACATACCCGCACCTGCCTCAAGCCATCATCCTGAATCCAATACCCTGAAGCCTGACCCCTCACCGCTACCAAACCGCCGCGGCCAGGTAGCCCACCACGCGCTTCAGGTCCCCGGACACTTCCCCGGAATTCCGGTACACCAGCGTCCTGAACTTTGTCCGCGCCATCAGCCTGGCGAGTTCCAGCAGAACGCCCATGGGACCCGCCCCGCAGGCCTCCACGGCGCCCCGGCCGCATTCCCGGACCAGGGCCTGGGCATCCATGTCCTGCACGATCCGGATCAGCTCCTCGTCCATTTTTTTCGCGTCCCCGTCGGTATGATAATGCGACAGGTCGCTGGAAATCACGATCAGGCATTTTTCCCGGAACTCTTTCAGGAAAACCTCCAGCGCCTTCGCGCCGGAGCTCATGGTCCCGGCGTCCTGGGACCCCATCAGAACCGGCAAAATCTTGAACGGCCCCTGCAGTACCTGCTGGAGAAACGGCAGCTGGACTTCCAGGCTGTGTTCCCGGGCGTGCGCCGCGTTCATGAATTCGAACAGCCCCCGGTTCCGCTTGACGATCTCCCCGGCCGCCTCCCGGTTCACGGGCACGGGCCCGAAGGGGGTTTCAAAAGCCGAATCGTCCGGCAGAGCGAACCCCGTGAAACTCGCATAATGGCTGGGCCCGATCAGGATGACGGTATCGAACGATTTGTCCCTGAGGACGGAATAAGCGTAGGCCGCCACCGGCCCCGAATAGACATAACCGGCGTGGGGGACGATCACTCCGAACAGGCTGTCCGCGTTGTCCCGGGCTTCCCGCACGGCGTCGGCCGGCACGGCCGACAGGTAACCGTTGATCATCCTCTTGAGGTTGATCGTATCGTCCGGATAAAACAGGCTCGCCACGGCGGGTTTTCGGACATCGGCCATGATCACTCCCGTCATTATTATACAGGCCTCTCGGGACTTTCTCAAACCGCCTGACGCACGATTTTCCTGACGGCCTCGGCGGTTTTTTCCGCGTCGTCGTCCGTGTTGAAGAACCCCGGCGATAGCCGCACCGTCCCGCCGCCGCGGAAAGTCCCGAGATACCGGTGGGTGGACGGGGAGCAATGCAGTCCCGCGCGCGCGCAGATCCCGAATTCCTGGTCCAGCACCCCGGCCGTGTCCGACGGGGACAAACCGGAAATCCGGAAACTCAGGACTCCGATTCCTTCGTCCGTTCGGCGGCTGCAGAAAGTTTCCAGCCCGTCCAGCCGCCGGAACGCGTCCGCCATCCTGTTCCGGAGTTCTCGCTCCCGGGCCAGGATTTTGTCCGGGCCGTTTTCGGTCACGAACCGGACGCCTTCCGCCAGTCCCACGATCCCCACGAAATTTTCCGTGCCCGCCTCCAGTCGCCACGGCATTTCGTCCGGATGCTCGTCGCTTTCGGACCCGATCCCGCTCCCGCCCACGCGCAGGGGTTTTATGCGCACGCGGTCGTTCACGATCAGCCCGCCCGTGCCCGTTGGCCCGTACAGCGACTTGTGGCCTGTGAACGCCAGGAGGTCTATCCCCATGTCCGAGACGTCAACGGGCAAAAGCCCCGCCGACTGCGACGCGTCCACCAGGTAAATCGCGTCCGGATTTTTTTTCCTCACAGCCGCGCCGATCTCCGCCACCGGCTGGACCCAGCCCGTCACGTTGGACGCGTGATTGACAACCACCAGGCGCGTTTTCCGCGTGACGGCTTTCGCCACGTCTTCCGGACGGACGGTTTCCCCCGCCGGCTCCACCACGCGCACGCGCACTCCGGATTTCCGCGCGGCCAGCCGGAGAGGGCGAAGAACGGAATTGTGTTCCAGCGCGGTGGTCACGGCCTCGTCCCCTTTTTTCAGCACGCCCAGGATGGCCATGTTCAGCGCGTCCGTCCCGTTGTGAGTGAACGCGAGCCGGCGGGCGTCTTTTTCGCCGAAGAAGGCCGCCGTCTGGACGCGCGCGTCCTCCACCGCCTGGGCGGCCGCGAGCGACATCCGGTGACCCGCGCGGCCCGGGTTGGCGCCCAGGAGGCGGTAGGTCTGGTCCATTTTCCGGTACACGGAATCCGGTTTGGGATAACTGGTGGCGGAATGATCCAGGTAAATCATGCCATATTGTATCCGCGGAATCCAATCTTTGCCAAAAAGCGCGCCCTTCATTAAAATATGTCCTTGACTTGTTTCGAGGAGTAACGCCATGCCGGATTCCAAGATCCTGACGCAGGGGAACATCAAGATCGAACTCCCCAACGACGACACCATCGTCAATTACTGCAATTTCGCCATCGTGTCCCATTCTCCGGAGGAATTCGTGATCGACTTCGCGCGTCTTCTGCCGGGCCGCGAGGAGGCCAAGATCGTCTCCCGCGTGATCATGACGCCCAAGAACGCCAAGAACTTCGCCATGGCGATCATGAACAACATCGCCGGTTACGAAAAGCAGTTCGGCGAAATCGCCCTCCCCAACCCGCCGCAGCCCGAGGACCATCACTAGACCGCCATGCCCAAAAAAAAGGAGATTGTCGATATCGCCCAGAACCGGAAGGCGCACCACGATTTCGAGATCCTGGACACCCTGGAAGCCGGGATCGAGCTGAAAGGCACGGAAATCAAAAGCGTCCGGAACCACCTGGTCAACCTGAAAGACAGCTACGTGCTGATCCGCGGCAACCAGGCCTTCGTGCACAACCTGCACATCAGCCCCTACGATCACGGCAACATCTTCAACCACGATCCCCTGCGCACGCGGAGGATCCTGATCCATAAAAAGGAAATCCTGAAACTCAACATCCAGATATCCCAGAAGGGTTCCGCGATCGTCCCGCTGAAAATGTACATCAAGGGCCAGTACGCCAAGCTCCTGCTCGGCATCGCGAAGGGCAAGAAAACGCACAACAAGAAATCCGCGCTGCAGGAGCGCGACATCCAGAGGGAAGTGGAACGGGAACTGAAGGATTACCGGTAAAGCGGCCCGGTCAGACCAGTCCGAGGCGGGATTTGATCCTGTCGGGTATGGTCAGTTTCAGCAGCTCCGCCGTTTTCTGCATCAGGGCGGCCTGATCGAAGGGTTTCGTGATGTAATCGTCGCATCCGGCCTTGAGGCACTTGTCGCGGTCGCTTTCCTCGGTGTCATAGGCCTCCATGGCCTGGGACGTAAGCGCCCAAACGGGCGTTTTCGCGACATCCGGATTGGCGCGGATGGCCCGCGTGGCTTCCAATCCCGCGTAATCCGTTTCCATTTTCAGGTCCATCAGGACCAGGTCCGGTCGGTGTTCGGACACGGCCTTGACCCCGGCCGCGGCGCTCGTCGCCTCCACGATCACGAGCCCGGCGTCGATCCCGAAGAGACGGAACACGTTTTTCAGGATGTCCCGGTTGTCGTCGTTGTCGTCCACGATCAGGATCTTGGGCATGGCGTTCCCCCGTACCGATTACGGTTTCTGGATGAGCGGAATCCGGAACCAGAAGGTGCTGCCCCTCCCGTATTCCGAGTCGAAACCCACCTGGCCTTCCTGCATCTCGATCAGCTTTTTGGACAGCACCAGGCCCAGGCCCGTTCCCTCGATATGCGTGGAATCCCGGGTCCGTCCGAACTCCGTGAAGATCAGCGGCCGGTCCTCGTCCCGGATGCCGATGCCGTTGTCCTTCACGCTGAACTGCACCCAGTTGCCGTCCGGCCGCACGCCCACCGTGACTTCCCCAACGGGCGTGTACTTGATCGCATTGGACAGGAAGTTCAGGAGCACTTCCTTCACTTTCTGCTTGTCCATATAGCAGCTTTCCGGCATGTCCGGCGCGATCTCGAATTCGATCTTGACGGAAGAGCTCTTGGTCAGCGACCGGACGTAGTTGTCCGTGTCCACGCGGATGGAATCCAGGAGCTGGCGGACAATCACGTTGGTCCGGAACACGTCCATTTTTCCCGACTCCACCTTGGACAGATTCAGCACCTGGTCGATCAGACCCAACAGGTAGATGCCCGCTTCCTTGATGTGCTTGTAGGCGTTCAGGGCTTCCTTCCGCTCCTCGTCCAGGCAGTCCACGATCTCGTCCAGAAGCTTGACCACGTCCGCGGACTCCGGGGCCCCGCCCTTGACGCGGTCGCGGAAATATTCGAAGAAATAGGCGCTTTTGTTCCCGAAGGTGTTGATCAGGTTTTCGTACTTGACGATTTCCTCTTCCAGTTCCAGCAAAACCGGTTTCTTTTTGGGGATCTGGGCCAGCGCGGTTTTCAGTCTCTTCAGGGACTGCATGATCTCCTCGAACTTCTCGTAGCCGCCGATCTGCAGAAGCCCCGTGATGCCGTTGATGGTGTTGAGCGGCGTGCGCAGCTCGTGGCTCATGTTCACCAGCACCTTGGACTTGTGGAAATTGGCTTCCCGGGCGCTTTTGGCGGCCTCCACCAGCTGCTGGTGGGTGTCCGTCAGCTCCTTGATCATGAGCACGCCCTTCATGGCCCAGCTCACGTTTTCCCGGATGATGTCGTGGATCATGTAGATGGAATTGCTGTGGAACGGGTGAAACTCCACGGTAATGAAACCGAAGTGGAGGTTCTCGAAATACAGGGGCAGGACACACCAGGCCGTGTAATCGGTGAAGAGGTCGAACGGGACCAGGGTGTTCGTCCGGAATTCCTTCGCGTAGAGATCAGGCGATATTTCCCGGTTGCTGTTGTAGGCGAAAAAGAGCCGCGACTGCGGGGCGTCCAGCGAAAGAGAACTGCCCGTACGCCGTACGGGGCTGTCGTAAAGCGTGATGTTGCAGGCCCCAATGTCCAGGAGCGGCATTTCCCGGAGGAGCACGGCTTTGATCTGATCCAGTTCGAACGTACCGCTTAAGGACAGGCTGAGCCGCTTGATGTTCCAGAGAATGGTCCACATTCTCCGGTTTTCCTCGCTGGGAATATTTTTGAACTGCTCGGACAGGTACTGGTTGCAGTCCAGAAGAACGCGCACGGCGTAAGCGTAGATGACGGGATTGGCCATGAGATATTCCAGGAACGCGGCCTGGAATTCGAACAGGACGGTGTAGAGTTTTTCAATATGCTGGCGGGATTTGTCCGCGCCCGCCAGGGTCTTGACCAGGGCTTTCAGACCGGGAAAGTCGTTTCGAGATTCGATGTCCTCGATGAACGCGTCGATCATCTGAACGATGCCGTCCACCAGGTTTTTGTCCTGGTCAGCGGAGAGCCGCGCGTTCGACACGACGCGGACCTGCAAGGCCTGCCGGCTGCTTTTGATGTTGGTCAGGGTTTCGGGATCGGTCTGGATACGGTCCGGTTCCCTCGGTCCGCCTTCATCGGGTTTTTTGGTTTCAAAGAAGCAGCCGCAGGACCGGCGCACAATGAGGGCGGAAGGAACCTGGTAGTCCTTCTGCCCGTCCCATTTCCCCTCAATGATGCTCATCAGGACTTCCGTGGCTTTGCGGCCCAGGAGTCCCAGCGGCTGTTCCACGGTGGTGAGAGGAGGGTCCGCGTACTGGGATTCGATCAGGTTGTCAAAACCGCCTATGGACACGTCCTCCGGCACGCGCACCTTCCGCTCCAGAAGGGCCTGCCGGGCGTGCATGAGCATGTCGTCGTTGGCGGCCACCAGGCCGTCCATTTTGACTTTCCGTTCGTCCAGGAGTTCCGCCACGGCCGTGGCGCCGGTGGGACCCGCGAAAGTCCCGAACACCGTGAGGGACTCGTCCAGCGGGATGCCGTGTTTCTCGAGCGCGTCGCAGTAGGCCCGGTATCGCTCCTGGGCTTCCGGGTTCATTTCCGGACCCCGGATAAAAGCGATCCGCTTGCGCTTGTGCTCCTCGATCAGGTGGCTGACCAGGAGGTACATGCCGGTATAGTTTTCCACCGTCACGCAAACGTTGTCGCCCACCTTGCGGGCAATGGTCACGATCGGGATGTCCCCGTACCGCGCCAGGAACTCGTGGGCTTCGTTGTCGGTAATGTAGTTGCAGAGGGAGCCGGCCACCACGATCAGCCCGTCCACCATGGCCGGGTTGACCAGGCCGTACACCACGTTGGACTGGGCGTCATACCCCACCGGCTCGTGGATCGAGTTGCCCAGGTAGAAGACCACGTTCACGTTGTTTTCGTGGCAAAGGCTCAGGATGGTGGGCCAGATCTGGAAATGATAACGGTCCCCGGTGTAGCCCATCAGAACGCCGATCGTCTTCTTCCCGGCCATAAACTCTCCGCTTGCGGGGAACGCTTCCCGATGAAAAAATTGTATCTGATACGCGGCGAAAACTCAATATTCGGCATCCCGGACCGGGAAGTGAAACGGGCGGCCCGGGGGAAAGAAAAAGGGGGGCAAAAACGCCCCCCTTCCCGATCGCATATCCGAATACGGCCTAAAATCCGTCGTTATAGGAGGAGTCCCTGATCCCGAAACCGAAGCGGATAATGTAATCCCCCCCGCCCAGGCTCTCGTACATGTTGAAACTCATGAACCGGCCCTGGGGGTCGAACATCGCGAAGAGCGTGACATCGTTGGTGGTGTACAGATAGCCGCCCAACCCAAAATGCGCGTCCCGCACGACAGCGGAGGAGGCGTTCGTGTTCCCGGCAAAATGAGCCAGAAGCTCCATCGGGGTGTAGGCAGAGCACGGGCTCTGGGCCAGGTCAGCGTTTGAGATCATGGTCAGATAGTTGCTGATGTCGGGATCGTCCGAGACATGGTTGGTAAAATTGAAGACCTTGACCAGGCCGCCCGCTCCCACCTGGATCTTGAGGGGTTCGATCAGCGACTGGGCCGTCTGGCTGTTGTATTCGTAGATCACGGTCATGTACACGCCGCCCACGCCGTTTGCCGAGCTCCACCAGGTCGCGGGATTGGCCGCCAGCGCGGTCTGCGGGATAGCGATGCCGGCGCCGCCGCCGATGTTCGTGCCGAAATCCAGGATGACCGCCCCGGATGGCGTGCCGGCTATGCTCAGCGCATTAGGCCAGTCGCCCACGCCGTTATACCACACCGTGAGAGAACCCGCGGCGGCATTGGCTGTGAAGTCGGTGACGTAGAGGTTTGTGCCGTCGTCAATGTCGAAGAAACCGCAGTTGGAAAGGTCCGTGCCCGTCTGGTTCTGACGGCTGTATACGGCGCCGAACATGATCCCGCCCGTGCCGCTGGAATCAAAGGACGCGATCCCGGCTTCCATGTCGGACCCCGAGCCGGAACCGTCTATCGTGAATCGCATCCAGTTATAGGCCGTTCCGTAGAGGTCGCTCTGCGACAGCGTCTGGCGGTACACCGCGTAGGCGGGGTTTTCCACCACAAAACCTTCCGCCCCGTTGGTTTCCATGACCAACAGATAGACGCAGGCCGCCCCGGGATACTCCGCGAAAAGCGCGAAGAAGTTGGTCACGGAATTGGATTCGATCACGGCCTGCTTCACGACGGAAAAACCGTTCGCGTAGGGGCTTGTGTGCGGCAGCGTGGAATAGGAATACCAACCGTTCGTTTCCCCGGTGGTGAAATTGATCCGCCGCACGAGGGAGGAAGCCGTATCGAACTCGATCACGATGTAGTCGCCTTTCGGGTCGCTTCCCGCGTAGGCTGTGGGAGCGCCGCCCCCGCCGCCCGAACTCCCCCCGGTCGTGCCGGTTGTTGAACACCCGGAGAGCCCGAGAATGAGGCCCATCACGACCAGCGCCGCGGCGGCCGCCGCGATCCCAGCTCTTGTTTTCATGTCATTCCTCCTTGTTTTCAGCCCGTGGCTGTCAGAACCCCGGCAGTTTGATGTTCTTGATCTGTTCCCTGGCCTTGTCCTCCACGGGCGCGGCCGCTTTTCTCAACTGGTCCTCGATCTCCTTTTTCTTTTTGTCCAGTTCGGCCTTGTAGGCGTTCGCGTCGGCCAGGTTGCCTTTCGAGATGTCCTGGATTTTCCCGAACGCGCCGGAAAGCGCCTGGTTTTTCTTCAGTTCCGGCTCGACCTGTTTCATGAGCCAGTCCTTCACTTCTTTCTCGTATTTTTTGGTCATGTCACCGAACATCTTGCCCAGCTTTTTGGCGATGAACCCGTCAATGTTGGACTTCACGTTCATCGAGAACGCGCCCTCGGGGGAAATCCGGTAGCCGATCTGGAATTCCACGCTGGGCGCCGATTTCACGGCGTCGTAAATGACTTGGCTCGCGAAATCCTCCCTGTTCACCAGGTCCATTTCCACATTGGCCAGGGACAGAGTGGCCGTCCCGGCTGTACCGCCCGACCTGTCCTGGCTGAAATCCGTCTTGAAGCGGTAGTCGCCCTTGACGGAGTTCGCGTTCAAAAAGCCCAGGCCCTCGGTGATCTCGAATGGATAATTGTTGGCCTGGACACCCACTTCCAGCGTTTTGTTGGCCTTGGTCCGCTGGTCGGAAAGTCCGTTCAACACGAGCTCCTGTTTGCCGGTCACCTGGTTTAAAAACAGGGTGATGGGTTTGCCCCAGAGGTCCGCGTCGCTGGACACGTCCTTCAGGGACGCGTCGAAGAAATAATTATCTCCGCGTTTGCCCACGGAGGACGCCAGTTTCTGCAGAAGGAAATTCGGGTAGGATTGGGCAGGGAACCACACGGTGTAACCGGCGCGTTTGTTCAGGTCCGGTTCCGGAATTTTCTTTTTTTCTTTTTTGTCTTTCTTGTCACCGCCGGACAGCATGGAAGCGTAACCCTTGGCCTTCAGGGCGTAGTGGTAGAGCTTCCCGAACCGTTCCTCCAGATATTTTCCCGCCAGGGAGGACGCAATGGCCGTCACGCCGCCTTTGGGGAGACTGAGCGCGGAAAGAAGGTACTGGTAATCCCGGTCCATCACTCCGCCCGCGCCGGAAACGAGTTTGTCCGCCGCCGCTTTGTCCGCGCCGATGTCCCGGGTGATCCGGCCCGTGTCTTCAATGACGGCGTTCACGGACGGATAGGCCGCGCTGACCGCGTCCAACGCCGTTTTAGCCTGGTCCGGCGTCTTGATGGCGCCCACGTTGATCTTCCGGACTGCGGAAAGATTTTTTTCCGCATCCGCCACGTTCTTTTTGGACGTTTCCACCGTGCCCTGCCACTTGTTGGTCAGGGCCGCGATCTTCACGTTGGCGTTGGAAATTTCGGCCAGACTTTTCAGGTTGGTCTTGTTCGCTTCCAGGATTTCTCCCACGTTCATTTTGGAGAAATCCGGCAGCAGGCCCGCCGACGGCCTGTTTGTCCCCTTGTCTGATCCGCCGTCCACCTTGACCTGGGACCCCATGGGCTTCAGGCCGCCCCACACGGAACGGTCCGTGCCCCATTTGATGTTCTGGCACTCCACGTTCTCGATCACCACCTTGCCCTGAAACACCTGCGCGGGGTTCAGCTTGATCTCGGTCTTGCCGAACTCGAAGAGGTTCTTCATGGGGGCGCTTTCGTCCGCCACCTGCAGGGAGGACAGCGCGATCCGCATGCGCACGATGTCGAAATCCACTCCCTGGGCCGTGGCCCGGGCCTTGAAGATGGACTCCAGCCCGGCCTCAATGCCCCATTTCACCACCAGGTTCCGGAACAGGAGGTAACCGGCGATCACCGCGCCCAGGATGACCGCCACAGCGCCGATCTTGGTGGTGTCTATCACAAAGGACCGGTTCCGCTTGACGGCCTTGCCCAGCCGGTTCAGTTTGTCCGCGTCTTCCTTGGCCACTAACTGGTCCTTGAGAACGTAATATCCGTCCGGCGTTTTGGAATACAGGGACCGGACCATTTCCTGGTCCTTGGGAAGATAGAGTTTTTTCACCACCTTCTTTTCAAAGTATTTGGCTTTGTATTTCTTCTTGAAAGATTTCGGGATTTTTTTCATCCTGACCGGTTTTTCCTTTTTCTGTTTCACGGTTTTCTGAGCCATGACCGCCCCCTAATTTGAACGGGAATACATGCCGAACACTTTGCCCAGCATGTTCACAATGCCGGAAATGACCGGCGCCTTCATGAAGAATTGGACCAGCCGGCTGTTGCGGATCTTTTCCGCCCATTTTGACCGGTACAGTCCCACCAGCCACAAAAACAGGATGAACACCGGCACCCAGAGGAGCACGCCGGTCACGAACCCGCCCATCACGATGGTGTTGTTGAACTTGGTCATGGGACCCAGCGGCAGGTTGTAGAAGGATGTGAAAAAGGCCTGCAGGGCCGGGACGGTCAGCACCTGGTAACCCACCGCGTGCAGCACGGGGTCCAGTGTCCAGGCGAAGATCTTGAACAGCGCGATAAAAATCATCATGATGCCGTTGTTGATCTTGAGGAAAAACGTGAGGAAAAAGAGGGCCATCCAGAAGAGGTTTCCGGGCGGCATGAGGGCCAGCAGGAACGCGAACGCGATGCCCCCGGCGATCTCCCCGGGCCGCTGGTTGGAATTGAGGGACTGGAAAAACCTCACGATCCATTTGATGATCATGGCAACCTCCCCTGAGCAGTACTGAGTGCTTATTTTATATGGAAGGGAGTGATATATCAAGGGGCCGGGATTTAGGAGAACATGCAGTTTTTCAAGTTTGCGGGCTGGCAACCTGCCACTCATTACTGACAACAGACAACTGATAACTGATAACTGATAACTGATAACTGATAACTGATAACTGACACCCAACCATCCATTGATATAAAACCCCCGTTTCGGTATACTTTCACCGGCGCCAGGCGCGACCGTTTCCACGGACGGGTTTCATGCGAAAGCTCCTGTTCTTCCTTCTCCTTCTGGCCGGTTGTTCCAGCGACGAGGCCTTCCGGCAGTTCTATGCCTCCATGCATTTAAACGAGGGCAACCGCCTTCTGGAGAGCGGGGAATACCAGACAGCCTTGGACTCCTTCGACAAGGCCGTTCTCCTGCGTCCGGCGGGGGAACTGAAAACGGAAATTTTTTCCCGACGGGGCCTGGCCAACTACGCGCTGGAAAACTACGCGGAAACCGTCCAGGACATGACCGCGGTGATCGGGGAAAACCCGAACCTGGACGCCGCCTACGTGCTCCGGGGTCTTTGTCTTTCCCTTCTTTCTCCCGGCGGCATGAACCCCGGCGCCCTGAGGGACTACAACAGGGCCCTGGAACTGAACCCCTCCAACGCCCGGGCGCATTATTACCTGGGCAATTTGTATTCCGACCGCAAACAGCCCCTCAAGGCCGTTGAACATTACGAGCAGGCCCTCCTGTTGGGGCCTGACAACGCGGACATCCGCACCCGCCGGGCTGACATGGAACTCCTGATCGGAATGACGGAACAGGCGCTGAGGAATTACACCCGCGCGCTGGTCCTGGAGCCCGCGCACAGGGCGGCTTATCTGGGTCGGGCCCGCGCTTACCGGGAATCCGGCAACGCGGTCAGGGCCGCGGAGGACACAAAAAGGGCCAGGATCCTGACTCTGGCGGAAGCCAAGTCGCACTGGAAACGCGCCAAGATGGAACTCTCCCACGGCAGGACCGGTGAAGCCGTGCGTTTTTATACGCGTTCGCTCGACCTGGACCCGACCGGCGCCTCCGGCAGCGGTGTACCGGGAGACGCGTATTTTGACAGGGCCGTCGTGTTTTACTACGACCGGATGTACGACCGGGCGGCTCTGGATTTCCTGGAGGCCGCGCAACGCAACGGGAAAAACGCCAAGGCCTACGCCTACCTGGGCATGTGTTTTTCCGGGTTCGGGGATTACGCCCGCGCGCGGACATACCTGGAACGGTCGCTGAAAATTTCCCCCGGGGACGCGATCGCGCTCCATTACCTGGGGCAGACGCTCCTGGCGGAAGGGCGCCCGTTGGACGCGGTGACCGCCCTGAGCCGGGCCATCAACGCCAATCCGGACCTGCCGGACCCGCGTTTCGCGCGCGCGGAGGCCTTCGCGTTCCTGCAGGATTACCGGAAAGCCGTGAACGACTATAACGCCGCGATAGACCGGGGTTACGCGGCCGCCCGGATTTACCTGCGCAGGGGGGACGCGTTCTACGGCCTGGGCCTTTTTGACGACGCGGTGGCGGATTACACCGGCTTTCTCAACCTGACGCCGCCCGGCCAGGCGCACGCGGGATACCTGGCCCGCGCGGACGCTTTTTACGACATGAGAAAATACGCGCTGGCCCACCGGGACTACTCGCTGTTTTTATCCGTCGCCACCAATTCCCCGGGAGCCGGGTACGACCGGAAAACTCTGGACCGCGTGCTGACGAACATGGCACGGTGCATAGCCGTTGTCATTCACCGGCGCCGGATCTGAAAACCAAGGAGCGAACGTGAAAAAAATCTTTCTGCCGCTGATCGCGGCAATGACCCTGGCCCTGGCCGCGGGCTGTTCCTCGGACGAACCCCTGAAGAAGTTTTACAATTCCCTCTACTTGAACGAAGGCAATTACTTTTTCAAGAACGGGGAATACGAACGGGCCATAGACCGCTACTCCAAGGCCATCGAGCTGGACCCCTCGGGGTCCTGGAGTTTTACCAGCTACTACTACCGCGCCTTTTCCTACTATTACAAGGGCAGCTACGCGTCCGCCATTCGGGACTTCACCACCGTGATCGAACTGTCCCCGAAATATGACACGCCTTACATTGCCCGCGGTAACTGTTACGCGCTGAAAGGTCTGGAGCGGGAGGCGCTCTCGGATTTCAACGACGCCATTTCGCTCAATCCGAACAATCCCTACGCCTTTTACAACCGGGCCAACATATTGCGCACCATGAAACTGTCCGACCAGGCCATCCGGAATTACACCAAGGCCATCACGCTGCACCTGGACTTCTTCGAGGACGCGTACCTGAGACGCGCCCAGGAATATTTGACGGCCGGGGAAACGGACAGCGCCGTGGAGGACTTTGAACGGGTGATCATTTACAACCCGTCCAACAGGTCAGCCTACGTGGGCCGGCGGGACGCCTACACCCGGATGGGACGCCTGAAAACGGCGAGGGAACACGACCCGCTCATCGACAAACTGACCGTGTCGCAGGCCCGGGATTACTGGGAAACGGCAAACTACCTGCTCCGAACCGGGGACCGGGACGGCGCCCTGGAGTATTACGGCAAGGCGCTGGATCTGGATCCGAAAGGCCGTTCCGCGAACGGGGTGGCGGGCGGCATTCAGGTGAGCCTGGGCAACCTTTACTTCCATGAAAAAGATTACCGGAAAGCGCTGGAGGAATACCGGGCGGCGCTCGCGGTGAACCCGAAACATTCCATGGCGCTGGCGAACGCCGGATCCTGTTACGGCCAGCTCAACCAGCCCGTCCCGGCCGAACGCTATCTCAAGGAATCCCTGGCCGTGGACCCGGCCAACGACACCGCTCTCTACAATCTGGCCGCCCTGTATTCGCGTATGGAACGGAACCGGCAGGCCGTGTTCTACTTCTCGCGCTTTATCCGGCTGAACCCGGAGCTCCCCGGCGGCTACATCGCTCGCGGAAACGAATATGAAACGCTGAAGGAACACCGCAAGGCCCTGGAGGATTTTGACCGCGCCATTGAACTGGACCCCCGTTCCGCCACGGCCTTTTTCCTGCGCGGAAATACTTTCGAGAGCCTGGAACAATACGCCGACGCGGCGGAAAGCTACACCCAATCCCTGAAGATCAGCGCCAGAGACCCCAACTACTATATCCGGAGGGCGAACGCCTACCGGTTGAGCGGCCAGTACCGCGCCGCCATCCGGGATTATGAATTGCTGCTCCGGAACATCCGCGCCGGCGACTCCCTGGAATTCGAGAAATACCTGAAAGACAGCATTGAGGAGTGCCGCGCGGGTTTGATCGGCGGCGGGACAAACAAGACCCCCGACAGCAGAAGGCGGTAAAGGGCTTTCTCTCGACTTCCCCTTCGACGGTTCGACTGCGCTCACCGCAGGCAGGCTCAGGAACCAAGCGAGGTCGGACCACGGAGAGCGGGATTAAATGCCTATTCGTTCTTCCGTTCCTCTTGCTCCTTTATTTACTTTCGAATATAGATTATCCCCCCCCCCTCGTCTCCGCTCGGGGTGACCAACTTTATTCGTTCCCCGCCGTTTCGCCCCTCGACTTCGCTCGGGGCAAGCAGAATATTTTTTAACAAATATTATCTCGTCCTCCTATCCCTATCTCCGCGCGCTTAGCTCTCGCTTCTTCTTCAGGGAAGAAATGCGGCTCTTCTGAGAAGGACAGGGCGCCGCACTGAGCCTGCCGAATGTGATGTCCTTCGATGAAGGGGATATGAGCAGGATGCGGAGGTCCCGCACGAACAGGATGTTGTAAGTGCGGGATTACGTATATCAATTCAATCCATGGAAGCACTTTCGCCTAGACATCCTGTCGGCGAAAGTACGTCGCCCGTCATGGGCTCCGGATGCGAAATATCCCCGATTCTCACCCCAGGCGTTTCTTCCCGACGCTTATACTCTTGAGAGAGCGGCGCGACCGGGATTGTCCGCCCAAGGCGGATCCGCCGTGGGAGGAGAAAGGGGCGGGTCCCTTTCCTGCCTGCGGCCGCACAGGCGCCCCGCGCCTGTCCCGAGCGGAGTGGTGAGCGAAGCCGAACCACGCAGTCGAAGGAGCGAGCGCATGTGTTTTGCGCGCCGAAGAAGCGAGGACTTGCCGGCTGACCGCCCCCGGTAAAATGAATCTTATAACTCTATACATAAAAAATGACCGCCGTTCGCTGAGCAGGGCTGAAACCCCTGCCAGAGCGCGGCGGTCTGTCTTTTCTTCCTGAGCCACAGAGCGGGATCGAACCGCTGACCTATTGATTACGAATCAATTGCTCTACCAACTGAGCTACTGTGGCAAAACGGGAATATTTTAGCATGGGCGGGAGGTTTTGGCAAAGATCAGGCGCCGTTTGCGTTTTCGGGCCCTCCGGTTATAATAATGGCGCGTCCGGGGCAAATCCGGACAAGGCGGGTCCGCATGCCGCAGCTCAGGCAGAACTACATCCTCAAGGAATGGGTGATCATCGCCACGGAGCGCGCCAAGCGCCCGGAACAGCTCAAGGAAAACAAGGACATCAGCGCGAATCGTCTGCCCGAATACGAGCCCGATTGCCCCCTGTGCCCGGGAAACGAAGTCAAAACCGGGAACACCACGGAACTCCTCCGCATACCGGACGACAAGGGCGGCTGGAAGATCCGCGTGATCCCCAACAAGTTCCCCGCGCTCGTCCCCATGAACGAGGAGGAAGTGCGCGTCAACACCTCCGGGTATCTGCGCTGGATGGACGGCATCGGGCACCACGAGGTCCTGCTGGAGCACCCCGCGCACAACCTGACCATCGCGACCATGGAGGAATCCACGGTCCTGGAAGTGCTCTACGCCTACCAGACACGGCTCTGCTCTCTCATGCAATTGCCCTACGTCGAATCGGTGATTTTGTTCCGCAACCACGGCACGCGCGCCGGGGCGTCGCTCGTGCACCCGCATTCGCAGATCATCGCCCTGCCCATCATCCCGCGGGACGTGATCGCCCGCATGAACGAGGCCATCCGCTACCACGAGGAGCACCGCGAGTGCATTTTCTGCCGCGTCCTCAAGTCGGAACTGGAGGACCGCCAGCGGGTGATCCTCGAAACCGACCACTTTCTCCTGTTCGTGCCCTACGCGGCGTATTCGCCGTTTTCCATGTGGATCTTCCCCAAGCGCCACTGCTCCTCGTTCTGCGACGCGAGCCCCGAGGAGCTCAAGGACCTCTCGCACGTCCTGCGGCAGGCCCTCCGGCGACTCTACTTCGGGCTGAACGATCCGGATTACAATTACATTGTCCGGTCGTCCCCCAAGGGCTACCAGAATTCCGCGTTCTTCCACTGGTACATCACCATCGTGCCCCGCATGACGCGAACGGCCGGGTTCGAACTGGGAAGCGGCATGTACATCAACCCCAGCATCCCGGAGGAGAACGCGGAGTACCTGCGCGGCGTGTCCGTCTGACCGATTCTCTGTGACCGGGAGGCCACCATGAAACGCGATGTGCTTGTCGTCGGGGCCGGGTTTTCCGGCGCCGTGATCGCCGAACGCCTGGCGGCGTCGGGCCGCAAGGTGACGGTGATCGACCAGCGCGACCATGCGGGCGGAAACGCATACGACTGTCTGGACAGTCACGGCGTGATGATCCACCGGTACGGCCCGCACATCTTCCACACCGTCCTGCCCGAGGTTTGGGAATACCTGTCCCGATTCACGGAGTGGGATTTCTATTACCATCACGTTCTGGGCGTTGTGGAGGGAAAAACCGTCCCGGTCCCCTTCAACCTGAATTCCCTGGAAGCCCTTTTTCCCCGCTCTCTCGCCGCGCGCCTGGAGGAAAAACTCGTAACGAGATTCGGGTTCGGGAAAAAAGTGCCCATCCTCGAAATGAAAAAAACCGACGACCCCGACCTCCAACTCCTGGCCGCCTACGTGTACGACAAGGTGTTCCTGAACTACACGCTCAAGCAGTGGGGCATGAAGCCGGAGGACCTTTCGGCCTCCGTCACGGCGCGGGTGCCGGTATACGTGAGCCGCGACGACCGCTACTTCCAGGACCGCTGGCAGGGCATGCCGCGGGACGGTTACACCGCGATCTTCAAAAAAATGCTCGGCCATAAGAATATCACGGTGCGCCTGAACACGCCTTTTGAAAAAGCGCGCGGCCGGGCGGATTACCGGGCCCTGGTGTACACGGGGGAGATCGACGCCTACTACGCGCACCGCTTCGGAAAACTCCCCTACCGGTCGCTGCGCTTTGACCTGCGCAACGAAAAAACGGAATACTTCCAGCCGGTCGGCACCGTCAACTACCCCAACGAGTACGACTTCACGCGCATCACCGAATACAAAATCCTGACCGGACAGGCCTGCCCGTCCACCACCATTGCCGTGGAATACCCCAAAGCGCGGGAAACGGAAACCGACATCCCCTACTACCCCGTCCCGAAGGACGACTGCATGGCGCTCTACAAGAAATACGCGGAACTGGCGGCGCAGGAAAAAACCGTGTTCTTCGCCGGGCGGCTGGGAACCTACAGCTATCTCAACATGGACCAGGCCATATCGAACGCTCTGAAACTGTCGGAAGCGATTTTGAAGGCTTGACGGGCAACAAATAAAACGGCCGGGAGCTTGCGCCCCCGGCCGGACTCTTCAGACGATGGTTGTCATCTTCAGATCTGCGCCTCGGCCATCCAGCGGCCGTGCTTGTTGCAGTGTTCCACGATCGTGAGGGTCCCCTTCACCTCCTTCTTCAAATGAAGGCCCCAGATGGGCTGCATGGTTTCCGGCGAAAGCCAGAGCCGGGAGATGAACGCGCGGTTCACGTAGGCGTCCATCCAGGTGATGTAATGGTCTGACGCCATGGGGTGCACCGTTGATCCGACCTTCACGTGGACGTCCCGGCAGGAGTCCGGGGACAGCCCGCAGGTCTCGGTCACGACGATCACGGGCACGTGTTTTTCCTTTCCTTCCAGAGCCGGGTCTTTCACGGCGTCCGGTTGTTCCTTGAACTCGGTCCCCCGGCACACCAGGCACTTGGCCGGCGCCGTATCGAATTCCAGGTGACCGCAGGTCTGACAGACCAGGATTTTCATACGCTCCTCCGCATTGTTTGTCCGGACGGACGGTCAACGCCCGTCTTGCCCCATCATCTTAATGGAAAAGGAAAAAAAAGAAAAGCCGGTCGCGTCATTCCTGACGCGTCAGACCGGACGTGTCCGCGTTTTGACAGCCCTATTGCCCTTCATTAAGATAAGGCCTTGCCGGAATATACGGACCGGAGAGGATCGTGACAGAAAAAAAGAAAGCCGTGGTGATCGGTTCGGGATTCGGCGGGCTCACCGGGGCAGCCCTGCTCGTGAAAAACGGGTTCGACGTGACCGTTCTCGAAAAAAACGACACTTTCGGCGGGCGCGCCCGCGTCTGGAAGGAAAAGGGATTCACGTTCGACATGGGGCCCTCCTGGTACCTCATGCCCGAGGTCTTTGAGCGCTTCTTTTCCCTTTTTGGCAGAAAGCGGGAGGACTACTTCAAGCTCCTGAAGCTGGACCCGTATTACCAGGTCTTTTTCGAGGGACAGCCCGCGGTCCGCATCTCTTCGGATCCTGAAAATACCCGCAGGGTGTTCGATTCCTTCGAACCGGGAGGCGGGAAAAGACTGGACGAATACCTGGAACAGGCCCGCTACAAGTACGAAATCGCCATGCGGGACTTTTTGTACCGGGACTACACCAGCGTGTTCGAGTTCTTCAACCGGCGCCTGCTCACGGAGGGCCTGCGGCTGAACGTCCTGTCCAGCCTGGAAAAGTTCGTGGGCAAGTACTTCCGGGACGTCCGGTCCCACCAGATCCTCGAATACGCCATGGTGTTTCTGGGCAACAGCCCGAGAAACGCGCCCGCGCTTTACTCCATCATGTCCCACGTGGACCTGAACCTGGGGGTGTGGTACCCCTCCGGGGGTTTTGGCGAAATCGTGAACGGGCTCGTGAAACTGGGAACCGAACTGGGCGTAAAATTCGAAACCGGCCGGGAAGCTCTGCAGGTGGTGACCGGTTCCGGCGGCGCCGTGCGGAGCGTCCAGACCGCGCAGGGCGAGATCCGCGCCGACGTGGTGCTGGTCAACGCGGATTACCACCACGCTGAAACACGCCTCCTGGACGGACCGCACAGAAGCTACCCGGAATCCTGGTGGAGGAAAAAAGTCATGGCCCCGTCCATGTTCATCGCCTACCTGGGGCTGGACAAAAAACTCAAAAACCTCGTCCACCACAATCTCTATTTTTCCCGCGACTGGAACGCGCATTTCGACACCATTTTCAAAAAACCCTCCTGGCCCGGCAACCCCTGTTTTTACCTGTCCTGCCCCTCGGTGAGCGACCCGCTGGTGGCGCCCGCCGGGAAGGAAAACCTCTTTCTTTTGGTGCCCACCGCGCCGGGACTGGAGGATTCCGACGCCGTGCGCGGGGAATATTTTGACCGGACACTGGCGCACGTTGAAAAAGTGACCGGGGAAAACATCCGGGACGCGATCGGCGTGAAGCGCGTGTTCACCCAGCGGGATTTCGCGCGGGACTACAACGCCTACCGCGGGACGGCGCTGGGCATGTCCCACACTCTCTCCCAGACCGCCGTGTTCCGCCCCGCGCACGCCAGCCGGAAAGTGAAAAACCTCTATTATTCCGGGCATTACACCCACCCCGGCGTGGGGATTCCCATGACCTTTATTTCCTCGGAAGTGGCCGTGGACCGCATTTCCCGGGAGGTCCGGTGACGGACGAACGGACAGCGCAAAAGGTCCTGGCCGACACCTTCCGCCGCGGCAGCAAGACCTATTTCAACTCGAGCCTGTTTTTCCCCAAGGCCGTCAGGCGCAACGTGTTCAAGCTGTACGGATTCGTGCGCACGGCCGACAACTTCGTGGACTGTGTGCCCCAGGACCCGCGGGGTTTTTACGATTTCTGCGACCGTTATCGCTCATCGCTTTCGAGCGGCCGGCCCTCCGGAAACGTCATCGTCGATTCTTTCCTGGAAGTGGCTCGGGAGAAATCTTTCGACCCCGCCTGGACCGACGCCTTCCTGAAATCAATGGAAATGGACCTGACCAAAAAGACCTACGCCACACTGGACGAGATGCTGGAATACGTTTACGGGTCCGCGGAAGTGATCGGCCTTTTCATGGCGCGGATCATGGATCTCCCGGAAGAGGCCTTCGGCCCCGCGAAAATGCTGGGCCGCGCCATGCAGACCATCAACTTTATCCGGGACATTGCGGAGGACCTGCGGCTGGGCCGCACCTACCTGCCCCTTTCGGGATCCGGCCTGGATTCCCTCGAGGAAAAAGAGACGCGAGGCCACCCGGAAATTTTCCGCCAGTTCGTCCTGAAGCACATCGGACTCTATCGGGGCTGGCAGGCCGAAGCCGCGCGGGGTTTTGCGTTCATCCCGCGCCGCATGCGGATCCCGGTGCGGACAGCGTCGGATATGTACTTCTGGACCTCGGAACAGATCCGGCGGGATCCGTTTGTCGTTTACCGCCGGCAGGTCAAGCCGCCGCGGCCGCTCATCCTGCTCGCACTTTTCAGGAACGCGCTGACCCCGTGAGGGAGGACACATGCTGAAATATTTCCAGGACCAGAAGGTCCGCATTGACAACCAGCTCAGGAATTTTCTCCTGGCGCGGGAAAAGGAACTCGCGTCCGTGAACGCCTGGGGAACGGACGTCCCGAACCGATTGTACGAATTCACGAAAAACGGCAAGATGATCCGCGGCGGGCTGGTGATCCTGGCCCACGACCTCTTCGGCGGAAAATCGGACGCGCAGGCCGTCCAGGCCGCGGCGGTCATGGAACTCTTCCAGTCCGCCTTTCTCATTCACGACGACATCATGGACCGGGATCTGACCCGCCGCGGGAGGCGAAGCCTCTTTGCCGAGTACCGAGACCTGGGTACGGAACTCGGTTTTTCCGACGCCTACCATTTCGGGGAATCGCTGGGCATCAGCGCGGGAGACGTGGCGTTCTTCCTGGGTTTCGAGATCCTGTCGGAAATTTGCCTGAGCCCCGAATGTCTCGCGAAGATCGTGAAATTTTCGTCCCGCGAGATCGCCTGCGTGGGGATCGCCCAGATGCAGGACGTCTATCTGGGCAACCTGGACCAGGCGCCGGACGAGGAGTCCATCCTGCGCGTCTATCTCTATAAAACCGGGCGCTACACCTTTTCCCTCCCGCTCATGATCGGCGCGCACCTGGCGGGGGCCGGAGACCATGCGGCCAACGGGCTCGGCGACCTGGGCGAGAAACTGGGTCTCATCTTCCAGATCAAGGACGACGAACTGGGGCTCTTCGGGGAAGAAACGGACATCGGCAAGCCGGTGGGCACAGACCTGAAGGAAAACAAGAAAAGCCTCTATCATTACCACCTGTTCCGGATGTCTCAGGGCGAGGACCGCAAACGGCTTTCCGCCATTTTCGGGAAACAGACCGTGACCCGGGAGGACCTGGAATTCGTGCGGGGCAAGGTGCGGGAGTACGGAATCCCCGGGCTGATCGCGCAAAAAACGGACGGCCTTCTGGCCGAGGCCCGGCGCCACCTCGCGTCGCTGGAATCGGCGCGCACGGACCCCGAACTGCTGAAGATCCTGGCCGGCCTCCTGGACTACAGCGTGGAGAGGAAAAAATGACGGCCCGAAAAATCCGGCCTCCATCCCGGCGCCGTTTTCCCCTGAGCCTCTACCTGACTGTGGACCTGCTGATCCTGGCCTTTCCCCTCGCGTTGTCCTTTGACAGCCGCGTGCATTTTTTCACGCGCTGGCCGGCCGTATTTTCCGCCATCCTCGCTGTGGGGGTTCTCTTTGTTGCGTGGGACGCGCTCGCCGCCGCGCGCGGGGACTGGTCTTTCAACCCGCGCTATGTGGGAAAGAAACGGATTTTCGGGCTGCCGCTCGAGGAAATCCTGTTCTTTGTGGCCGTTCCGTACGCCTGCCTGTTTGTCTATGAATGCGTGGCGGCTTACTTCCCGAAATTTTCCGTGCCTTACTCCCTGCCGGCGTATCTCGCGGCGGCGTCTCTGTTTCTGGCTCTCGCGCTGGTGTTCCGTAAAAAGTACTATACCTTTACGCTGGGCCTTTTCACCGCGGCGAGCGTGGCGCTTTTGGGGATATTTTTCCGCGCGGACGCGTCCTCCAGCGACTTCTGGTTTTATATTCTCCTGACCTACGTTCCGTTCGCAATATCCAACGGCGTGCTCACCGCCGTGCCGGTGGTTCGCTACAACCCGAAGTCCATTTTAGGACTGCGGATCGGGTCCATCCCGGCCGAGGATTTCCTGTACAGTTTTTCCCTGCTGTCCCTGGAATTCATGGCTTACCGGTTTTTCCTGTCGGTCTGGAGGGTGTCCTGAGTACGGTTGAGAAAAAAGCCGCGGTCGTCGGCGCCGGGCTCGGCGGCCTGGCTGCGGCCGTGCGGCTCTCCGCGCGCGGCTGGACCGTGGACGTCTTTGAAAAACTCCCGAACGCGGGAGGCAAGGCCAACACCGAGTC
This sequence comes from uncultured Brevinematales bacterium, assembly GCA_964392785.1. Taxonomy (GTDB): domain Bacteria; phylum Spirochaetota; class Brevinematia; order Brevinematales; family JAOACQ01; genus CAYMRH01. Next base: position 114,724 of record CAYMRH010000001.1, read on the forward strand.
GCGCGGCGGCTACCGGTTCGACACGGGTCCGTCGCTGGTCACCATGCCGGACGTTTTCGAGGATCTGTTCGCCGCGGCCGGCGAAACAATGCGGGATGATCTGGAATTCGTTAGACTCTCCCCGATTTGCCGCTATTTTTACCCCGACGGAGTTGTTCTGGACGCGGACAGCGACCCGGACAAGTTCGGCGCCGAGCTCGCGCGTGTCACGGGAGATCCCGGTTACCGCGGCCGTTTGCGGCGCTACCTGCGCCACGCCCGGACCATCCACGACCTCACGCGCGGGATTTTCCTGGAAAACCCCCTGGACGCGAAATCCATCCTGCGCCTGAAAAACCTTCCGGCCCTGCTGCAACTCCCGCGTATTGACGCGTTCCGGTCCCTGGACCGCGCGAACGCGTCCTTTTTTCCCCACCCGAAAATCCGCCAGCTCTTTGACCGCTACGCCACCTACAACGGTTCCAGCCCCTACCGCGCCCCGGCCACGCTCACCATCATCCCCCACGTGGAATACGCCGGCGGAGGTTACGCCGTGAAAAACGGCATCACCGGCATTCCGTCGGCCCTGGAACGGCTCGCCAGGAAAAAGGGCGCGCGGTTTTTCTTCGGCGCGCCAGTGGAAAAGATCGTATGCGAACAAGGGCGCGTGACGGGCGTGCGGGTGAACGGGGAATTCCGGCCCTATCCCGTGGTGGTGTCCGACGTGGACGTGCGGGTTTTATACTGCGACCTCCTGGACGACCCCGGGGCCCCGGCGGCCCGTCGCTACCGGAAACTCGAGCCGTCGTCCTCCGGCCTGGTCTTCACCTGGGGAATCAGGCGGGAATTCCCGTCGCTTCTCGTGAACAACATCTTTTTTTCCGGCGACTATCCCTCCGAATTTGCAGATATTTTTGACCGGTCCCGGATTCCCGCGGACCCGACCGTTTACGTGAACATCACGTCCAAGGTCACGCCGTCGGACGCGCCGGCGGGCGGGGAAAACTGGTTCGTATTGGTCAACGCGCCGTGCGACTCCGGGCAGGACTGGGCCGCGGAAACGCGCCGCGCCCGGCGCGCCGTCTTGGATCGCCTGTCCCGCGCGCTGGGGACGGACGTGGAGAAACTGATCGAGACCGAGGGCGTACTCGCGCCGCCCGACATCGAGTCCCGCACCGGTAGCGCCGGCGGCGCGCTCTACGGGATCTCGTCCAACACTCCGGGCGCCGCATTCCTGCGCCACCCGAACCGGTCCGCGCGCTACCGCGGCCTCTACCTCTGCGGCGGCAGCGGCCATCCCGGCGGCGGCATGCCGCTGGCGCTTCTGTCGGGAAAGATCGCGACGGACCTGATCCGTCAGGACACGGGTTCTTAGAATATGACAACCGGAGGAATTCTGCCATGGGCCTGAAAAGATGGGAAAAAACCGTGATCGCCGTTCTGGCGGTGCTGACGGCGGTCGGGATCGCCGGCCACCTGATCGAATCCCTGCGGCCGCTGATGCTTTCGCTCACCCCGTTTTACCTTCTCGCGTCGGGCGGCGCCGTGCTCGCTTCCGCCCTGGTCCGCTCGGAACAGCGGACCCGGCTTCTGCTCTGGACGGTCTTTTCCTACCTCTTCACCTTTTCGCTTGAGGCCGTGGGCGTCGCGACGGGCCGCGTGTTCGGCGCCTACGAGTACGGGACGGTCCTGGGCCTGCTGCTTTTCCGGGTGCCGCTGGTCATCGGTTTCAACTGGGTGCTGGTGGTGCTGGGCGGGATCGGGCTTTCTTCCCTTTTCCTGAAGGACGACGACGCCTGGACGCGCCTGCTGTTCGTTCCCCTCACGGCCGCCGCGGTCTGCGTGCTGACGGACATTTTCATGGAACCGGTGGCGATCCGGCTGGGCTACTGGGAATGGGCCGCCGTGAACCCGCCCCTGCAGAATTACCTGGCGTGGGGCGCCATCGCGTTTATCACGGCGTTTTCCTTCGGGGAGCTGAAAATCAAACGGACGGGACTGGGCGTGAGCGTGGCGTCCCTGATCCTGATGAACGCCCTTTTTACGGCCCTGCTTCTTTTTCTCAGATAGACAGGAGGTAGTCCACGATCTCCCGTTCAACAAAGTCCGGCGTGGAGGACGAGGACACCACCAGCGCGTCCCGGTAGCGCGACAGCTCCAGCCCGCGGGACCGGAGATCGGCCAGGTTCTCCACAAAATGCGTTTCCGCGCCGGAGGCCTGCAGGATCTCGAACAGCTTGTTGGCGTTGGAGGAAATCCGGTCCCCCACCACGAAAGTCACGTCGCAGTTTTTCTGCAGGTCCAGCGCCTCTTCTTCCCGCAGGGACGTGATGGAGCAGGTGGAGTCGTACACCTTCACTTCGCACTCGTTGCGGCAGGTTTCGCTCACCACGCCGCCGACTTTCTCGAACAGGGCGCGGTTGCCCGTGGTCTGCGACAGGACCAGGACGCGGCAGTATCCTTTCCTGATGACCGGCGAAAGCAGGGATTTGTAATCGGCCACGAAACGGTCCAGGTCGGTTTCGTTCTCGATCACGAGCGCGTCCTTCGCGTAACTCACCAGCCCCACCGTTTCGGGGTGGTCCCGTTTTCCGGTGATGATGATGAAATAATTCTGGGCCGCGTGGTCGGAAATGTACCGCTGGAGGACCTTCACCTTGTTGCAGGTCAGGTCCACCACCTCCAGCCGACCGCGCAGTTTTTCCTCCACTTCGCGGGCCACGCCGTGGGTTCGGATCACGGCCACGGTCCCGTTCTCGATATCCGCGATGTCCTTCGCGGTCCGGATGCCCTCGGACCGCAGGCGTTCGATGTAGTCGGAGTTGTGGATGAGCTGTCCCAGCACGGAGATGTCCCGGTTCCGGTCTTTCCCGCGGAGGGTCTGGAGGCTTTTTTCAGCGAACTTGACGCCCGGGCAGAACCCGGAGTATTTCGGAATGTGGACCTTCATGGCCGCGCGGAACCCACCCGCTCCAGGATGTTGCCCGTGATCTCCAGCCCGGCCGGGCGGCCCGTTCCCTGGAAAACCACCATGTTGCGGCTGTCGTAGAGAGTCACTTCCACCTCGGAGTTCACGCTTTCCTTGATGCGCCGTTCCATCCTGCCGTTCTGGGGGGCCCGCAAGGTCCCGGATTTGCCCAGGCGGGCCCGGATTTCCAGCGAGGCCTCCCGCCCGCGCAGCAGGATATGAACTTCGTGTTTGCGGATCTCGGCTTTCCGGATCACGGTTTTTTCCGGCGTGGTAAAGGGGTAGAAACGTCCGGCGTGCCGGAAGAACGCGGCCAGCCCCGTAAATGAAGACCCCCGCCACGGAATGTCCGCCACCGACACCATGAGGGACGTGCCCTCGTGGCCTTTGCCGAAATGGTTGCACTGGAGCCAGAGCCAGGACTGCGGGAACGAACGCCCCCAGTCCTTTTCAATGTAACCCCGCCCGCCGTCAAAACCCCACTTCTTCCCGTTCACGCGCACGGAACCCTGCAGGCCGTGGTCCATCGAGACGACGGCGTGGTAACATTCCATGGTCGGAACAAACCGGTAGGCGCCCATGATTCCCGGAGACAACAGCGTCACCGGATAGGGGACCGGGTCCTGAAACCGGACTTCGCCCGAAACGCGGATTTTCTTTTTGATGTCCAGCGTGATTTTTTCCAGGGAAAAATGACTTTCGCCCACCGAAACCGCGAAGCGGCTGCGGTCAAACCGGAATTCCCTGATCGGATACTCGAAATATTCCGCATGTCCCGTCACACCGTCGATCACCTGGATGAACGCCGTCTTTTTTTTGGGAGAAAGAGAGATACCGGGAATGACCGCCAGGGCCTTCCGGCCGTTTTCGCTCACCAGCTTGAAGTACCAGCCCTCGAAGTAGTTCTTTTTTCCCAGGCTCCCCTGAAAGAGCTCGGGGTGGTAGATACGGCGGAATATTTTCTGCAGCATGAATCGCTTCCTTTTTACGAGGATGAATGATTATAGGACCGGACGGGAAAATCCTCAAGAGGCGGAAACGTGTTCAGCGCTTATTTCCGGGCCACCGCCTTGATCATGGGCCAGAAGAGAGGGGATTTTTCAGCCAGGAATTCCGCCGGACGCTTCAGGAAACGGGGGAGGAAGGAAAAAAGGAGTTTGACATGAAACCGCTCAGTCCGGACAACCCGGAAACCCGCCCGCTCGTGCACTCGGCGGAGCTTTCCCCGAGTGAAGGAAAGTTCGTAGCCGAATTTAATATGCTTTCCGCGCAACAGCCTCATGTGAATAAAGCTGAAAATGGTCTTCAGGACCGGCACGTCCGGGATGTTTCCCCACACCTGGCGGTACGTAACGGCGCCCAGGTTGCAAAAAGGAACGGTATTGAACGAAACACCGTTTTTTTCAGAACCCGATACAGTTCCCGCACCACCGTTTCCGTGCTTCGAAAGTGCTCAATGACACCGCCGCCATATATCAAGTCAACCTGTCCGTCCGCAATGGGCATGGCGTTGATATCCGCATGAATGAGCACGGCATTCTTGATGCCCCGGGCTTCCAGGAGTTTTTTCGCGCTGAAAAGTGCGTTGAGGGAAAAATCCACTCCCACGATCTGCCGGCATTGCGGCGCGACGAGGTTTCCGAAGAGAAACTCCCCGCATCCGATCTCGAGATATACCGCGCCCTTGAGTTTCTTTTCCCGGTTAACCTGATCATAGGTGTCCTGATAATACTGGATCCGATAAGCTTCCAGGGATCGTTCCAGTTCCGAACGGTCCTTTTTCTCGTAGATCTGATCCCACTTCTCGCGGGACAACTTCACATCGGGCAGACCGGTTTCCGTCAGGAAACTGTAGATGTTGCCCCGAAAAACCCGGGGCTTGAAACCGCAGGAGGTGCAAGTCATTCTCCGGGACAGCGTTTTCGAACAGGCGGGACAGCGGAACAGGATCATAATACCCTACCCGCCCCGTTTCACGTATTTCGTGTGGAGCAGGTGGTGGGAGAGTTCGCCCAGCGGCTTGCCCAGGAAATCCCGGTAGAGTTTCTGCACGTCCGGGTTTTCGTGGGACTTACGAAGGGATTTCCCGCTGTCTTCCTTGTAGATGGATTCCGCGCGGAGCTTGCGGATCTCGCTGTTGGTGGGAATGGGCTGCCCGCCCCCGCCCACGCACCCGCCGGGACAGGTCATGATCTCGATGAACGCGTAAGGGGACTCGCCCCGCTCGATCTCCTCGAGAAGCCTGCGCGCGTTGCCCAGGCCGTTCGCCACGGCCACCTTCACCTTTTTCCCGCCCACGTCGATCTCCGCGGAGCGCGCGCCTTCCATGCCGCGGACGGCTTCCAGGTCAATGCGGTCCAGGGGCTTCCCGACGATCACCTCGTAGGCCGTGCGCAGCGCGGCTTCCATCACGCCGCCCGTGGCCGCGAAAATGGCGCCCGCGCCCGTGGATTCGCCCAGCGGGTGGTCAAAGTCCTCCTTGGGAAGGTTGGGAAAATCGATGCCCGCTTCCTTGAACATGCGGGAGAGCTCGCGGGTGGTGATGGCGTAATCCACGTCGAAGAATTCCTCGTCCCGGCCGAGCTTCATTTTCTCCTTCCAGTATTCGAAAGCGGATTTCATTTCCGGGCGGCGCGCCTCGTATTTCTTGGCCGTGCAGGGCATGACCGAGACCACCACCATCTTGCGGGGGTCAACGCCGGCTTTCTGCGCGTAGTAGGTCTTGGCCACCGCGCCGAACATCTGCTGGGGGGATTTACAGCTGGACAGGTGGGCGAGCGATTTCGGGAAAAACTGCTCGATGAACTTGATCCAGCCGGGGGAACAGGACGTGATCAGGGGCAGCGTGCCGCCTTTTTTCAGGCGTTCGATCAGTTCGTTCCCCTCCTCCAGGATGGTCAGGTCCGCCGTGAACTGGGTGTCGAACACCTTGTCAAACCCCAGCTTCCTGAGTCCCGCCACCATCTGGCCGGTCACGAGCGACCCGTAGGGCATGCCCATGGCCTCGCCGATGCCCACGCGGATGGCCGGCGCCGTTTCCACCACCACCACCTTTTCGGGATCCAGGATCTCGCGCCAGATGTCCTCCACCGCGCTCCTCTCGACAATGGCCGCCGTGGGGCACACGAGCGCGCACTGTCCGCAGTTGATGCAGACGGAATTCCCCAGCCCGCGGTCCATGTAGGTCGTGACTTTGCTCCGGCTCCCGCGTCCGCCGATGTCGATGGCGTGGACGGTCTGCGTGTCGGAACAGACGGCCACGCACCGTTTGCAGAGAATGCACTTGTTGGGGTTGCGCGTGAGGGACAGGGAGGTCGTGTCCTCCTCGTGGTCCTTCCGCCGCGTCTTCGCGAAGGGGGATTCCTTCACGCCCAGGTCGAAGGCGATCTGCTGGAGCTCGCAGGTCCCGTTCCGGTCGCAGATCAGGCAGTCCTTGGGGTGGTTGGCCAGCAGGAGTTCGACGTTGGTCTTTCGGGCCTTCCGGACGCGGGGCGTGTTGGTGAAGATCTCCATCCCCTCGGTCACCTTGCCCACGCAGGCGCGCACGAGCGTCTTGGCGTTTTTCACCTCCACCACGCACACGCCGCAGGAGGCGTTGTCGGACACGCCCTCCAGGTTGCAGAGCGTGGGAATCCGCACGCCCGTTTCCCGGCAGGCCTTGAGCACGGTGTAGCCCTCGATGGTCTGGTGGGGTTTGCCGTCGATGCGGATATTGACGAACCCGCTGTCGGTCAGTTGCGTTTCCATTGCGTCCTCCGGGAGCTATCGGGCGTGTTCCGCGCAGTCCTTCACGTCGCAGCGCAGGCAGCGGTCCGCCTCGGACTTGGCCTGCGCCCCGGTGAAGCCCTGGGACACTTCCTGGAAATTGCCCATCCGTTCCTTCACGGAAAATTTCTTCGCCACGTTCATGGGTCCGCCCTCGGGTTTTGGCGGAACGGCGTTCGCGTAGTCGAACGTCCGGAACAGCTTCGAGAACCGGCCGGAGCGTTCTCCCGTCAGCGCCATGTCCACCTGCTCCGCGGCCGTTTTCGCGATGCCCATCGCCTCCGCGGCGGTGGCGGGCCCCGTTACCACGTCGCCAATGGCGTAAACCCTGGGGCGGCTTGAGCGGTAGGAAGGCCGGGCCACGTCCACGGTCCCGTTCTTCCGGGTCCGGACGCCCGCGGCTTTCAGGAAGGACTCTTCCGTCTTTTCCCCGATGGCCAGCACCACCGTGTCGCAGGGGATCACGCGGGTTTCCCCCGTCGGCACGGGCTTCTTGCGGCCGGAGGTATCGTAACCGCCCGCGGCCATGGTCATGACTTCCAGCCCTTTCACCGCGCCCTTAGTGTCCCCGATCACCTTTTCCGGCCCGGACATATACACGAAGTGCACGCCTTCGGCCTCGGCCTCGCGGATTTCCTCGGCGTTCGCGGGCATGTCCTTCTTGTCGCGGCGGTACACCACCGTCACCTTCGAACCCAGGCGCCAGATGGTCCGCGCCGTGTCGATGGCCACGTTGCCTCCGCCGATGATCGTCACGTTCTTCCCGATCCGGGTCTTTTTCCCGGCGCCGAATTCCTCCAGGAGTTCGTAGCCGTGGAGCACGCCTTTCAGGCCGCGTCCCGGGATGTCCAGCGGGATGTCCTCGAGGGCGCCCACGGCCAGGATCACCGCGTCGTGTTCGTTTTCGATCGTCTCGAATTTCCGGTCACGGCCCACCACGGTTTCCATCACGAACTTCACGCCCAGTTTCCGGAGCAGGCCGGTTTCCTTGTCCACCACGTCCTTGGGAAGCCGGTACGCCGGGATACCGTAGCGCAGGATGCCGCCGGGCTTTTCGTGCGCGTCGTACACCGTGACCGCGTGTCCCAGCCGCACCAGATAGAAGGCGGCCGTGAGACCCGCCGGGCCGGCGCCGATCACCGCGATCTTTTTACCCGTGGCGGGCAGCTTCTCTGCGGCGAGCCTGTCGTACACCTTTTTCTCGCGGCCCATTTTGTACATCGTGTCGGCAATATAGCGGTGGATCTCGCCCTGGGACACGGCCTCGTCCACCTGTTCGCGGCGGCAGCGCATCATGCAATGGAAGTGGCAGATGCGGCCGATCGTGGCGGGGATGGGGTTGTCACGGAGCGTGAGTTCGAAGGCCTCTTCCAGCCGGTCCTCTTTCAGGAGCTGGAGGTAGCCGGGAATATTCATGTGCATGGGGCAGCTGTTCTCGCAAAGCGCCATGAAGAGGCTTTCGCAGGTGCCCGAGGCGCAGCGTTTTTCGAGGATGTGCTCCTCGTACTCGTTGCGGAAATACTTGAGCGTGGTCAGCACGGGATTGGGCGCCGTCTGTCCCAGGCCGCAGAGCGCGGTGTCCTTGATCACGGATCCCAGTTCCGAAAGCGTGACCAGATCCTGGGGCGTCCCGTTGCCGCGCGTGATGTTTTCGAGGATGCGGAATTCCTGGGAAAGACCCTCGCGGCAGGGCGTGCACTTGCCGCAGGATTCCGACGTGGTGAACTCGATGAAGTACCGCGCCACGTCCACCATGCAGTTGTCCTGGTCCATCACCACCATGCCGCCGGACCCCATGATCGCGCCGATGGACGCGAGGGACTCGTAATCCACGGGCGTGGAGAACAATTCCACCGGAATGCAACCGCCGGACGGGCCGCCGGACTGCACCGCCTTCACGCGTTTGACCGTGCCCGTGCCCTCGCCGATCTGGAAAACCATGGTGTCCAGCGGTTCGCCGAGAGGCAGTTCCACCAGCCCCGTGTTTTTCACCTTGCCGACCAGGGAAAAGACCTTGGTCCCGGGACTGGTCTTTGTCCCGGTCTCGCAGAACCACTCGCCGCCCCTGGCGATGATCACCGGAACGTTGCACCAGGTTTCCACGTTGTTGATGTTGGTGGGGCTTTCCCGGTATCCCTTCTGGGCCGGGAACGGCGGCCGGGGCCGGGGCCGGCCGGCCTTGCCTTCCACGGACGCGATGAGCGAGGTTTCCTCCCCGCACACGAACGCGCCCGCGCCCTCCACGATATGGATGTCGAACCCGAAGCTGGAGCCCATCACGTTCGCGCCGAGGATGCCGTAATCCTTGGCCTGCTCCACGGCTTTCTTGAGCCGCTCCACGGCCAGCGGGTATTCCGCGCGCACGTACACGATTCCCTGCGAGGCGCCCATGGCGTACGCGCCGATGATCATGCCCTCGAGGAGCATGTGCGGGTCACTTTCAATTTCGTTACGGTTCATGTAGG
>CAYMRH010000002.1:0-101283 GCA_964392785.1 uncultured Brevinematales bacterium
CAACAATGAGTATAGCATGATCCTGGAAATGTTGTCAATTTATGGAAAAATCATAATTGATTTCAAAGTTTTGACGGTTTAGACGCCCTGTAAGCAGCTTATTTCTATTTGTTATATAGAGTTGCATAGGTCGCACGTAAAATGAGAGTCTCCCAGCCCGTAAAAATATTTTATCGCACAGAAAAATAATTCTTCACCCGTTCAATAAGCTGTTCGTGTCTTTCTGTTTCTGATCCGGAGACGTCGGAACGGAAAACCAGAACAGGGTTTTTATGGCCAATTGCTGACTGGTTTTCATCAAATCCATATAACTCACTGCCAGAGAACATCCGTAAGTCCCGGCATTCCATTGTAATCCGGGAACGATATCCAGCCCGTATCCGGCAGATGACCAGGAGGAAACCGCTTCCAGATACAGGGCTAAGGAATGCAAACGGACCACCGGAGCAACCAGGACCTTAATCAGATAATTGCTGTCCGTTCTGACAAAAGGAACCCTGGCGGTCGCGTTCAATTCCAGAGCAAACAATCCGGCCGCGAAGAACAGATCGTATCGTGGCTCTATGCTCGAGCCGTCTATACCCAAACCGCCGATCAGGAGGTTCTGCCCGAAAGAGAAATCGTAGCGGAGGATCATTTTGGAGAGTAGCCCCTGTAACCGGACATCGGCATTGGGCGCAAAACCGTAGCCGATCACCCCCAGAGGAGTCAGGCTCAGGTTCGTGTATCCGTAATTCAGGACGTCAGATGTCCTGATAAAAGCCCCGAAATTCAAAGTCCCTTTAGGAACGATCCCCGGAAACATGTCGATCGCATAGGGGTAGAGAAAATTTGCAGCGGACAGGAAAAACGAGGCAACAACCGCCATAAACAGGATCAATTTATTCATTCCATCCTCCCGAAAAGAATAATCATATTAAAATGCTCGGGTATATTTTGCAAGCGAACAGAACCAATCACTTGACGCGACCTGTGGTCAAATTTATCATCATCGGACTGTTCTTATGAAATTCAGAGGTCTTCATGAGTTTTCAGGACAACCTGAAGCGCGTTCGCGATTCTATTGAAACGGTTTGCGCGCGGACCGGCTCCCGGCATGAAATTGTCCTGGTCGCGGTCACAAAAACATTTCCTGCGGAAATACTACGGGAAGCCGTCAACAACGGTATCAGCGATATCGGAGAAAACCGGGTTCAGGAAGCCGAGAAAAAATTCGCGGAAATTTCCGGCCTGTCATTCACCCGCCATCTGATCGGTCATCTCCAGAGCAACAAGGCGAACAAGGCCGCGGCTCTGTTTGACTGGGTCCAGTCGCTGGACAGCCCGGATACGGCCGTCCGGCTGGACCGTAAACTGGCGGAGTTGAACAGAACCATGAATGTGCTGATCGAAATCAACACATCGGGAGAGCCCGGCAAAAACGGCATTCCGCCCGGCGAGGCTTCCGAACTTACGGGCCGGATCGGCGAACTGCCCCGGCTGAAATTGTCGGGACTCATGACGATCGGACCGTTTGACAGGCCTCCCGAAGCCGCGCGGGTTTGTTTCCGCGAATTGCGCCGCATCCGCGAGAAATTGAGCCGGGAATTTCCGTCTCTGGATCTCAGGCATTTGTCCATGGGAATGAGCGACGATTACGGGATCGCCATTGAGGAAGGATCCACCATGATCCGCCTGGGCCGGGCACTTTTCGGTGGCCGGGCGTAACGGTCATTCTACGGGCTGAACATTCCGGAGCGAGGGAATTCCTTTTCCTAAAAGAACGTTCTGGAGAGCGTGTCTCATCACGGCCACGGGAGCTTCCCGACCGGTCCAGTATGTGAACTGCAGCGCCCCCTGCTCCAGCAGCATTTCCGATCCGAACACGATCCGGTTCTTCTTCTGATTGGCCGACTTGAGAAAAGCCGTCCAGTGCGGCCGGTAAACGATATCCATGACCGTCTTTTTTTCCGGCATATCCCCCGGATCTATCACGCTGGCGGCCGTATCCGGTTCCATTCCGACCGATGTCGTGTTGACCAGAATATCCGCGCCTGAAGCCGCCTCCTTCCAGTCTGACAAATCGGCCGCGTCCAGGTTAATCCGTTTATGGAGTTTCAGCAACGCGCCGTTCTGAACGATGGATTTCCGGAGTTCTTCCCGCCTGGACGCGTTGCGGGCCAGGAGAACAACACGGCCGGGATCGGAATAATAGAACAGGGCGAAAAGGACCGCCCTCGCCGACCCCCCTGATCCGAAAACCGCGACCGTTTTTCCGGAAATGTCCGTCCGCCCGGACAACGCCCGGAAAAAACCCGGCGCGTCGGTATTCGTGCCGGTCAGCCGGCCGTTTTGGTTGATCACCGTATTGACCGAACCGATCATGGCGGCAATGTCCGTGACTTCGTCCAGATGCGCAATAATGGATTCCTTGTACGGAATGGTGACGCTCACTCCCCGGACTGCCAGAGTCCGGATCGCGGACGCGGCGGACGCGGCGTCCCGCGGCTCGAAAGCGACATACACGGCGTTCAACCGTTCCCGCCGGAATGCCGCGTTGTGAAGAACGGGAGAAAACGAATGGCGGACAGGATTGCCGATCACACCGTAAACGGCCGTGCGGCCGTCGATCAGCGCCCCCGACATTCTTCGGACTCGATCTCTGAGATTTTATCCAGGCGGGCCTGATGACGCCCGCCCTCGTATTCCGTGGAAAGCCAGATGTCCAGCATTTTTTTCGCCTGTTCCGGCTCCACCCTCCGCCCCGCCAGGACCAGGACGTTCGCGTCGTTGTGACGGCGGGAGAATTCCGCAGTATAGTCATCCGGGCAAAACGCCGCGCGGATCCCGTGGATTTTATTGGCCACGATGGCCGCCCCGACTCCGGATCCGCAGAGCACGACACCGCGCTCGCACAATCCCTTCGCCACGGCGCGGGCCGCCAGCTTGATGGTGTCCGGGTAATCCATGCTGTTCTGGGAATCCGTCCCGAAATCGATCACTTCGCGGCCCTGTTCCTGAAGATACTTCCTGAGGTTCTCCTTCAGAATCCAGGCGGCGTGGTCGGACGCGATGGCAATTTTCATATGAGGATCAGAGCTCCTCTTCCCGGGGCGAAACGGACGAATCTTCGGGCTCCGGGTTGTCGGTGTCCACGGGCCCCTCCGGGGCCGCCACGTCCAGAAATTCCCGGATCATCCCGACGACAGCCGGATGGGTCTGAGGAAAACGACCCAGAATTTTTTTCAGGTTTTCGACTTCGGGCAAGACCGTATCATTGAAAATCTTCCGGTTTTTTTCATCGGGACCGGATTCGTAGATTTTTTTCGCCTCGTTGTATTTCTTCACGGACAGCTGGAGGGCAATGACCAGATCCACGTCCGGCTGGTTTGTGGACAGATCGTTCCAGGAAACCCACTGATACTGGACCGGCGGTATGACCCCGGGCGTATTGGTCAGGAAATAAACGGGTCGAGCGTTCAAGGGTTCGATCCGCGCCCACTCCCTGTCGCGGGTTTCCGTCACATAAGCCAGGACCGGGGGTGCAACGGATTGCTTGTTACGGGAAACGACCGTGGGCGTTTCATAGACAATGGCCGGCAACAGAATAACGGCCCGGGCCACCGGATTGGCGATCACGCTGTCCGAATCCACAAAACCGGCCGTTCCGTCGATCGCATTCTGGACTCCGAGATAAACCGTCATCTGACCGGCCTTGTTGGTGTTCGTCACCACAAGATTCCGGCTCAGCAGTTTGTCGCCCCAGTTTAAAAAAGTCGTCCTGCCGCCCGGTTCCGAATAGAGGGCCACCAGATGGTTTTTCGGATAGTAGGCGGTTCCGCCTTTCCCGCAACCCACCAGTATCATCGGGACAATCAAGAGCAAGACGAACCGTGTCATAAAGACCTCCGCAGAATGATGTCAGATTATATCTCAGGGAAAGCGAATTGTAAATTTCGGGCCGCCCACCGGCCCTTTTTTACGGGTTCCGCCGCCAAATGGGCCTTTCCCGGCCTGGATAAAACAAACCGGCAAAAACCTTGAAAAGCCGTCCGGGCCGTTAAAAACCGAGCGTAAAACACGCCGATTCGCTTCACTTTTCTTTGGTTAATTACGAAATAGATATATAATAAGGGAAACAATCCGGAGGTCTTAATTTATGAAAAAACAACCGTACTTATTTTTATTCTGCGCGGTTGCGGCTATCGCATTTTCCCTGACCGGATGTTCGGTATCAACCGGCCCGGACACGGCCCCCACCAACTTCACTTCCATTGCCGGCTGGACCGGGAGCCTGGGACAAACCGTGCATTCGGTGGTGGCCGACGGAACGAATATTTTCGCCGCGGCCGGGCCGGACGGGCTGTTGATCTTCAGTTCGGGCCTGGTCTATATGAACGCCTTTAAAACCAACAATCCCGCACTGGACGTCGTGATCCGGACCGTGTCCGGCAGTAAATACGCGCTGGTGGCCAACGGTATTTACAACGGCAAGGGCGGAACGATGGCGATCAACGTCAGCGACCTGACCAACCTGCAACTGACCAACTACAGCGAGTATCCCAATCTGAACCCCGTCTCGATCGTCGCTGACAGCGTCGCGACCAATTATTACACCGCGGATACGCTCGCCGGATACCTCACCTTCACCAACAGCTGGGACACCCTCGCCAATCAGACAAACCGCCGCATTTCGCTCGGCGCCGGGGGTTGCGACATCGCCCTGAGCGGCGCAAAAATCTATGTCGCCGCGAAAACCGGCGGCGTTTCGATCGTTGACCACGTGCTGAACACGATCTCCGCCAACATTTCCGCAACGCTCCTGCAGGCCAACGCCGTGGCCGTGACGGGCTCCGGCGACGGCACGCTGTTAGCCGTGGGAGACAGCCTGGGTCTTGTCATCTACGCTTTGGACGACCCCGACCCCTCCAGCCCCCGCTATCTGGGGGGATACTATTGCGGAACGGTCTATGACGTGGCCGTGAACGGCAACGATTTTTACCTGGCTTTGGGAAAGAGCGGCGTGCTGAAAATCACACGAACCCCTCCCTCCACGTTTACCCTGGTCAAAAAAACCAGCGACGGCGTCGGGTACTACAGGCTGTTCTATAATTCCTCGACCGGTTATCTTTACGCCGCCTGCGGGATTGACGGGATCCGCGTCCTTCAGTAGAACGGATTCATGCGGTTCTTCAGCTTTCACATGAACAGAAAAAAGTTGTCTCTGGTTGCCGCCGCCGTTTTGGCGGGGGTGATCCTCATCGCCATCCTGTTCTGGCCCCGAATTCCGGGGGATGCGGGAAGCGGAACGAACACCATTCCGTCCCTGCCCCTGATCGCATCCTGGGAAGGAACCAACGGAGAAGTGGTCCGCGCCCTGGCCGTTCACGAACGGAAAATTTACATGGCCGCGGGTTTTGACGGCCTGATCGTGCTGGACGCATCCAACCTGACCGTCACCGGTGCTTACGGGACCAATCAGCCCGTAAACGACGTCGTCCTGAAATCCGTCGGCACCAACTTCTACGCGTTTCTCGCCCTCGGTTCTTACCGGGAAGAGGGCGGCATTCTGGTCCTGAACGCGACCGATCTGTCCGACATTTATCCCGTTGCAACGCTTCTGGATGCGAACTTGAGTCCGGCCGCCCTGGATATCGTATTGTCCAGAAACTCATCGCTGATCGTCACGGCGGACGAACGCTCGGGATTGGTCAGTTACCGCTTTGACTGGGTCAATGCCGGACTGGCCACGAACCGTTTCGTATCCCTGAACGGGAAACCGGCGTACGACCTTTTCGTTCAGGGAAACCGCGCTTACGTCGCGGCGCGCGAGGAAGGCGTGTTTATTGTCGACATCCCGGCGGGCCGCGTCCTGTCGCGGATCAAACCGACCCTCTCCCTAGCCAACTCGGTCTTCGTAAGCGGACGAACGCTGTGCGTGGGCGATAAAATGAGCGGGGTGACGCTCTACGACATATCCAGCCCCGTCAACCCGAGGCGGATATCCAGTTACAGCACACCCGGAGACGCCTACGACGTCTGGATGATCCGGAACGATATATACGTGGCTGACGGCATCAACGGGATCCTGAAGATCCGCTGGCACGGGGGTGAAAAATTCTCCCTGCTGAACCAGTTCTCGGACGGGTCGCTGGCATACCGGCTGTCAGTGGGTGACGACGAGACGGTTTACGCGGCCTGCGGCAGTTCCGGGTTGAGAATCCTGGACGGCCGGCCTGCCGTTCCGTCGGGGGTTCCAGTCACCATCACGGAGACCAACACGCTCCCGGCCGCGGAAACCCAAACCAATATTCCGCCCCGGACACCGCCTTCCGGAGTTCCGACCAACGTCCCCATCCGGAGATCCCGCTGATCCCCGAAAACGTCATGATCCGATAACGGCCGGATCCTGAAAGAAGATTGATTTACCGGTCGGAAGAAATTCCGGCGGCCAGTTTCAGGGCGAGTGTGATGGCGTTTTTCATGCTGACGGGGTCCGCGCGGTCCTGACCCGCGATATCGAAAGCCGTCCCGTGGTCCGGAGACGTGCGGACAATCGGCAACCCCCATGTCACGTTCACGCCTTCTGACAGATGAAGCATTTTGAAAGCCGCCAGCCCCTGGTCGTGATACATGGCCACGACCATCCTGTACTGTCCCGCGTGGGCTTTATGGAACACAGTATCCGCGGGCAAAGGCCCGTCCACGGGTTCGCCCCGGTCCCGGAATTCCGCGACCGCCGGACCGATGATCCGTTTTTCCTCCGATCCCAGGAGGCCGTTCTCGCCGGCGTGGGGATTCAACCCGCAGACCGCGATTCTCCAGCCGGACGGTCCGTACATGGTCCTGCAGAACGACAGGGCCGCGGACACGGCCGAACGGACACGGCGCCGCGTGAGAGCCCGGCTGACCGCCTTCAAGGGAATATGGATGGTGGCCAGAAGCACGTTCATCGAGTCGCAGGTGAAGAGCATATGGAAATCCCGGACGCCGAACACGGACGCCAGGTAGGTGGTGTGGTCGGTGAACTCGGGGTGTCCGGAACCGTGAATCAGGTCCTTGGCGACAGGACCGGTCACTATTCCCGCCGCACGGCCTGTCCGGGTCAGTTCAACGGCTTTCCGGATAAAGGCAAAGGAAAGGTCCCCTGACGCGGGGGATTTCAAACCGGACGAGAACCGGAATTTTTTCCGGGCTTCGGGTTCCACCACGACCAGGTCCCACCCTTCTCTTTGGGGCATATACCGGCCCAGAGCGCCCGGTTCGCCGATCACAATCAGACGCTCCCGTTCCCGGGGCTGAAGGGTTTTCAGAGCTTTCGCGCAGACTTCAGGACCGATCCCGTTCGGGTCCCCGATCGTTACGGCAATCCGGTCATTCATTGTACATTTTCAGGATGGAATCCTTGGGTTGGGCGTTCAGGTTGTTCGAGATCAGGCACCGGCCTTCCAGGACCACCCCGTTCTGGATGATGAGTTCGGGCGTTTTCAGGTCTCCCACCACCCGCGCCGTCGGCATCAGCATGACGCGCGTCGTGGCGCGGACGTTCCCGATCACCACGCCCTCGATCACGACGGAAGAGGCCTCCAGGTTCGCCTTGACGCGGCCGCCGGGACCGATAAAGATCTGGTCCACCCGGAGAACGCTTCCTTCATACTTGCCGTTGATCTGGATCGTCCCGTTGATGAGAAAGCGTCCCTCAAAAACGGACTTGTCCCCGATCACGCTGTTGACCGCCTCGCTTTTCAATGCCACTGCCGTCTCCTCATTCTTCGTCCTCGATTTTTTCCAGGTCGGGTATTTTCAGAAACGCCGTGAATTCCTTCACGAACTGGTGGAGGTCCATCAGGGCTTTCCGCGCCGTCAGTCCGTCCAGACTGGAATGCTGGCCGTTGATTTCCACGGTCTTCTCGGGGTCCAGAAGGACCTTCTCCCCCTTTTTTTCCGAAGCGACAATGTCTTCCACGAAGGTCTGGACGGTGTGAAGGAAGCGGCCCGTCTTGATGATGACGTTGCGGTATTCCTTGGTCCTGACCTTGCCCAGATTGTCCCGGAACGCCTTGTTGTTGTTTGCGTCGGCGCCTTCGATCTGCTCCAGGATATGGCCGTATTCCTCGAGCGTCCTGACGGTCTGGTGATACAGCGTGAAAAACGTGTCGCGCTGATAGGCATGGCCGTAATCCAGCCTCAAGTTCTGTTCGGACAGCAGGCCCAGATATTCCCGGCCGAAAAAATTCAAATAACTCCAGGTCCAGTTGATTTCCTCGTCGTCGCAGAACATATTGAGGCGCTCGTAATAGACGTTGCGGAGAATCCGCCTGTCTTCGGCCTTGGGTTTCGAGAGATGGTCCGCGTACAGCTTCAGGTCCTGCTCGGAAATCTCGTATTTTGACAGGTCCGCCGGTGTCAGGAAACCCGACCGGAGTTTATTCAGGTCCCGTTCGATCGTCTCCAGGGTCCGGAGAGCGGACTCTTTCTTGTCCACTTCCTTGGAGGAAGAATAGATCACGCCGAACTTTTTCTTGACCTGCTCGATCTTCGCCTCGATATATTCGGCGGCGGTGTCAATCAGAGGAAATTCGGACATAAACCTCCCGCCCGACCCGGATCAAAACTTTCGTTCCGGGGCGTCGGGGTATTATAGGGCGATGGGACGGAAATTTCCAACGCAATCCCGGCGCACAAAGGTCAAATATTCCGCCGGCGGCCGGTTTCCTTGAGCTTGTCTTCCATTTCCTTGGCTTTTTCGTAAGGGGCGATCTTGATCAAACCCGCTTCCCGGTAAAAGGTCACGAATTTATAGTCGTTCTTGACGATCAGCACGTCGCTTTTGATCTTGATTTTCACCCCGGGATACACCGTTTTGCTGACGGAGATCTTGGCGTCCTTGCCCAGACCTTCCATGTACTCCTGCAATTGCCGCAGGTTTTCCTCGAGAGAATCCATCTCCTGTTTCAATTCGTTGTTCTTGAGCGTGAGAACGTTGAACAGGTTCTGCTTTTCCGGCGACAGCGTGCCCCGACCCATCATCATGGACAGGTTGGAAACCTGGTTCTTGATTTCGGGCCACTCCTTGTTGATTTCCTCCCGGCGTTTCACGATCTCCGCGATCCGGTTTTCCGCCGTCGGGTCGATCCCGGTTTCGACGTGGGTCTCGGTATAGGCTTCCGCCCCGACATACTTGGCGTTCACCTCATAGAGCGCCCGGACGCGGCCTCCGGCGATCTGGGACCTCTTGCCGCCGTGGACCAGGACTTTTTTCCGGCACTCGATGTTGGAATGCAGGATCACCTCGGACACGATCACGTACCCGTCCGCCTTCACGTTGGCGCGCTCGATGAACTTGGCGTAGAGATCCCCCGCGCAGACCACCTTGGCCTCGTCCTTGCCCTGAATCCCCTGGCGCACGATGATGTTGCCTTCGGCCACCACGCTGGCTTTGCCGATATTGCCCTTGACTTCCACGTTCGCACCGGAATACACCTTGAACGTGTCGTTCACGTTGCCGTACACGATCACGTTCCCGGGGAAATTGATGTCTCCCGTGGTCAGGTCCACGTCGCCGCTCACCTCGAACACCGGCTCCACCTGGATCTTGTTGTTCTTGAAGATCACCTGCCCGTTGATGTCCGCGATGATCTGCAGGCCGTCGCTGGACAGGTGCGTGTTCGGCCCGCACATGAGCTTCACGTCTTTTCCGTCGCGGGCGGGGATCACGCGGCCGGTCACGGTCTTTCCCGCGCGGCCTTTCTCGGGCGGGCTCTTGGTCGCGAGAACCTGTCCCACGACCACGCTCTGGACGATATCGAGCTTGTGGAAGTCCACGCTGCCGTCGGCCGCCACCTCGAATTTGACTTCGTCCTTGTCCGTTTTGAAATGATACTTGACCGTGGCGTCCTTCCCCTCGACGGGCATGTCGCCTTCGGCGATCAGGATCGGCATATTGTAGAGTTCGTTTTCCACCGCTTCGGCAATGGCTTTGTCCTTGATCCCGAACACCACACCCTTCTGCCGGAGGGCCGTCACCACTTCCTCCACGTCCACGACCCGGCCGTATTTTTCGGGCTTCGTAAACGTGCCGAACACTTTCATGTCGTCGGGAAAGGTCTGGAGCTGGAACCGGCCGTCGTAAGAAGACGGCTGATAGTCGCCGATCCGGATATTTTTCCCCGTGGGGTTTTCCGCCTCACGGCGGACCGCATTTTCGTTGTATTTGAGGATTTCGCGCGCCATGAGCTGGCCCTGGATTTCCTGGATCCCGGCATAGCGGCCGGAACCTTTCGGCGGTTCCACGCGCAGGAAAATTCCCTCCCGGGTCGCGAAAATCCTGAACCGGCCGTCCTGGTTGGGATTGACAACGATGTCTTCAAACGGCACCGCATCATCCCCGGATTTCAGGAATTCCCCGTCGAACGAAACGTGCTCGGACACCTTGACCAGGATCCGGTGGGGTTTCCGCCCGAAACCCAGGAAACCGTTGGACCCTCGCTCCAGGATCTCGTATTCCAGATTGACAATGCTGACTTTCATGGCGTCCGCGGCGCTTTTCAGGGCATCCTCGATGGAGAACGCATAAACTTCCACTTCGGAGTATTCGGAACGACCGCCGCCGCGTGACGAACCGATGTCCTTGTCCTGGTCCGCGCTCAGAAGACTTCTCAGATCCGGCATAATGACCGACCCTATCTTATGTATTGTTCCGTCCGCCCCGCCCGGTTGAATGGACGACCCCGGTCAGCGGGATAACTCCGGCAAAGGCCTAGATCGGGTTCCGGCGCACGAACGCCGGCGGGATATTCAGTTCCGCCCGGTATTTCGCCACGGTCCGGCGGGAGAGCTGGATCCCCTTCTTCCGGAATATCTGCACGATCCTGTCGTCGCTGAAGGGATCGTTTTTGTCTTCCGCCTCGATGAAACTTTTCAGCGTTTCCTTGACGCTCCGGGACGACACGTTGTCGCTGCCCACGTTCGCCGAGAAGAAACGCTTCAGGTTGATGATCCCCTTGCCGGTCTGGATATACTTGTCCTTCACGACCCGGCTGACGGTGGATTCATGGACATTTAATTCATCGGCAATATCCTTTAATTTTAAAGGAACCTGATGCTGGCTGCCCTTGAGGAAAAAATCCCTCTGTTTTTCCACGATTTTCAGGATCACCTTGAAGATAATCTCCTTGCGGGATTTGAGGTTTTCGATCAGCAGCCGGGCCCGTTCTATATGGTCCTTCAGGAACTGCTTTTCATCCCGCCCCAGAACCGTTTTTTTCCCCTTATAGACCTGGTTGTTGTAGAGCTCCAGGGTATGGCGGTTCAGCTTGACGTCGGGGATATATTCGTCGTTCAGGACGATCTGGATGCCGTTCTCGTCAACGCTCACGGAGGCGTCCGGAATGACATAAAGCGGAAATCCCGTGGAAAACCGGGCGGTCGGTGTCACGTTCAGTGTCCTGATATGGCCGATGGCCTTCTCGACGGCCTCGAATTTCACCTTGAGTTCCGATGCGATCCGGGTGTAATTCTTCTTTTCAAGAAATTCCCGGCACTCATCGAGCATCCGGTATTCCAGGCTGTCCCGCCCGAATTTTTCGGCGGCCTGGACAAGGAGATACTCCTGCAGGCTGTAGCACCCGACCCCGATCGGGTCCAACCGGATGATCTTCTGACGGGTCTGTTCGAGTTCGTCCGTCGTGATATCGGTGCCTTCCACCAGTTTTTCCGGAGGAATGGGCTGAAGAACGCCGTTTTCGTCGGGATTCTGGAGAAAGCCCCGGTCGTTGATGCTGGACAGGACCAGTTCGGCGGCGCGCTTCTCCCGGTCCGAAAACGACAGCCCCGTCACCTGTTCCATCATGAATTTGAAGAGGTTGGCGTCGTAAACGGAAATGTTTTCCATGAAGGACTTGTTGTCAAAATCACCCTTGGACATACGCGGAACGGTTTTCTTGTTTTCCGACTTTTTGCGCTCCAGAAGCAGCGCGGGATTCTCCTTCACCTCTTCCTCGAGTTTTTCCTTGAGTTCGGTGGCGGTCAGAACCACCAGTTCAAGCGTCTGAATCAGGGCGGGAGAAATGATCTGCCTCTGCTCCTGATTCATCTGGATCTTCATGGATACCCCGCTGGCGGTCCCGGACTTCAGATCAAGCGGCCGCGGACCGTTCGGCAACAGGTTATAACAAGACACGGTGAAAATCAAGGGACGGGGCGGGACGTTGATTTTGACGCCGTTTCCGCCTATACTGATTGATCCTGAGGAGCGGGCCGTGTTCGAAAAAATCGACAAGTCTTTTTTTACCGTGGTCCTGATCCTGATGCTTATGGGGATCGTGTTCGTTTACAGTTCCAGCTACTATATTTCCATCCGCTACACGGGCGCCCCGTACCACTTTACCGTCCGGCAGATCATCTGGGCCGCGGCTTCACTGGCCGTCATGGCGCTCTTCATCCGTTTTGATTACCGGAAACTGCCGCGATTCGTCAAACCCATGATCCTGGCGACCGTTCTCCTGCTCCTGGCCGTCTTCCTTCCCGAAGTGGGCCGGGAAAGCGGCGGGGCCAGGCGCTGGATCGATTTCCGCCTGTTCTCGTTCAACCCGTCCGAACTGGCCAAATTGACGGTCATTGTTTACCTGGCGTCCATCCTGAACAAAAAACAGTCCAAACTTTCTGATTTCACGTTCGGGATCCTGCCCCCGTTTCTTCTGGTCTGCGTCATTTTCTTCATCATCCTTCTCCAGTCCGGTTTCTCCACGGCCGTGCTGCTGCTGTGCCTGGCCTTCATTCTCTTTTTCGTGGGCGGGGCGTCCATCAAATATTTCGGATTGATGCTGATCCCCAGCGTCCCGATTCTCGCGGCGCTGGTGTTCCAGGTTTCCTACAGGAAGGCCCGCATCCTGTCGTTCATCAACCCCTGGGAAGACGCCACCGGAAAAGGATACCACATCATCCAGTCGCTCAAATCCTTCGGCGAAGGGGGCATCCTGGGCGCGGGTCTGGGGAACAGCATGCAGAAAATGACCCGCCTCCCCACGCCCCATACCGATTTCATCTACTCCGTCATAGCCGAGGAAATGGGCCTGGTCGGCGCGACCGTCATCGCGGCCCTTTACCTTTTTTTGTTCGTCCGCGGGGTGCTGATCGCGCGCAGGTGCCCGGACCGCTTCGGCCAGCTCCTGGCGTTCGGCATCGTTTCCCTGATCACCTCCCACGCGCTGCTGAACATGGCCATCGCGACCGGCCTGGTCCCGCCCACCGGCGTCTCCCTGCCGTTCATCAGTTCCGGCGGGTCCTCGATGATGGTCCTGGCGGCGGGCAGCGGAATGCTCCTGAATATTTCCGCCCGTAATCCGGTCCAGCGGGCCGCAACGGCCTACGAGGAGATCGGTTCGATCATCGAAGGCGACGAATCCTGACCGGCGTTTTACCGGACAATCGGCTTCCAATTGTGAAAATTCCCTTTACTTTTGCCGCAAATGTCTTATAATAACGAAAGCAGATTGGGGAATCTGTCCATCATCGTTATCATGGAGGAGGGGAATCATGAAAATCTCAGACATCACGCTCGGAAAATCGGTCCTGGAAAACCTGATCGACAAGAAGAAAGACCGCCCGGTTTCTTCTTCGTCCCGGCTGACCGAACACCTCAACGCCCGCGGCGATTCGTTTGACCCGGAACGTCGCGTCCATCACGACATGGCCCGCATGAGCGAACTGCAGAAAAACTTCGCCAGGAATTCCGCCGGCCTGCAGGGTCTTGTCAGTATGAAAAAAATGGTGGACGAACACGACCGGCTCCCCGCGCTGGACCGGAATTACCAGAAACTGACGCAGGAACTTTCCGCTATCGTGGCGTCGACCAAATACCAGGGAGAAAACGTCATCAGCTATCTCAGCACCCAGGTGCGGGACGAGAAATCCCTGTACACCCTGAAAAACGGCCTGGACTCGGAAATCCGGAACGTGCAGCTGAAAATGTCCGCCGAACGGAAGGATATTGCCAGCTACCTGGTGCGCGAGGAAAACCTGGCCAGCGTGAGCGCCGGCATTTCCCCCGACCGGAACCTGGAAACGGTCCGGCGCCGGATGCAGGACGCTGACGCCGCGGGCCCGCTGGAAACGCTCCATCGGAACATCCCGAAGATCTCGGCCCTGCTGGGTTAGAAACCGCCCGCTGAAAAAGCACACCGCCTGCCGCCGTTTGCGCGACAACCGGACAGGCGGAATCTCAGGAAGGGGATCAGCTCCGATGACTGATCTGAAACGGCTGTTTTCCGAGCCCGACGCCTCCCCCGTGTTCATCACGGCTGAAATCGGGATCAATCACCTGGGCCGGGTGGACCTGGCCCGGCGTCTGATTGAAGCCGCCGGACGCGCGGGCGTTGACGCCGTCAAGTTTCAGGTTTTCCGTACCGAGAAATTCTACAACAAACGGCTGGCGCCGGACGCGTTCGGGCTTTTCAGCAGGTTCGAACTGTCCTTTGACGATTTTCTCGGTTTGAAAGAATTCGCGGAATCGGCGGGTTTGATTTTCTACGCCACACCCCTGGACACGGATTCGCTCGATTTCCTGGTTTCTTCGGGCTGCCCCCTGGTCAAAGTGGCCAGTTCGGACATCACGAGCGAGCCGTTCCTGGCGGCGATCCGAGACCGTGTCCGCAAGCCGCGCACGCCGGTGATTCTGTCCACGGGATTTGTCAGTCTGGACGCCATTCGCAGGGCTTCCCGCATTTTCGCGGGATTGCCTCTGGCCCTGGAATACTGCGTCTCGAAATATCCGGCCGATCCCGGGGATTTTGACCTCAATTTTATCGGAACGCTGCGCCGGGAATTCGGCCGCTCCGGAACCGTGACGGGATTTTCCGACCACAGTCAGGAAAACCTTCTTTCGCTTTCGGCCGTCGCGCTGGGCGCCCGGCTGATCGAGCGTCATTTCACCACGGACCGTTCCCAGGAAGGCGCGGACCACGCCATGTCGCTGGACCCGGCCATGATGTCCGACCTCGTGCGCGGGATCCGCGAGCTGGAAAGCGCTCTCGGGCCCGGAATAAAAAGAATCACGGTTTTCGAGTCCTCGGCCGCCGGATCGTCCATGAGAGGGTTGTACGCCTCGCGGGACCTCCGCGCGGGCGAACAGGTCCGCCCGGAGGATCTGGTTCTGCTCCGGCCCGGCCGCGGGGTGACCCTGAAAAAATACCGTTCGATCCTGAACGGAAAAATCGGAAAGGACATGGGCGCCTATGAAGAGCTTTAAAGTTGCCCTCAAAAACACGACCGAGGAATTTCTTCTTACCGAAGACGTCTGGCTGTGCCTGAACGTCAAGAAAGACGGTTGCGCGTTCTTCAAGAAGGACAACAAGAACGAGCTGCTGTTCGGAATTTCCCACACCCAGAAGTTCCTTCCGGCCGCCCAGAATATCCCGGCCAGCGGTCTCCGCGATTCGTTCGATCTGCTGTCCACCAACTACAACAGCGTCTGCCTGTATTATCTCAATTCCTCTGAACGCGTGATCCAGTCCTACATCCCGCTGGACATCCACACCGTCCTGTTCCGGAGACGGGAGGGAGATTACGTCGTTTTGAACGACCACCCCCAGAAGATCCGTTATTCCGAGAACGACGTCCTGGCGGGCTTCAAGGGCAAGCTGTCCGCGAACGAACTGGACAAGCTGAGGGACGTGGTCCTGAAATCCGAAAGAATCTGCTACACCGCCCTGAACGACGCGGCCGCTTTCCTGGAATCGTACCATTCCGACGTTTTTCCGGTCTTCTGGGTCGACTTCTCCGAGCACCAGGCCTTCTCTTTCCCCATCAAGAGCTCGCTAAAAACGGTTTCCCTCACCATCGACATGATCAAAAACAAGCTGGTGCGGCACGATTCGGAGAAGATCTGGCAGATCGAAACCGTGCTTCACGAGGCCCTGGTCAACGCCATCACCTACGGAAGCGAACTGGACCACACCAAGCACGTTTCCGTGAGTTACGAGATGGGGCGCAAGGGCCTTCGCGTCATGATCCGGGATCTGGGAGCCGGTTTTGACGTCCACAACATTTCCGTGCCGGTGGGCCACGAGGCGCTGGAAAAGATTTCCGGCCGGGGCATCTACATCATGAAGAAATTCTCGGACGCCCTTTTCTTCAACGAAAAAGGCAACGAACTTCTGCTCTTTTTCCACCTGGGTAGGGACCAAAACCCCGCCTCTTAAACGGCGCGCTTTCGGCCCTTTCGCCCCCTCCCCTTCCGGCCGGAGCGCCGGAAACCCGCATCTTTTGATATTTCCCGCCCACCCTGCTATAATAATCCCTATTTTACTACGCCTGTGGGAGGTTCAAAATGGCAGTGACGATCGACCAGAACGCCTGTATCGGATGCGGGGTTTGCGAAAGCATCTACCCCGATCTTTACGAAATGACCGGGGACGGAAAAGCCCAGGTCAAAGCCCTGTCCTCGATCGATACCGACCTGGCCAAAGACGCCGCGTCCCAGTGCCCGACCAACGCCATATCGGTGGACTGACGGCAGACAGAAAAGGCATTCCCGGGCCGGCCTTTTTTCTTGAACGGCACCGGCCCACGCATTTTTCCCATCCTGAGGAGATCCGCATGAAATTCAAAGTCATGGTCACGGACAAACTGGACAAGGAAGGGATCGACATCCTGAAATCCTTCCCGGAAATCGAGGTCGTGGAAAGGGAAACCCTCAAAGGCGACGACCTGAAGAACGAACTCCAGAAAGGTTACGACGCCGTCATTGTCCGGAGCGACACCAAGCTGACCAGGGACGTGATCGCGGCCTCGCAGGGCCTGAAGGTCATTTCCCGGGCCGGGGTGGGCGTGGACAACATTGACGTCCCGGCCGCGACGGAAAAAGGCATCGTGGTCATGAACGCCCCCATGGGCAACACGATCTCCACCGCGGAATACACTTTCGCCATGATGATTTCACTCGCGCGGAAAATCCCGTTTGCCCACGCCACGACCAAGATTGAAGGCAAGTGGGACCGGAAAACGTTCAAGGGCGACGAACTCCTGAACAAGACGCTGGGCGTCGTGGGCCTGGGACGCATCGGAACCGAAGTGGCCAAACGCGCGCAGGCATTCGGCATGAAGATTCTGGGTTACGACCCCTTCGTGTCTGACGAATTCGCCCGGCAGAACGGCATCGAACTCGCCACGCTGGAGAAAATTTACAGGGAAAGCGACTACATCACGCTCCACACGCCTCTGACCGATCAGACCCGCGGGATGATCGGAAAGAACGAATTGGGCATGATGAAGAAAAAGGCTCGGATCGTCAACTGCGCCCGCGGCGGCATTGTGGACGAGGCGGCTTTGGCGGAAGCCCTGAAGGAAGGCCGGATCGCCGGCGCGGCGCTGGACGTTTTTTCCAAAGAACCGCCCATGGACCCGAACCCGCGCAACCCGCTCCTGGACGCGCCCAACTGCGTTGTCTGCCCCCACCTGGGCGCTTCCACTTCCGAAGCGCAGTTCAACGTGGCCGTGGAAAGCGCGGAGACGGTGGCCAACTTCCTGATCCACGGCATGATCGCCAATTCCGTGAATATGCCGTCCATCAGCAAAGAGGCGTTTGAAAATCTCAAGGGTTTCGTCACGCTGTCGGAACGGATGGGCTCCGTCATCGCGCAGTGCATTGACGGGCAGATCGGAGAAATACGGATATCCTGCGCCGGGGACGAGATAACCGAAAAGGATCTGTCCATCCTGACCCGCGCGGCCCTGAAAGGGCTTTTCCAGAGTTTCCTGGGCGACACCGTGAATTACGTCAACGCGACGGCGACGGCCAAATCCCGCGGGATCCGGATCATCGAGGAAAAAGACGACCCGACCACCGAATACACCAACCTGATCGCCCTGACCGTCAAAAGCGACAAGGAAACCATGGAAATGTGGGGCACGGTCCACTCCCGCAGCCGCTGCAAGATCGTCAAGTTCAACGACTACTTCCTGGAAGTGGATCCGCACGGCACGCTGGTCATCATCTCCAACGCCGACAAGCCGGGCGTGATCGGCCGCGTCGGAACCATCATGGGAGAACACCGCATCAATATTGCCAGCATGAAAGTGTCCCGCAAACAGGACCAGAACGCGGCCTTGATCGTGCTGAACGTCGATTCGGAAATCACCGCCGACGTCACCGCCAAGCTGTCCGGCGTTCCGGATATCCTGAAATACAAAGTCGTCAAACTCTGATTCCAGGCAGGGCCCTGACGCCCCGACCCTGAGCCCCGGAAAACGAAAGAATCAGGAGAGGCCGGACGCCATGAAAGCAGAACAGATCAAGGACATTCTGAGACGGGAAAAACTGATCCCGATCCTGAGAACCCGCTCCTCGCAGAGCGTGTTTCCCATCGCGCAGGCAGTCCAGGACGGCGGCGGCCGCGTGCTGGAATACACCATGACCATCGAGGGCATTATCCGGGAAATCGGGAAAGTCAAGGAGAAACACCCCGAACTGACGATCGGGCTGGGCACCGTGCTGGACAAAAAAGACGCCCAGGCCGCCCTGGACGCCGGGGTGGATTTCATTGTCAGCCCCATCCTGAATTACGAGATCGTGGAAACCGTGAAATCCCGGGACAAGATCGTGATGTTGTCGGGTTTTACTCCCACGGAACTCTATAACGCCTATAAAGCCGGCTGCGATGTCGTGAAACTCTTTCCCGCCAGCGAGATGAAACCCACATTCATCCGTGAAATCCAGGGCCCCCTGCCCTTCCTCGAGATCTTTCCGACCGGCGGCCTGGACCTGATTTCCGCCATCCAGTATATCGCCAACGGCGCTTTTGCGGTCGGAATGGGTTCCACCGTTTTCAAGAAGGAATTGATCGAAGCGAAGGAATACGGCGAGATTGCCCGGCGTTTGAATAACGCCCTCCACCGCATCCAGAACATGGAGATTTAGGGCTTATTTTGCCGCGGGTTCCGGCTGGACTGAAAATCCCACCGATTTGAACAGATTCGTGGAAGAATGCTGGAATGAGGGATCAGACGTTTCCGTTTTCCAGCGGTCAAACACGAGCGGATTGTCCTGCACCCGGCAGTTCCCCCACCCCTTTCCCCGGAACATGGGAATCTGTTCCCAGTCCCAGTTGATGTAGCAGACCGCCTTCACGTCCTTCTCCCGGATAAACCGGAAAAACGGCTTGAACCAGTGGTTCCAGGATTTTTCCCCTTCCAGCACCCCGCTGCCGAACGGCGTGGCTTCCGCGATCATGAGCGGTTTCCCGCGGTCACGGGCGAACTTGACCATACGCCCCATGTTCGCCGGGCCCTGCGCAAAATAGGAAACCGCGAACCAGTCCACGTAACCGTCTCCCGGATACCAGTTGGACACGGGAATTTCCCGGAGCACGCCGTAGGAATGCCAGACAAACGCGACATTGGGCGTTTTGCGGGCGCGGATCCGGTCAGCCACGTGCCGGTAGGTCCTGACGTAGTCATCCGGATGGTAATTGTTTTCGGGAAAATCAAACTCGTAGCCGATCCGGAGAAACACCGGCCGGCCGCTGTTTTTGATCCAGTCCGCGATAAAATCGATGTTTCCGTCGTAATGACCGTCCAGAATATCGTCCGCGTTTCCGGCCATCCAGAGGCCGATCTGGACCATGGTATCGGGATAGCTGTCCAATAAGCCGCGCGCGTTCTGGATGCCGCCGGACGGCGGAGAATCGCTGTCCAGACCCGAAGGGTCCTGCACGGACGTGTAAACCATGAACCCGGCCGGCACGGAGCCCGTGTCCCTGACATAATCGTGAAAGGCGGAATTGTCCTGGCCTATGAACAGAAGTTTTTGACCGGAAGGGGGGACAAATTTTCCCCCGACGGCGGAATCTCCGGCGTGGACGGGCGAGGAACATAGAACCAGAAGAGCGGTCAGAACGGACGGACGCATATCTCGCCTCCGGGTTGTAACGGCCGTAACCGGCGGATCAGGGATTGAAAGGCAGGCTGTTGTTTGCCGGGACGGGCGTCGCGGGCTGCTGGGACGGCTCGGAATAAAAGTAAATCTTGCCCCAGGCATACCGGTTCCAGATCGAGCCGGGATAATCCTTGACCATCTGGCGGTAATAGGCGATCGCGTTCTGAATGTCGCCGATCATTTCCTTGGAACGGGCCATGCCGATCAAAGCCAGAGGCGCGAATCCTTCCCCGCGGTACTGACCGACCAGCATACTGTAGTCCTGGAAAGCGCCGGCGTAATCGTTTTTCTGTTCGTGACATTGGGCGCTCCCGACCAGGGCCAGGGCCTTGTAAAACGGGGCGGAACCGCCTTGAATCACGGTGCGGTAATAGGACAGCGCGGTGTTGACGGACTCCACCTTGCCGGTTGTGTAAGCCTCTTCGTAAAACACCCGGCCCAGATACAGCCTGGCCCGCGTTGCCGCCACGGTGCCGGGGTAATTCTGCACAAGAACGTTCATATTGTTGATCTGGTCCTGATAGATCCGCTGCCGTTCGGACTGGTTGGTCACATAGCGGAGACTGTTGATATAGCTTTGGGAAATATCGTACATGCGGCCGGCTTTTTCCTCGTTGGACTGGGAAATCCCCCTCAGGATCACGACAACCAGAACCGCGACCAGAAGCGACGCAGCGGCAATGGATGCCGCCCACTTGTACCGGACCACCCAACCCAGGACCCGGTCAGAAACGATTTTATAGAGATTCTTTTTCGTCGTCGGCTGATTCATCGTCTGTCTCCGTCACGTTTTTGGTAGAGGTATCGGATTCGGGAACGGCGCCCCCGTCCTCCCGGGTTCCGGGCGTTTTGGTTTTCTGCGCGGCCGCCGGTTTTTCGCGCGTTTCCTCCGCGGGCACAGCCGGCCGCTTCTCCTGAATCAGGGCGCCAATGGAGGCCGTGGTGTGGCCCGGCCGGCCGCTGGCCATGTATTTCGCGGAATCAACCCGCTCCTCGTTGTTCAGGAAGTCCCTGATGGAAAGTTCAATCTTGAGTTTCTGGGTGTCAATGGTGCGGACCAGGGCCTGGACCTCGTCGCCCGCTTTCAGGACGTCGGACGGTTTCTCCACTTTCTCCCGGGCCAGCTGGGAAACGTGTATGAACGCCTCGGGGTCCCCGTCTGTCAGGATCGTCACGACCACGCCGTGTTCCTGGACGTCCTTCACGCGGGCCTTGACCACGGAACCCTTCGGGTAATTCATGGACAGGACCTTGTAGGGGTTGTCGGAAAGCTGCTTATAGCCCAGCCTCAGTTTTTCCTTTTCGGCGTTGAGCTCCAGAACCATGACCTGGACCTTGTCCCCTTTCTTGAATTTCTTCCTCAGGTCCACGTTCGGATCCAGCCAGTCCACGTCTTCCTTGCGCATGAGACCTTCGATGCCGTCGGGCAGTTTGACGAACACGCCAAAATCGACAATGGACGTCACGGTACCCTCGACCTTCCGGCCGTAGTTATAATTCTGCGCCGCGGCTTTCCAGGGATTTTCCTGGATGTCCCGGAGGGAAACGTCCATGCGCCTGCGTTCGGGGCTGACATTCCGGATCTTGACTTCGACAATCTGTCCGGTTGAGAGGAGCTTTTTCGGGTCGCGGACGCGCTCGGTCCAGGACATTTCTCCCACGGCCAGAAAGGCCTCCACGCCGTCTTCCACCTCGATCATCGCGCCGTCGCGCCGGAACGCCGTCACTTTTCCCTTGACCACGTCTCCCGCCTGATAACTTTCCCCCGCTTTCTGCCAGGGATCGGGCGTGAGCTGTTTTTTACCCACCCGGACAGAATTCTTGGAAGGGTCCAGACGGGTAATCACCACTTCCATCGCGTCGCCCAAAGAGACGATCTTTCTGAGGTCCGCCAGATACTTCCAGGAAAAATCGGAAACGTGAAGGAAAGCGCGGATGCCTTCCACGGTCAGGACCAGGAAGTCCTCTTCCACGCGCTCCACTTTGCCGTTGACCAGGTCTCCTTCCTTGTGCTTCTCAAAAAAGACGCCGTAGAGTTTTTTGACCGTTTTCTGGAGGAATTCCCTGCGGGAGACGGCAATGCGGCCGCGCTCCACTTCCAGCACCGCGAAATCCATGGTCTGGCCGATCAGGGCGTCGAGTTTGTCGTCGCGGCGGGTGTCCACGTGGGACAACGGCAGAAAACCCTCAACGTCCCGTCCCAGAGTCACCAGGTATCCCTTGGGGGTTCCGTCCTTGGAAACCAGTTCCCGGATGGTTCCCTGGACCGGGAGACCTTCCGAGCAGGCCTTTTTGACTTCGTCCATTTTCGTGAATTTCTCGGCATCCAGACGGGACGCGATCATCACTCCATCGCGCATTTCCTTGACGACCACGGTGACCTGGTCCCCGATTTTCGGCAGGACCGAAAACTCGGATTTGGGCACAAGACATTCCGATTTGCTCCCCATGTCCATAAAGACGTCGGTGTCGCCGATGGCAACAACCCGCCCCGTCTGGGCCTGCCCTCTGCGCTGCGGCGTGTCGGGCTTCTGCTCGCCCTTTTGCATCGCCTCCAGGAACAGATCGCTCATACCTTGCGCGCTCATTATTGACTCCAACCCACCAAAATACGGCTTTATATTTTAATTGACCCCTCCAATTTGTCAATCTTTGGCCTTTCGGGAGGGGGGTTCAGACCCTGAAAAAGCCGGAGAAACCGAGATTGGCGCTGAAAATTTGGACGGCTTCAGGTCGTTCTGATATTGACGCCCTGCGAATCCCAGCGCTCATTAAAAAAAACGGCCATAAAGGCGCTTCCAAAAAACCCTGCTTCGACTGGGCTCAGCACAAGCCTGTTCGGGCGGCCCGCCCGAGGCGGGTCAGCCTTGGGTTGACAAGGTCGCGCCATAAGGGCGGTTTCTTGGCCTTTTTAGATTCGGATCAACAAAAAAGCGGGTTTCTGGAAGTGCCTTTAAGATACTATTCTCAGGCATCCTGACCAATCAACGGATCTGGATATTCCTGATATCGAAAATTTCCGGCCTGGGATCCTGCGTTTCAAAGGTTTTTGTCAGGAATCTTGCAGGGACCTGATAGGTTTTCCCGCCGGCTTGGACCGGCTGATAGACGATTATTGTGGAACTCATGAGACTGTTTCCCAGCATGTAATCAATGCGCTGGATACGGTTTTCATTCGGCTTGGAGTACAGCAGCAAGGCGTTTTCAGCCGACTGGATGGCCAGCTTCAAGACGACCAGGTTCTCCTGCCGCGAATGGAAGGAGAAAGCGTATTTTCCGATGAATTGTTCGTTTTTTTCCGAGGAAAGGATCAGGTCGAACGCGAAGATTTGCCGGGGCAGGTCGCTGTAAAGATCGCGGTACAGTTCGTCCACGTTCTGGACCCTCAAACCGATTCCGCCCTTTTTTGAATAGTTGAGCCGGACATAGACGCGCTTGGACGGATCCAGGCGGGAATCCGGGGGAATATTGCCGAGTTTCTTTTCGATCGATTTTCCGGAAAGCTCACCCGAAAAGGACGCCGGGAGTCCGTCCAGAATGGTTTTCCGCAAACCCAGAAAATATTCCTTTGCCGCAGCCGGACCGGCGTCCTGCGCCACAGACCATACGGCCGGAACGGCCACACAAACCGTCAACAAGACCAGATATCGAAAAAAGCTCATGGCAAACCCCGCAAACCGTCAATCAGACAGTATTATATACCAAAAAGCCGGTTTTTCACAGTTAAAATGACTGCCCGCCGGCATGCCAAGGATCGGCCGCATCATCGGAGCAGAAAAGCAACATAATCAATCGCTAATTACCCGCTCACAGGGACAGAGCCCCTGTCGGCACGAAAAAAAAACCGTTTTCAATTATAATCATCCCGATGTCCGTCCGGGAGAACCCTCAGGAAAACCGGAGTTGAGGTGAACACCATGCAGACCGGAATCAGTGTAGCCAAAAACAAGGCCGTCCGCTTCATCCAGTACCGCCCGAGAACCGAGAACGAGGTCCGCCGGAAATTGTCCGGATCAGGATATGACGGAAATACGATTGACCGGGTTGTCACGCAGCTCAAGGAAGAAAACATGCTGAATGACGCGGATTTCGCCAGGGCCTGGGCCGAGGAGAGGTTCCTGTCCAAACGGCTCGGGTGGAGCAGGATCCGCCGCGAGCTCGCCCGGAAAGGCGTGGACCGCGAAACCGTGAACCGGATCATGGAGGAGCTGTCCGATCAGTACGATGAAACGGAAAACGCAATCGCCTATCTCGCCATGAAATACCGCGGCAGACCCGGCCCCCGGGATGAACGCAAAGACATCGAGGCGCTGATCCGGGCGGGATATAACGGAAACGCCGCCCGGGCGGCCGCGCGTCAGCTGAAGGAAAAACGGCCGTCATAAAAAACCGCCCGGAAACGCCGCGAAAGCGGCGATCTCCGGGCGGGTATTCCGAAACGGGACCGGGAAAACCCTGGCGGTTTTCCCGGATGTTTATTTTCCGATTCCGTTGAAACTCCTGTCCAGCGTTTCCCGTGACGGAGGTTTGGTGAAGAGGCTCACCACAATGGTCACGATGGCCGATAACGGCAGCGACACCACGATCGGATCCACTTCCGCCCAGATGGTTTTGCCGGCGATGGTCGGCACACCGAAGATCGCCTTGGACAGCCCCAACGGAGCCGATTCGGCCGCGTGGACGAACAGAAGCCAGAACGCGCTGACAGTCAGCCCGGTCAGGAATCCGGCGATCGCCCCGGCCTTACTGGCCCGCTTCCAGTACAGACCGCTGAAATACAGCGGCAGGAAGGTCGCGGCGCACAGACCGAAGAATATGGCCGTTCCCCTCGCGATGATGGCCGAACCCTGATCGAAGAACCGCGGCAGGACATAGGCCAGGATCGTGCTGACAAGAATCGCTATGATCATGGCGATCTTGCTGGTCAGCACCGAATTCTTCATGTTGACCCTCAGCCCCTTTTCCAGGAAATCGCGCCCGAAGGCGGACCCCATGGCGTGGAACTGGGAGGACAGCGTGGACATGGCCGCGGCGAGCAGCGTAATCATGAAGACCGCGGAAAACCACGGCGGCATGGCGGAATTGATGTACATGGGAATGATTTTCTCCACGTTCTTGGCCGCCGCGATGATCGAGATGCTTCCCAGTTTCTGGAAGAAATAGACGTTGGTCAGAGCGCCCACGGTGAAGGCGACACCCGTCATCATCAGGATGAACACGCCTCCCACCAAGATCGCGCGGTTGATTTCCCGGTCGCTTTTCACGGTCATGAAACGGACCACCAGCTGCGGTTGCGCCAGAACGCCGATCCCCACTCCCATGACGATGGTGGAAACCAGACGCCACCAGAATACCGATCCCGCGGCGGGCATGGCCGTCCAGCCCATGTGACCGGCCGCGCCCCAGATCTTTTTGGCTTCGGGGGCCAGCGCCGTCAGCGCTTTGTGGGACGGGGTGACACCCCCCAGGATAATGTAGGTAAAGATCAGCAGGAGCGCCATGCCGATGAACATGATCGTGCCCTGGAAGGCGTCCGCGTACATCACGCCCTTCAGTCCGCCCATGACCACGTAGATGGCGACGATGGCCACAAAGAAGAACAGCGCGATGTCGTAATTGATTTTCAGCGTTTCGCCCACGAACTGCGCCCCGCCGATGATGACGGATCCGGCGTAGAGCGGCATGGCTACGAAGATCAGCAGTCCCGACGCCCACTGCAGAAACTTGGAATCAAACCGCTTGCCCATCAGCTCCGGGAAGGTGTGCGCGTCCAGGTTGTGGCCGATCTTGCGCGTCCGCTTCCCGAAGATGGCGAACGCGATGAAGATGCCCACGAAAATGTTCAAAAACGTCAGCCACAGGATGCCCATGCCGTACACGGCCGCCGCGCCGCCGAAACCGACAATGGCCGACGTGCTGATGAACGTGGCGCCGTAGGAAATCGCCATGATCATCGGGTGCGCCTTGCGTCCGGCCACCAGATAATCCGAAGCGTTTTTGGTCTGCTTGTAACCCAGGTAACCCAGGAGCGCCGTGATCACCAGATAGACAAGAACCGTGATGATGATGACCAGCAGATTCATTTTTGACCTCCGTTATCGCCGCTCAGTTCCGGGTCTTTCTTTTCCCACTCCGCCTCTTCCTCGATCTGCCCCGGCTCCGACTCCTTGGACTTGTTCCAGTTGACCGCTCCGTACACCACGCACAGAACGGTCGCCAGGACAGAACCGAGATACCCGAACAGGACCCCGATGCCTTCGAAACCCAACATGGTTATACCTCCAAAACCGGACCGGGGGCGGATCGCACCTCCAGAGAACCGCTTTCGCGCCCGCCCCCAACCGATTGAACATCAACCCTCAAACGTCACGAACCCCTGTAGATCCCATCCCTCAGCGCCCCAAGGATAAATTTCCATTCCTGAAGATAGGCCTTCTTCAGGTCTGAAACCGGCCTTTTTTTGG
This sequence comes from uncultured Brevinematales bacterium, assembly GCA_964392785.1. Classification (GTDB taxonomy): domain Bacteria; phylum Spirochaetota; class Brevinematia; order Brevinematales; family JAOACQ01; genus CAYMRH01. Next base: position 26,377 of record CAYMRH010000002.1, read on the forward strand.
CAGATTCCGCCAGGAAATCGTTGCGGGTTTTGGCCAAAAGCCACCGGAGCAGGTCCAGCAGCTTTTCCCTTCCGTACCGCAGGCCTTCGGCCTGCACATCGCCGAACAAATCCAGAAAATGCCTCAGGAATATTTTCCGGATTTTTCCGGACAGAGCCGGGTCCAGCGTCCAGCCCGATTTCGCGATGAGCCGGATTTCCGCCGGATGTCGGATATAAAAATTGACCGCCACCGACGAAGCGAGCTGAAAACGGTCCAGGATGTCAGACGGCAGCGCCGGAGAAAGACGGGCCATTTCCTTTTTCAGGTAGCCGTACAGCCGCGCGTAGCAGTCGTCCAGTACATGGAGGAATATCTCCTCCTTGGACCGCATATACTCGTACAACCCGCCCTTCGAGATCCGCCCCCGCCGGATGATGCCGTCGGTGGAACCCTTCTCGAAACCGTGTTCCCCGAACTCCGCCACGCAGGCGTCCATGATCCTGCGCCTCTTGGAGTCGGGCAAATGACTGAAAGCCGGCTTCACCTGCCCCCCGGTACCGTTCAGACCGACCGGTCAGTCGGTTTTTCATTATAGAAAATTTTCAAAGACGCTGTCAACACTCTTTCTGGATATTTTTTGATAAAAAAACACCCGCCGTCCTGCCGGATGTCAACGGGAAACCGGCAAAACGGCGGGGTGAAACGGTCCGCCCCGATACTCAGATGCCCTTGAAGGCCTTTACCAGAATCTTTTTATCGGGAGCTTTTGTCGCCAGGCTGACCAGGGGAATGACCCCGAACGGCACGATCATCGCGATGGACGACGCCAGCGGGGAATTGGCGGGCCCCATGATGAAGAACAGGGCGATGGCCAGGGTGAACCCCGTCGCCATACCGGCCACGGCGCCGGCGGTCGTGGTCCGCTTCCAGTAGAGCCCGTACAGATAGGCGGCCATGAAAGTGCCGGCCACCACGCCCCAGGACAGGGACATGAGCGTGACAATGAACGAGATCTGGAACCGCGCGACCAGGTAGGAGATGATCACGAACAGGCCGCTTAAAAAGCGCATCATCGTGAGCGACTTTTCCTTGGAGACCTTGGGATTGATGTGGCCCTTGTACATGTCGATCGCCACGGCGGAGGAGGACACCAGCACGAGCGAATCCAGAGTGGACATGGACGCGGACAGTACCAGAACCAGGATGAGCGCCAACAGGATCCCCGGAAGCTGCGTTGTCAGCAGGACCGGAATGATGTTGTCGAATGCGATCTTGCCGCCGGCCATGGGCAGCGATTCCGGCGAGAAGAACACGTGGGTCAGGGCCCCCGTGTAATACGCCGTGAAAACGATGACCAAAGCGAACACGGTCGAAATCACGGCGCCGACGGGAATCTGTTTCTCGCTTTTGATGGCGTAGAATTTCTGGACCATCTGCGGCAGGCCCCACGTTCCGAAGGAAGTCATGAAAACCAGCGAGGCAATCGTAAGCCAGCCCGGCTGCCGGGCAACGGGAATATGCGCGTTGTAGTTCTGGACCGCCGTCGTGACGGCCTGCACCAGGCCTCCCGCCTTGCCGGTCAGGATCACGACCATGAGGATGGAACCGAAAATCATCACGATGCCCTGGACAAAATCCGTGAGCGTAACGGCAAAATACCCTCCCAGGATCAGGTAAAAGCCCGTGATCCCCACCATCAGGATGAGCGCCACGTCGTACGGAATGTTGAACGCGGACTGGAACAGGTAGGACAGCCCCTTGAAGACGGACGCCGAATAGGGCAGAAGGAAGATGAAGATGACCGCCGCCGCGATCATTTTGAGGTTCTTCATCTGATACCGTTCGGCAAAAAACTCCGGCATGGTCATGGTGTCCAGGTTCTGCGTCATGATGCGGGTCCGCCGCCCCAGGACCAGCCAGGACGCCAGCGCCCCGATCAGCGCGTTGCCCGCCGCGATCCACAGACCGTTCAGGCCGAACAGCCAGCCCTGACGGCCGGCAAAACCGATGAAGAGCACCGCCGAGAAATAGGAGGTCCCGTAAGCGAAAGCCGAGACCCAGGGACCGATGGACCGGTTACCGAGAAAGAAATCGCTCAGGGTGGACGTTTTCTTCATGCCCCAAACGCCGATGGCGGCCATGCCCGCCAGAAACACGACCAGGAAAATGATTCCCCACATAATCCTCTCCTATGCTGAAATTGCGTCAGACGGATCTGTTCCGGAACATTTCGTAGATGGTCTGGACGTCCTTGTCCCCGCGGCCGGATACGTTCACGATGACGATCCCGCCGCGTTGGAAACGGTCTTTGTTGCGGATCACGTAGCCCACGGCGTGACTGGACTCGAGCGCGGGAATGATGCCCTCTTTCCTCGAAAGGTACCGCAGGCCTTCGATCGCCTCGTCGTCGGTGACGTGGGCGGCCTCCAGACGGCCGGTGGCGTGCAGGTGCGCCACCTCCGGGCCCACTCCGGGGTAATCCAGCCCGGCCGAAATGGAATGAACGGGAGCGACCTGCCCGTAATCGTCCAGCAGCACTTTGCTTTTGGTCCCGTGCAGAACCCCTTCGCGGCCGAACGAGAGCGTGGACGCGTGATCGCCGACACGGTCGCTTCGCCCCCCGGCCTCCACGCCGATCAATCTCACGGACGCGTCGGGAATGAATTCCGAGAACAAACCCATGGCGTTGGAACCGCCGCCCACGCAGGCCACGCAGGCGTCCGGCAGGCGGCCCTCCTTCTGCAGGATCTGCTGTTTCGCCTCGCGGCCGATCACCGACTGGAAATCCCGGACCAGCGTGGGATAAGGATGGGGGCCAGACACCGTACCGATCAGGTAATAGGTGTTCTCCACGTTGGTCAGCCAGTCCCTGAACGCGGCGTTCATGGCGTCTTTCAGCGTGGCGCTGCCTTCCGTGACGGAATGGACTTTCGCGCCCATGAGCTCCATCCGGAACACGTTCAGGGCCTGGCGTTTCACGTCCAGGGCGCCCATGTACACCTCGCACTCCAGGCCCATCATGGCCGCCACCGTGGCCGTGGCCACTCCGTGCTGGCCGGCACCGGTTTCGGCGATCACGCGTTTTTTGCCCATCCGTTTGGCCAGCAGGATCTGGCCGAGCGTGTTGTTGATTTTGTGGGAGCCGGTATGGTTCAGGTCCTCCCTTTTGAGGTACACCTGAAAACCCATGTCCGAGGAAAACGTTCTGGCCAGATAGAGCGGAGACGGCCGGCCGGCGTATTCCGTAAGGTAATATTCGAACTCTTTCCTGAATTCCGGGTCGTTCCGGGAGGATTCGTAATGTCGCTCCAGCTCCTCCAGGATCGGGACGAAGGATTCGGGAATGAACGCGCCCCCGAAGACGCCGAAATTCCTATCCATGGGATCTGCCGCCCGTCCGGTAGATCCGGTCCATGACCGCCTTGGCGATGCGCATGGCCTCCAGATCGTCCTCGGGTTTATGCGACGGGGCGCGTTCGTCCGTCACACACTGGATGAAATGGATCTGCTCCAGCCGGAGCGCGTTGTCCCGGTGCACGAACACTTTTTCCACGAAACTGTCCTGGCGGTATTTCACCTCTTCCTTCATGACCAGATACTCCGACTGCGGCTGCCGGGTGATCGTGATCTCCTGGGTTTCGTAATTCAGACTGACAAACGCCCCTTCCTGGGAGATGGCCAGGGTCCGGGACTTGTTTTCGGAGACGCGGCTGGCCGTGACGGAGGCCACCACGCCGTTCTCAAAATAGAGGGAGGCGTTCGCCACGTCCTCGAAATCCGAATAGACCCGGCGGCCGTGCGCGGCGATGTCCGCCACTTTCGAACCCGCGATCGAGAGAACGATGTCGATATCGTGGATCATGAGGTCCAGCACCACGCCCACGTCGCGGATCCTGCTCCGGGGTCCCGTGCGCTGGGCCTGGATCAGGTAGGGATTCTTCACGATGTTTTTCAATTCCTGCACCGCCGCGTTGAAACGCTCGACGTGCCCCACCTGGAGAACGACGTTTTTGCGTTCGGCCAGTTCCACCAGTTTCTGGGCGTAGTAAAGCGTCTTGGTCATGGGCTTTTCGAGCAGCACGTGCTTGCCGGACTCCAGCGCCCGGGACGCGAAGCGGTAATGAAGGAACGTGGGCACGGCCACGATCACCGCGTCCACGTGATTCAGGAATTTCCCGTAATCCGTGTATCCGCGGACGCCGTACTGGGCGGACAATCTGGTCACGACGGATTCGTCCGCGTCGCAGATGGCGGTGAAATCCGCCTGCGGGATGGTCGAAACGGTATTGATGTGGTAACGACCCATGTGACCGGCGCCGGCCACTCCGATGCGTAGCGATGCCATGAAAATCAGTCTCCGGCCAGGATGGATTTGTATTTCGGGTTGGATTTCATCACGGCGGCGGCAAAGGAGCAGGACGCGGAAACCCGCAGCCCGTTTCTCAGCGCGTAATCGGCGGCGGACTCCGCCAAGGCCTGTCCGATGCCTAGGCCCCTCAGTTCCCCGGGAACGTAAGTATGGAAGAACGTCATTCGTCCATCTCCCGACCAGTCGTACTCCAACAGGCTTTCCAGGCCGTTCACGACGCAGAAAAACTTGCGGAGGTCAGGGTCATGCCGGATGTCCAGGTTCATAGCTCTTTGCCGCTCTGATGAAATCCGTATGTGATTATTCTAATCCTTACCGCTGAAAATCACAAAATATTTGCCGACCAGCAGGGACCTAATCGTGAAATAAATTGAGAACACGGTCTTTTTTAAAGCTTGAAGGATTTGATTCCTTCCCGCACAATCGCCAGGGTCTTCACCGCCGCCGCCCCCAGCGGCAAACGCGATACGCGGGCTTGACCGGGATCAATCCATCGGCAACCGGCGGTTTGTGCGCGGAACGGACCCGTCAGTCTCCGCAGGACAATCCTTCGTGTCACTCGATGACGAGTCACGGTATAATTCAGCCGATCCGGCGTCAATCCCTTATCTGCAGCCGTTTTAACCCCGGCCGGCAACCGCCCCGGCAGGTCCCAAAGCCCCTGCCGCCAGCGTCCGGATGTTTTCACGAGAAGGACCCGGTCCTGGCGCATCACGGCATAAACGGTTTCCCTTACGGCAACCCATTTTTTTCTTTTTTCCCGTGGCCGGTAAGCCGCGTCTCCCTTCCGGAACGACCGGCAGACCGCCGACAGCGGACACTCCCGACAGAGCGGTTCCCGCGCGCGGCAAACGAGCGCGCCGATCTCCATCAAGGCCTGGTTGAAGCGACTCGGCGGGATTTTTAACCGGACGGCTTCCTCCACCCATTGCCGGGCCGTGTTCCAGTACCGGTCCTTGTCCCGGGCGGATCGGACGGCCGGCAGCCTCTCCGCGCGGGACAGCACCCGTTTCACGTTCGCGTCCAGGATCGGCTCCGGCTTCTCGAGCGCGATGGAGCACACCGCGCCCGCGGTGTATTCCCCCACCCCGGGCAATTTCAGCCAACCCGCCCGATCGCGGGGAAACCCTTCCCGGGCGATGATCCGCGCGGCCTTGCGCAGGTTTCGGGCCCTTGCGTAGTACCCCAAGCCGGCCCACTGGCGCAGGACATCCTGTTCGGAAGCCCGGGCCAGCGTCGACACATCGGGAAACCGTTCAAGAAATTTTTCGTAATACGGAATGACGGCCGTCACGGTGGTCTGCTGGAGCATGATTTCAGAAATCCAGACCCGGTAAAGCGTGGGCCGGCCGCGCCAGGGCAGCACGCGGGCGCGCGCGCAGAACCAGCGCGAAAGTTTCCGAAAAGCTTTCCGATACTCAGAAGTCATGGGCCGTTCGTCTCCGGATGAACGGTTTCATTATACAGGAACGCGGGTTTATGATACAATATCCGCGGAGGCGACATGATCCGCGCGGACACGATCATCATCTCGGACATCCACCTGGGCAGCGAAACCTCCCGCACGGACGACCTGGACCGGTTTCTCAAATCGCTGAAATGCCGCACGCTGATCCTGAACGGTGATATTTTCGACGACCTGAATTTCAAACGCCTCCGCCGCACGCACTGGAACATCCTGTCCGACCTGCGCTGGTGGTCCAAGCGCATCCGGGTGGTCTGGATCCGGGGCAACCACGACACCCTCTCCGCCGACACGCTCTCCCACCTGCTGGGGCTGGAAGTGCGCGCGGATTACGAGTGGCGCTCCGGCAAACGCGTTTTCTTCGCCGCGCACGGGGACCGATGGGACATTTACATCTACAAACACCCGCGCCTGGCCGCCCTGCTCACACGCGTCCACCGGTTTCTGCAGAAATATTTTCCGCGCATTTCGGAGCGGATGGCCCGCCGCCTGAAAAAAAACAACGTGTTCCTCAGCCGCAACAGCGCCGCCGTGGAATATTCCGCCTTCCGGCTGGCCCGCAAGCGGGGTTATTCGGCCGTCTTCTGCGGCCACACGCACATGCCCCTGCTGAAAAAAGACGGCCGGACCGTTTACGCCAACAGCGGGTCCTGGCAGGACGATGCCCCGCACTACATCGCCCTCTCCCGGAACGACGTGTCCCTGTGCCGGTACGGCGGCGGCAAAGCCCGCGTCGTGTCGCGGGTCGAACTGGGGTAAATTATGGATATCCTGTCCGTCATCCTGATCGCCGTAGGACTGTCCATGGACGCGTTTGCCGTGGCCATCACGAGCGGTTTTGCCACCCGCGAGCTCAAGAACTGGCAGGCCGTGCGTATGGCGGTCTTCTTCGGCGGGTTCCAGTTCCTCATGCCCCTGGTCGGCTGGCTGGCCGGTCTCACCGTGCGGCGGTACATAATCCAGGTGGACCACTGGATCGCGTTCGGCCTTCTCTCGTTCATCGGCGGCAAGATGATCTGGGAATCTCTCCAAAAGGACTGTGACGATGACAAAAAGACCTGCCCCATGGACCTGACCAACCTGATCATATTGGCGGTCGCCACCAGCATCGACGCCCTGGCCGTGGGGCTCTCCCTGTCCTTCCTGAACGTGTCCATTTTCATTCCGGCCTTGATCATCGGGTGCGTTACGTTTGCCATTTCGCTGGCCGGAGTTTACATTGGTAAGAAGTTCGGTCATCTTTTTGAGAAGAAGATGGAGCTCATCGGCGGCCTGGTCCTGATCGGCATCGGCGTAAAAATCCTTCTGGAACATCTGCTCGTTCGTCCGTAAATCCCCGCCTTGTCCGTTTGCGCAATCCGGCTATCGATGATAAAATTTCCTTCCGACTTTTTCCCGGGAGACGAACATGGACCCGAACATCCAGGCCCGAATCCAGGAATGGCTCACGCCCGATTACGACCAGGCGACCCGCGGTGAAATCCAGGCGCTCCTGGACCGGGGAAACGAAAAGGAAATAACCGACCGCTTCTACACCGAACTCGAGTTCGGGACGGCGGGCCTGCGGGGCACCCTGGGCGCCGGGACCAACCGTATGAACATTTACGTGGTGCGTAAAGCCACCCAGGGTTTGGCCAACGCCATTATCCGCAAGGGCGCGCAGGACCGCGGCGTGCTGTTGGGCCGGGACTCCCGCATCATGTCAGACGAATTCGCGCGCGAGGCGGCGTCCGTATTGGTCGCCAACGGCATCCGGGTCTATTTCTTCCGGGACATCCACCCCGTCCCGGCCGTTTCGTTCGGTGTGCGGCACCTGCGGTGCGTGGCGGGCGTCATGATCACCGCGTCCCACAACCCGCGCGAGTACAACGGCTACAAGGTCCTGTGGGAGGACGGCGCGCAGATTACGCCGCCCGTGGACGCCGAGATCATCGGCGAAGTGCGCCAGATCACGTCCCTGAAGCAGGTCAAGACCGTCCCGTTCGAGGACGCTTCCCGCAGCCCCCTGTTCGCTTTTGCGGACGACCTTGTGGACGGCGCCTACCTGGACCGGGTGAAGAACCTCTCCATCCACCCCGAAGCCATCCGGAAATCCGGCGTGACCATCTGCTATTCCCCGCTCCACGGGACGGGTTATAAACTGGTGCCGGCCAGCCTGATGAATTTCGGATTCCAGAAAGTCCTGATCGTGGAGGAACAGGCCAAACCGGACGGAAATTTTCCGACCGCGGCCTACCCCAACCCGGAGGAACAGGACGCCATGGCCGTCGGGATGAAGTTCGCCCGCCAGCAGAATGCCGACGTGTTCTTCGCGACCGACCCGGACGCGGACCGTTTCGGGGCCATGCTGAAAAAGGACGACGGGGACTTCGTCCTTTTGAACGGCAACCAGATCGCCACGCTCTTCGCCTACTACATCAGTTCGGAACTCAGGGCCACCGGGAAAATGCCGTCAGACCCCCGGATGATCACGACCATCGTGACCACGGACCTGCTGCTGGATATCGCCCGGTCTTTTGAAGTCCGCGCGGACCAGGTCCTGACCGGTTTCAAGTGGATCGGGCATAAAATGAACGAGTACGACCGGACGGGCGGCCATTTCGTTTTCGGCTGCGAGGAAAGCCACGGTTACCTGGCCGGCACTTTTGTGCGGGACAAGGACGCCGTGATCGGCGCGTCGCTTTTCGCCGAGCTGGTGGCCTTTTACAAGTCCTCCGGAACGTCGGCGTGGAACGTGTTGCAGGACATTTACCGGAGATACGGGTATTACCGGGAGTCCCAGAAATCCGTCACCATGAAAGGCCGGGACGGGGCTGCCGAGATCCAGGCGCTGATGGAAAAACTGAGAAACGAACCGCCCCAAAAAATCGGCGGTTACGACGTGCTCCAGAAGATCGACCTCAAGACCGGCGAGGTCTTCGACTTGAAGGACGGCAAACCGGCCGGCCAACCGGCGGGCAGCGCGGCGGGTCGCTGGGACCTGCCGCCGTCCAACGTCATTATCCTGAAACTGTCCGGCAACGCGAAGATCGTGGCCCGCCCGTCCGGCACGGAACCCAAGATCAAGTTCTACTTCACGACGTATGGAAAGATCGCGGGGAAGGAACCCCTGGACGGCCTGACCGCGCGCGTGGACCGCGAACACGAGGAACTAAAAACCGCCTTTCTCCGGGACACGGGCCTGCCTTCCTGAAAACGGAAGCCCTCAGAATTTACGGCCTCGTTCCGATTCCGCGATCACCCCGTCGATGAATTCCCGCATCCGATCGTAGTGGGAACCTTTCCAGAACACCTTCCGGCAGGACGCGCACCGCGTGAATTCCGTAAAATCCGCTTTCACCTTCTGCGGCACTCCGTCTGCCACTTCAGCCGCCGGAACGGGCAGGATTTCCCCGTTGCAGTCCAGACAGCGCGTGAAGGGCTTGACGCTCTCTGACAGGTCAAAACGGCGGATCACCTCCACAAGCTGATGCCGGACGTTTTGGGACCGAACCCAGGTCCCGTGCGTGACCCGGCTGTTTTTCAGGAGCTGAACGTTCCGCGTGAGGATGATGCGCCGTTCGTCCGCCGAAATCCGGACCAGTTCCGGGTCGTTAGCCTGTTCCAGGATGAGCGCGTCAAACCCCAGAAGCCGCAGATGACCGCAGAGTTTCCCGAGGTGAACGTCCAGGACGAATTTGGGCGTGCGCAGCGGCGTCGGGCGCAGGCGGATCACGGTGGAAATATCCAGCGCCTCGAACACGGGATAGACGGAGATCCGGTCGCCGTCCGAAAGGCCGTGGGAAAAATCCACGGACACGCCGTTCGCCAGAATCAGGTCCACTTCCGTGTGGGGCACGCCCATCGCCTCGATGGAATCCTTAACGGACGGTTTGCCGCTGAAGGAATAGGGAACACCCGCCCCCTGCGCGGCCCTGCTCCCCGCCCTCTTCTCCGGGGGCAGGAAATCGTTCAGTTCGGCGTAGAAACGGAAAAATGCTGTGTGTTTCGGCATGTCAATCCCCGTCCCGCTCCAGCGGGTGATATTTTTTATGGGTTTTCTTCAATGTGTCGGCCGTGACGTGGGTGTAGATCTGCGTGGTGGAAATGTCCGAATGCCCCAGCATCTCCTGCACGGCGCGGAGGTCGGCGCCGTTTGTGACCAGGTGCGTGGCGAAACTGTGCCGGAGGGTGTGCGGAGTGACGTCTTTGTCCAACCCGGCGTTCCGGGCGCGTTTTTTCACGACCGTCCATACGGCCACCCGGGACATGCGGCGGCCCAGACGGGATAAAAACAGAAAGTCCGTGGACAGTTTCCGGTGCGCCATTTCCTTGCGGTAGGCCATGTACTTCTTCACGGCCGCGAGCGCCCGGCGGCCAATGGGGACCACCCGCTCCTTGCCGCCCTTGCCGAACACGCGCATCACGCCCTCTTCGAACGAAATGTCCCCGGCCTTGGCCGAGCAGAGTTCCGACACGCGAAGCCCGCAGGAATAGAGCATTTCGATCATGCAGGAATCCCGCGCCTCCACGGCCGCGAAACCCCGGTTTTTTCTTTTTTCCGCGTCTTGCGGCGCTTCGGCCGACACGGCCTTGAGCATGGACTCCACTTCCTCCACGGTCAAAAAGCCCGGCAGGGATTTCAGGTACCGGGGGCTTTCCACCAGTTCCATGGGGTTTTCGGAAATTTTTTCCATCTTCATCAGATACAGGTAATAACCCTTGAGCCCGGAAAGTTTTCTGGCAATACTCCTGTTGGATACGCCTTTTTCGTTCAGGGAAATGATGAAATCCAGGATATCCTCCCGCGTGGCGCGGTCGGGCGGTTTTTCCGGCCCCAGAAAGACGGCAAACTCCTGCATGTCTGCCAGGTAGGCCAGGAGCGAATTTTTGGACAGCCGTTTTTCGTAGGACAGGTAGATCTGGTAGTCTTCAAGGTATTGCATGATTGGCGCATGATGGTCCGTTGGGGGTAGGGACAAGGCACGCCTTACCCCTACCCCCAACGGACCACGCCCCTACTTCTCCTTCGCCTTCAGTTCCGCAATCTCGTCCCGTACGCGGGCGGCCTGTTCGAATTCCAGGTTCTCGGCGTATTCGATCATGAGTTTTTCCAGTTCTTTCAGCAGCAGGTCCTTCTCCACGAATTTCCGTTTGTATTCCGCCACGCGGTCGCGCTCGTGTTCTTCTTCCTCGATCCTGCGTTCCAGGATGTCGTGGATCTCCTTCTGGATGGTTTTGGGAGTGATGCCGTGCTTTTTGTTGTACTCAATCTGGATGGTGCGGCGGCGGGAGGTCTCATCCAGTGCCTGTTTCATGGAATCCGTCACGCTGTCGGCGTAGAGGATCACCTTACCGTTGACGTTGCGCGCGCTGCGGCCTATGATCTGGACCAGCGACCGGGCGGAGCGCAGGAACCCCATCTTGTCCGCGTCCAGGATGCAGACCAGGGACACCTCCGGCAGGTCAATCCCCTCCCGCAGGAGGTTGATGCCCACCAGGATGTCGTACACGCCCAGGCGGAGTTTTTTCAATATCTCCACGCGCTCGATCGTCTCCACTTCCGAGTGCAGGTAGGCCACTTTCATGTCGTTTTCCGACAGGTAGTCGGACAGGTCCTCCGCCATCTTTTTTGTGAGCGTGGTGACAAGCACGCGTTGGCCGGCCTTGATGCGCTCCCGGGATTCCAGGATGATGTCCTCGATCTGGCCTTCGCTCGGTCTCACTTCCACTTCCGGGTCAATGAGTCCCGTGGGGCGTATGATCTGCTCCACCACCGCGCTGCCGTGGGAGAGTTCGTAATCCGCCGGCGTGGCGGACACGAACAGCGTTTTTTTCACGATCCCCTCGAACTCGGGAAAAGTCAGGGGCCGGTTGTCCAGCGCGGAGGGCAGACGGAAACCGTAGTCCACCAGAGTCTGCTTGCGGGACCGGTCCCCCGCGCTCATGCCGCCAATCTGCGGGATGGTCTGGTGCGACTCGTCCAGGATGGCCAGAAAATCCTGCGGAAAATAGTCCAGGAGCACGAACGGCCTCTCGCCGGGCTTGCGGAAGGAGAGGTGGCGCGAATAGTTCTCGATGCCGTTGCAGTAGCCCATCTCCTGCATCATCTCGATGTCGTAATGCGTGCGGGACTCCAGGCGGTAGGCCTCGATCTCCCGGCCCGCCGCCTTCAGCTCCTTCAGGCGTTCCTGGAGCTCGATTTCAATATTTTCCACGGCGGTTTTGAGTTTTTCGTCCGTGGTCAGGAAGAGCTTGGCGGGGTACACCACGAGCCGGTCCACGTTCTCGATCAGTTTGCCCGTCATGAAATGCAGGCGCTGGACGTTCTCGATTTCGTCCCCGAAGAACGTCACGCGGATCACCTCGCGGGAATAGGCCGTGTGGATATCGATCACGTCGCCTTTCACCCGGAAAGCCGCGCGGCCCAGGTCAAAGTCAGAACGCTCGTACTGGATGCGCACCAGGTGGCGGATGAATTCGTCCCGGGACACGGCCAGGCCCTTCTTGACCAGGAGCATGAGTTCCTTGTAGTCCGTGGGCGCACCCAGGCCGTAGATGCACGAAACGGAGGCGACCACCAGCACGTCCCGCCGGTCCATGAGGGACGCCACGGCGGAGACCCGCATGCGGTCAATCTCGTCGTTGATGCTGGAATCCTTCTCGATGTAGAGATCCCGCTGGGGCACGTAGGCCTCGGGCTGGTAGTAGTCGTAATAGGACACGAAGTATTCCACGGCGTTGTCAGGGAAATAATCGCGGAACTCGCGGAAGAGCTGGGCGGCCAGCGTCTTGTTGTGGCTCATGACCAGCGCCGGCACCTGCAGGTTCTCGATCACGTGCGCCATGGTGAAGGTTTTTCCGCTTCCTGTCACGCCCAGGAGCGTCTGTTTTTCCACGCCGTTCTTGAGGAAATTTTCCGTGATGCGCTCAATGGCCTCCGGCTGGTCGCCCGAGGGTTTGTAGGGGGAGTGAACCTTGAATTTCGGCATAGGGTTAGAATATAGGGGAATTCCGCGAAATCCTCAATTATTTAACGAGGGCAGGCGCAGAGCGCGCAGAGAACGGAAAAAAAACCGCGCGCTCGCCTGATCAGCGGGGATAATTCCGGTTCACTGCGCCGCACTTCAAACACACCGGCCGGTGCACGCAGAGGAGGGAGCCGCATTTCCTGCAGGTCCACTTTTTCCGGATTCGGGCCGAAAAGCGCGTCACGCCCAGCTTTTTAATGGTCTCAAGATTTTCCAGAAAGCTCATCCCGTAGCGGGCGCGGTAACGCTTGTCCAGCGCTTTCAGGCGCTTGCAGGGAATCTTTCCGCAGGAATGGCAAAAATTATTCCCGGGTTTCCTGATTGTCGGGCATGTCCTGATCACGCACACCGCGCAGGAATTTCTCTCGCGGCCGGTCAGCGCCCGGCAGCCGGGGCAATGGTTTTTCTCCCGCTGGTAGGCCAGGCACAGGGAGCAGACCATCCCGCAGGGGCCGATGTGGAGGCGTTTGGACGTGGGTTTATTCATGGCGAATGATGGTAATCTGGTTTCTGATTCCTGTCATTTTTTTGAACTTCTGCAAGACTTCCGTGCCCTAACGCGCTTTGCTCTCCTCGGCCCTCCAGCCCCCGCGTGCAGGTGCTGGACGCTCGGAGAGCGGGTTGAAATCCCAATCCATTCTCTTTTCCTTCGTCCCTCGTTCCACGCTGACAACGGCCGCGCTGTTTTCTTTAAACAGTTTCTTTGTCAACTGACAAAGAAACTGTTGTTCAAACTGCAACACCACTGTCAAAAATGATTTGCCTGTTAATGAAATAAAAGTCAGTATGCGTGGGATCGAAAGGCTTTGCGGCGCCTAGTACATTCTCTTGTTCACGGCATAATTCAGGGAATAACACACCACCCGCGAGGGCGCGCTCGCCGGGACGAACACGGATTTGGAAAAATAATCCAGGCCGAACTTCAGACCCGGACGGTTGATGATTCCCACATGGCGGGAATTCACGTAGGCCCCCGTTTCCGCGTTGAACACGTTCAGGACCCCGGTGTCGTCCACCGCGGCCACCACGGAAAGCGTATCCGAAAAGGCGACGGGCGAAAGCGTGACGGAAGAAGCGAGCGGTCTGAACCATTCCTCGGCAACGTCGTTCAAAACGACCTGGTATTTTCCCAAACCCGCGCGCTGCGGGGACGCGGATGCGGTGAAAAACGCGCTTTCGTATGGGCCGCTCACCGGTAATAGCGGAGAGGACGGGACGGCCCAGCTCATGGAGGTGTGATAAGCCGCCCCGGAAGAGGACAGGGCCTTCACTCCGGCGTCTGTCGCGAAAAACAGGATGTGATTCCGGTAGAAGGCGGAACCGGAAAAGTTCAAACCCTCAAACTCGGTCCAGGTCCGCAGAAGGCCAAAGGACGGGTCCAGTCCGGCCACGACCGACTTCGCGCTGACGGCGTACCAACCGCTCCCGGATTTCACCACCGCGCGCAGACCGCCCGCGAACGGGCCCAATCTGAAAACCTCAGCGCGTCCTTCCGCCGTTCGGTAGCGCACAATGCTATCCGCGCTGTGAAGAAGGAGATCGGGGCCGTCGGCCGGGCTCAGACCCTCCGCCTTCAGAACCAGATTGGTCTGGAACATGATTCCGCCCTCCCTGTAGGAATAATGCCGGATCATGGTCGTATCCAGCGCCGTGGTACTCACCACCACCAGGGAATCCGGGGCGGGATGGAGGGCCAGGATTTTTTCTCCGGCCAGGGTCCGCTTCCAACGCAATAGTCCGGAATCGATCCAGAGCGAATATATTGAAGCGAATTCGTCGGCAAAATAGGCCGAGTTGCCCTGGATCTCGATTCCGCAGGTCACGGCGCCGTCGGTTTCCACGGACCAGATCACGCCGTCCTCACGGTCAAAATTCTGCAAAGAACAGCCCAGAACCGGGAGCAGAACGAGCGTGAGAAGGATTTTACGGGCTGCGGCGGCCGTCATGAGGGTCTTCCTTTACCGTTTATTTGAAGTGACATTCCGTATAGTATATAATATACTCTCTTTCGGTCAAAATAGTGAAATGGATCTTCCTATACTATTTCGGCACGACCGGCCCGTATCATGAAGGGGTGTTCCGCATGAAAGACCTGCTGTCCGGCAACGAGGCCATTGCCCGCGGGGCGTTCGAGGCCAACGTTTGGGTCGCCGCCGGTTACCCGGGAACTCCCAGTTCTGAAATCATCCAGACCCTGAGCGAACAATACCCCGAGATCGACTCCGAGTGGAGCATAAACGAAAAAGTGGCCCTGGAAGTGGCTTTGGGCGCCTCCATCGCGGGCGTCCGGTCCATCGCCACCATGAAGCATGTGGGCCTGAACGTGGCCTCCGACCCGCTCATGACCGCCTCCTACACGGGCGTGCGGTCCGGACTGACCGTAGTCGTGGCGGACGACCCCGGCATGCACTCCTCCCAGAACGAGCAGGATTCCCGCCACTGGGTCAAGTTCGGCCGGCTGCCGCTCCTGGAACCCTCCGACAGCCGGGAGGCCCTGGACTATACCAAGCTCTCCCTGGACCTGTCAGAACAGTACGACACGCCGGTCATCCTGCGCGCCGTGACGCGGGTGTCCCACACGAAGACCGTCGTCAACCTGTCCGAAGCCAAACGCCGTTTACCGCCCTACTCGTACCGGAAAGACCCCGCCAAGTTCGTGATGGTCCCGGCCAACGCCATACCCCGCCACCGGGCGGTCCTGGAACGCTGGGAGAAACTGAAAACCGCGTCCGAAAAGTTCAAGGGCCATAAAATCGAACACCGCGGCACATCCGTCGGGATTGTGACACACGGCATGATCTACCATTACGTCCGGGAAGCCCTGCCGGACGCCAGCGTGTTCAGCGTGGGAATGTACCCCGTTCCCGTTCAGGCCATCCGCAAATTCGCGTCCCGGGTTTCCAGGCTGTTCGTGGTGGAAGAATTGGACCCGGTCATCGAGGACGAACTGCGGGCCAACAGCCTGAAACTCACCGGCAAAGAGCTGTTCCCGGAGGCCGGCGAACTGTCCGTGGAACTGATCCGGAACGCGTTCGCCAAACCCAAAAAAAACGCCGCGCGGAAAACATCCGGCGCCGCGAAAACGGTCGCCGCCGCTCAACCGGCGCCGCTGCCGGGACGCCCGCCCGTCCTCTGCAAGGGCTGCGGTCACATACCGGTGTTCGAGGTCCTGCGGGACCTGGACGCCACCGTTTTGGGCGATATCGGCTGCTACACGCTGGGCGCGCTGGCGCCCTATAACGCCATGGACACCACCATCTGCATGGGAGCCAGCGTGGGAAACGAGATCGGATTCAAGAAACTGGGGCAACTCCACGGCCAACTGCCGCGGTCCGTGGCCGTGATCGGGGATTCCACGTTCTACCATTCCGGCATGACGAACCTGCTGGACGCGGTCAGCAATAAAATCCCGATCACGCTCGTGATCCTGGACAACCGGATCACGGCCATGACCGGCCACCAGACCAATCCCGGAACCTGCCTCAATTCCAAACTCTGCGCGGCCGGCGAAGTGGACCTGGAAGCGCTGTGCCGCGGCTTGGGCGTCAAACGCGTGCGGACCGTCAACGCCTACCAGAAAGAGGACGTCCGCCGGGCCGTCCTGGAGGAATGGGACGCCGCCGAACCGTCCGTCATCATAGCCCGGGAAATCTGCGTGGTCAGCGAGTCCCGCATGAAGCAGATTCGGGATCGGCTGAAGGCGGCCGGGGACAGTTCGCCCGGCCCCACGGGAGGCGCCTCATGAACGTGGCCACCGTTTCCTTCCTGGTGGGGGCGAGTTTCGGTTTTTTCCTGACCATCCAGTACGTCATCTTCGTGCTGTTTCTGTCCAAGCGCGACGAAATCAAGAAGACCAAGGAAGACCTTTTTTACATCATCCTGATCGGGATCGCCATCTGCCTGGCGGGCATTTTCGGCTACCTGTCCCAATCCGGGGAATTCCAGGCGCTCGCGGCCGTGTTCCGCAAGGCGCAGCTGATCGGCTCCATCCTGACCGTCAATTTTTACGTCATGCTCCTGCGCTTTATCCTGCTCTCGATCAAGGACATGACCTTCGTGGAAACGGACGAATACAAGGGCTACACGCGCCGGTACCTGATATTTTTCACCGTCGTGTCCGTCGCGGCCATACTGGCCGTCGCGCTGTTCGACATCACCTCGCGCCCGTTTTCGCGCCCGGGATTCCCGAACTTCATGAACATCCCCTCGCTGGCCTATCTGGCCCTCGTAATCGTGGTGGAATCGCTCCAGTTCCAGAAAATCCTGCGCAAGGAAATCGGCAAGATCACGCCCATCAACTTCCTCCGCTACGTGACCATCTACGGAAGCGGGATGATCGCGCTGCTCTTCTCTTTTGCCGAAATCACTTTCGCGTTCTTCAACCGGACGGACACCGTGGCCGCGTTCGGATCCTTCTTCATGTACGGCATGGGGTTTCTGGCCGTGGGGCTGTCGCTCAACCTGATTTTCGAGTACATGGAAGTGCTGACGCGGGTCAGCGAAACCAACAAAAAACTGACGGACCTGAACCGGAAAATCATGGACGACGTCCGCACCGCCCAGTCGCTCCAGATCTCGCTCCTGCCCCTGGACAAGCAGAAGGTGATCCAGAGCCACGTGGACATGGAGATCTCCTACATGCCCATGCAGAGCGTGGGGGGAGACTATTACGACTTCTACCTGCTGGACGAAAACAAGGTGCTCCTCTTCATCGGGGACGCGTCCGGTCACGGCGTGTACGCCGCCATGATCTGGGCCATGCTGAAGGTGGAGGTGGAGGAGCTGATCGAGGACCAGCAGTTTACGGACCTGTCCCAGGCGTTCACCACCCTGAACCAGCGGATCACGCGCATCCTGGAGAACACCTATTCGTACGCGACGCTGTTCTCCTGCCTGATCGACCTCTCCTCGTCCACCGTGAGTTATATTTCAGCCGGACACACCGACCAGCTGTTCTTCTCCCTGGAGGGCGAGGCCGTGAACCGGATCCGCAACAAGAACCCCATTATCGGGACGTTCAAGAACGCCCAGTTCAACGCGGACACCATCTCCTACAAACCCGGGGACATGCTGCTCCTGTTTTCCGACGGGATCGTGGAAGGAACCAACCCGGAAGGCGAGCAGCTCGGCAAGGAACGCCTGGAAAACATGCTGCTGGAAGTGGGGCAGGACACGGCCAATTCCGCGAACGCCTCCCTGGTCATCGGGAACCTGCTCATCAAGCTGGAAGAATTTTTCGAGGGCACCATCCAGAAGGACGACCGGACCCTCATGGTCATCAAACTTTAAGAGACGGCGGGTATCATGAAGAAAACGGACACAACGGCGGTGCGGAGCGTCGTGATCTGCGGGGTCGGGGGCCAGGGCATCATTCTCGCGTCTGACGTGCTGTCCACCGCCCTCTTCACGGCGGGTTTTGACGTCAAGAAGAACGAGATCCACGGCATGAGCCAGCGCGAAGGCGCCGTGATCAGTTTCGTGCGTTACGGCCGCCGGGTTCATTCCCCCGTCGTGCCCGACGGCGGCGCGGACTGCCTGCTGGGTTTCGAGATCCTGGAAACCCTCAGAACGCTGAAATATCTCCGGAACGGCGGGGCGGTGATCGCAAACGAACAGGAGATCCACCCCACTCCCGTCCTCCTGGGGAAAGCCGAATATCCTTCCAACGCGAAGGACGTCATCCTGGCCAGGACAAAAACCGTCCTGTTCATCAAGGCCCTGGACATCGCCAAAGCGCTGGGCAACCCCAAGGCGGTGAACACCGTGCTTCTGGGCGCGCTGTCACGCCATCTGGAAAAGGTGGGCGAAAAGGCCTGGGAAGACGCCCTGCGGCGGCATGTCAAGAACGCGTTCCTGAACGTGAACCTGGAGGCCTTCCGCGCCGGCCGGGACATACACTGAACCCTTCCGGAGGAGACCCGTATGACCGCATCCCGACCTGTCTGGAATCCCGAAATGGAGACCATGGATCCCGATGTCCGGAGGTCCCTGCAGCTCTACCGGCTCAAGGAGCTTTTCTCCTACGTGCGGAACAACGTGCCGTTTTACCGGAAAAAGTTCGAGGAAACCGGCGTGAACGCGTCAGACATACGTTCCCTGGACGACATCCGCCGCCTGCCCTTCACCACCAAAGCCGACCTGCGGGACAACTACCCCTTCGGGCTGTTCGCCGTTCCCATGGAGAAGATCATCCGCATCCACGCTTCCAGCGGCACCACGGGCAAACCGACGGTGGTGGGCTACACGCGCGAGGACATCGAAACCTGGTCTGAAGTCATGGCCCGGTCTCTGGTCGCGGGCGGCGCCACCAGCCATTCCGTGGTCCAGAACGCCTACGGTTACGGCCTCTTTACCGGCGGCCTGGGCATCCACTACGGAGCGGAAAAACTCGGCGCCTCCGTGATCCCGATTTCCGGCGGCAACACGGCGCGCCAGCTCCTGCTGCTCGAGGACTTCGGTCCCGACGTGATCACCTGCACGCCGTCCTATTCCCTTTACCTGGCCGAGGAAGCGGAAAAGAAGGGCTTGAACCTGAAAAAACTCAACCTGAAATTCGGCATCTTCGGCGCGGAGCCCTGGTCCGAATCCATGCGCAGGGAAATCGAGAAACGCCTGCCCATCAAGGCCATCAACATCTACGGGTTGTCGGAAATCATCGGGCCCGGCGTGGCGAACGAATGCCTCGAGCAGAACGGCCTGCATATTTTTGACGACCACTTCTATCCCGAGATCATCAACCCCGCCACGGGGGACCCGGTGAAGGAGGGTGAAAAGGGCGAACTGGTCATCACCACGCTCACCAAGAAGGGTATCCCGCTCATCCGTTACCGCACGCGGGACCTGACCAGCATCCTCCCCGGGACCTGCCCCTGCGGGCGTACGCACCCGCGCATTGACCGGATCATGGGCCGCTCCGACGACATGCTCATCATCCGCGGCGTGAACGTGTTCCCGTCCCAGATCGAGGAAGTGCTGGTGCAGATCGAGGAAGTGGCGCCGCATTACCAGCTGATCGTGGAGCGCGAGCATAACCTGGATATCCTGACCGTCATGGTGGAGGTGAACGAAAAGGCCTTCTCCGACGAGATCAAGGGCCTGGAACGGCTCGAGCGCAAGATCCAGGGAGAGATCGAAAACGTGCTGGGCATTACCGTCACCGTCAAGCTGGTGGAACCGCGCACGGTGGAACGAAGCGAAGGCAAGGCCAAGCGCATCATTGACAAGCGGCAGATCTGACAGTCGGCATAACCGGAATGTGATGGAGGTTTGACATGGTGAAACAGGTTTCGATCTTCCTGGAAAATAGAGCCGGCCGGCTGGCCGAAGTGACCAAACTCCTGGCGTCCCAGGGCCTCAACATCCGCGCCCTCTCGCTCGCGGACACGTCCGATTTCGGCATCCTGCGGCTCATTATGGACGACCCCGAGAAGGCCATCGCGGCCTTGAAGGGCCAGAATTACACCGTTTCGGCCGCGGACGTGGTCGCGATAGAAGTCCCGGACAAGCCGGGCGGGTTGGCTCGTATCCTGGGCATTTTTGACGACAACCGGATTAACGTGGAATACATGTACGCCTTCCCCACCAACATACCCGACAAGGCGGTGCTGATTTTCCGGTTTGACGACAACAAGGCCGTTATGGAAAAACTCAAGGGAAAAGACGTGAAATTGATTACGGCCCAGGAGCTGTACGGTCTTTGAAATGAGCGGAGCCGGCCAGATGTTTAAAAGCCGCCCTGATCGGGCGGCTTTTTTACCGCCCGAATTCCTTTCCCGTCAGCAGATGATAATAAAAGATGAGAAGAAAAGCGTCCGGCCGGGACCATGGATGGTCAAGGTGCCGTGCTGCCAAGGCGCTGCACTGAGCGGAGTCGAAGTGATGGCCAAGCACGGCATTCCTTTTACCTGTCGAACTCTTTTCCCGTCAACAAATGATAATAAAAGATGAGAGGAAAAGCGTCCGGTAGTATCTTCTTCTGTTTAATCTCTTTTAAACAAATATCCATCGCCCCTTCATTTGAGTACACGCCCCTGAACGGCCTGTCGGATACCAGCGCGTCGAAAATATCGCAGGAGCGCAGGATGTTCGTGACAAAATCGGCGTTCCGGATATGGCGGGGAAAACCCCTGCCGTTCAGCGTTTCGTGATGGTTGACCACCGTGGACAGCAGGTGGTAATATTCGTCCTGGTAGTAGTACGCGGTGAGCAGCGCGGAGTAATACGGGTGCTGGTCGATCACGTGGCGTTCGCGGGTGGACAGCGCGGTTTCCTTGTGGATGATGGACGGCGGAACCTTCCCCAGTCCCAGGTCGAACAGGATCCCCACTTCGGAACAGAACAGGATGTCCTCCGCGTCCCAGAGAAAATCGATGGTGATCTGCGTCATCAGGATGGTGACGCCCAGGATATGATGGTAATTGTAACGGTAGTTCTTTTTGAGCCACCGGAGTTCCTGGAGCACTTCGCGGGGCACGACCACCCGGCCTATCTTTTTCAGGACTTCCTTTTTGACCTTGGGGTTGCGCGAGATATAGACGTACATGTCCCGGTCATTGCCCAGGAGTTTTGCGCAGTCCTCCAGAAAAAAAGAATCGGAGAGCTTTTCCAGCTTCTTGCGGTGTTTGCGGCCCAGGGCGGCCACCTCGGCGATCATGTCCGCCGAAAAGATGTCTCCCTCGCGGGCGATCACCTCGTGGTCCCAGGTGTTGATGGACACGGACAGCTTGGCCTTCCCGACCAGGGGCGACTTGATCCGGTGGACGATGTTCTGCAAAGCCATGATTCACCTTCCGGAATGATTATACGATAACGGATTCATCCTATCAAGAACACCGGGACAGGGGATTGATGGATCACCGTTTCCGCCACCCCGCCCAGAAGCATTTCCTTTACGTCACTGCGGCCCTTTTTTCCCAGGACAATCAGGCTGGCGTCCCGGCCTTTTGCGTATTCCAGGATCTCCGTCATGGCGTAGCCGCTGCGGATCTCGCTCTTCACGTCGCGGAAACCCGCCGATTCAAAGCGGCTCCGGAGCGTTTCCAGCCTGGCCGTGTCCTCGCTGTTGAAACCCGCCATCCTGCCGTCGTCCACGTGCTTCAGCTGGCGCGCGTCCTGCACGTGAAGGAGAAGCAGTTCCTGGCCGGATTCCCTCGCCATTTTTGCGACATAGGCTTCGCAACGACCCGCCGGTCCGGAAAAATCCGTCACAAAAAGGATTTTCCGGAACACGTCCGCGCAGGAGGGCCGGACGTCCCCGGCGCTTTCCGGCTCCTTCTTCAGCTTGTAAATAAAAACGGGTTTTTGCGTGTGATGCACCACGTTTTCCGTCACGCTCCCCAGAAACATCCGGTCCAGAAACGAACTGCCGTGAGAACCGAGCATGACAAAAGACCAGTCGCCCTTGTCCGCCTCTTCCACGATCTCAAGCCAGGGAACACCCTTCACGATCCGGTAATCCGCACGGATCCCGCTTTCCTCCAGCAGCGCCTTCCATCGCTCCAGCATTTTTTGGTCCGCGTCCCGGCTCACGGCTCCGCGCGCCAGATCGGCGGCGGACAGGACGTGAAAAAGCAGAACGTCCTCCACCCCGTTCCGGGACAACCCCGCCAGACAGCCGATGATCTGTTCCGCGTAATCGTTCATGATGACGGGAAAAAGAACTTTGCCGAGCATGGCCGCCTAACCTTCCCGTTTTTTCAGGATCAGGCGCATTTTGGCGAGCGCGTCATCCAGAACGCTTTTTTCCTCCGCTTCGCCGATCAGACGGACCACCGGTTCCGTGTTGGACGCCCGCAGGTGGATCCAGGCCTTGCGGCCGCTCACCGTCCAGTCCAGCCGCACTCCGTCCAGCGTGTTCAGGCGGGCGTTGCGGAATTCTTCCTTGAGTTCTCGGACCAGCGTCAGGACATTCCCGGAGAAACGGAATTTTTCCTTGATCATGGCGTAGCGGGGAAACGCTTCCGTTATCCGGGCCAGGGGCTGGTTCCTCAAAGCCATGAGTTCCAGGACCAGCGCAATCCCGACCAGGCTGTCACGAGCCGTATTGAGGGCGGGATAAATCACACCGCCGTTTCCTTCGCCGCCGATCAGGGCCTTGTGCAGCCGGATCCCCTCCACAACGTTCGCCTCTCCCACCTTGGTCCGGAATACGCGGCACCCGTAACGGGCGGCAATATGATCGCTGATCATGGAAGAAGACAGGTTCACCACCACACTTCCCCTCTTCCGGGACAACACGTTTTCCAGGGCAAGGGACAGTGTCCATTCCTCAGACAATACGCGGCCCGTGCCCTCGATCACGACCAGACGGTCGGCGTCGGGGTCCTGGGCAAAAGCGACATCGGCCTTTTCCGCGCGGACGATCTTTTCCAGGTGCTTCAGGTTGGCCGGCGTCGGTTCGGCGCCCCGGGCAAACCGTCCCGTCAACTCCCCGTTGACCACGGTCACGCGGCACCCCAGTTCCTCGAGCAGGGTTTTTGTAACGGCCCCGCCCGCGCTGTTGACCGGGTCCAGAACCACGCGAAATTTCCGCGCCCGGATTTTTTCGGCATCTACTCCGGACAAAACCTGCTGCAAATGCAGTTTCACGGCGCTGGCATCCGTTATGGTCGTTCCCAGGCGGTCGTACCGGGCTTCGGGACACCCCGTCTTCAGGTATTTCCGGATCCGGGCCACGTCGGCTTCGTCCGTAAACACGCCGCCCTTTTTGACAAACTTGAAGGCGTTCCATTCCACCGGATTGTGCGACGCGGTCACAATCACGCCTCCGGAGAGTCCCAGACGGCGCACGCCGTACAGGATCGTGGGGGTGGGCACAACTCCGCAATCCGCCACGTCAATGCCGAGCGCGTTCAACGCGGAAGCCGTGAAACGGGAGATCATTTCCCCGGTGGGCCTCGCGTCTCGGCCCAGAAGCACCCGGGGTTTTGACATACCCGATTTCAGGAACCTTCCGAAAGCCCGAGTGTAGTCCAACAGGGCATCCAGACCCAGTGTATCGCCCCAAACACCGCGGATTCCGGAAACGCTCACCTTTAATTCAGACATGTTTCTATTCTCCTTGACGAATCGATATTATACGACCGGCGGGGAAAATTGTCTAACGGACGGGTTCCGTTGATTTTTCCGCGCCGGGACGTGGAATTTTTTCCTGATCCGGAATATAATTTCCGTTTGAGTATCGGATCCGCATGGGGGCCTCCATGACCAGAATCTTTACGATTATATTTCTCTTCATCGCGGGCGCGCTGTTCGCAGACACCGCAGAGTACGACATCGTAATCCGCAACGGCCGGGTCATGGATCCCGAAACAAGACTGGATAAAACCGGGCTTTCCGTGGGAATCAACGGCAACCGCGTGGCCATCGTGACCGACAAGGCCCTTCGCGGCCGCAGGGAAATCGACGCGACGGGACTGGTGGTCGCGCCCGGGTTTATCGACAACCTGACCTACTCTCCCACCACCATGGGCGTGGCGAACAAGATCGCGGACGGCGTCACCACGCTGATCGACATGCACGGCGGGTCCGCCACGCCGGAAACCTGGTACCCCCTGCAGGACGCCAAAAAATGGCCGGTCAATTACGGCGTATCGTTTTTTTACACTCAGGTGAGAAACGCATTCGGCCTGTCCCGTTACAAGCCCGCGTCCGAAAAACAGATCCAAAAAGCGGTGGAACTCGCCGCGCACGGGCTATCCAACGGATGTCTGGGCATTTCTTTCAGCCTGGAATACAATCCCGGCATTACGTCCAACGAAATCGTTCCCCTGATGCGGCTGGCGGACCGGCACGGCGTTCCCGTATATTTCCACACCAGGTATTCCACCACAAACGAACCGGACACCGGCATTAAAGGCCTGGAGGAGGTGATCGGTTACGCCCGGGAAACGGGCGCCATGCTCCACATCGACCACATCACGAGCACGGGCGGAACGTTCTGCATGCCGCTGGCGCTCGGCTTGATTGACAAGGCCCGCCGCGAAGGAATGGATGTCACGGCCTGCCTTTACCCGTATCACTACTGGGCCACTTATCTCAATTCGGCGCGGTTCGACAAGGGCTGGCAGCGGCGTTTCAACATCACTTATTCCGACCTTCAGCTGGGCGGCCACACAAACCGTCTCACGCCCGAAACGTTCGCGATCTACCGGGCACAGGGCAAACTGGCCATCGCGTACGCCATTCCCGAAGAGGACGTCCAGGCCGGACTCCGGTCGCCTTTTGTCATGCTGGGCAGCGACGCCATCCTCTCCCCCAATTTCAACAACCACCCCCGCGCCTCGGGAGCGTTCTGCCGGACAATCGGCGTGTATGTCCGCGAGCGCAAAGTCCTGTCCCTCATGGACGCGCTGAAAAAAATGACGCTGGACCCGGCCCGGCGACTGGAAAAACGCTGCCCGGCCATGCGCATCCGGGGACGCCTTTCGGCGGGATCCGCCGCGGATATCACGATTTTCGATTACGATACAATTTCAGACAGGGCCACACCGGAACACCCGGAATACCGTTCCACGGGAGTCCGATACGTGATCATAAACGGCGTTCTGGTCAAGGACGGCGACAAGATCCGGAGATCGGGAAAGGGAATCGCCATCAAGAGCGACATCGGCTCGCGGTGAGAATATCAGAATTAAGAAGGGCCGGCCCGTTCAGGCCGGCCTTTCTTTTACAGACGCTCGTTAGCGGTTGGTGGTCCGTGTTGCCGGCGGCCGGCTCGGTTTTGCCGGAGCGGGGGCCGGGGCTTTGTTCGTGGCGGGCGCCGGACCTTTGATCAGTTCATCCATCTGCTGGCGTTTCTGCTGTTCTTCGCGGTATATGAACGAGCTTCCGGGCAGCAGCAGGTTGTACATCAGGGCCACGGTATGCTTCAGAGCCCCCGAATTCAGGCCGTACTCGATGGCGTAATCCAGGACCAGCTGGTGCTGCTGGTTGAAGACATAGTTGAAACCGATCCCGCCAGACACTCCGAACGATCCCTGGAGCTGCAGGATCCAGAGGTCCAGCGTGTCTCCGATCTTTTTGGCCTGGTAGGAGAACCCCATCCTGACCGCGAGCATTTCGCCGGCAAAGGTGTTGCCCTTGAAAAGTTCGCTGGCGGTCAACTGGCGGAACTCGTAACCCAGGTTCCAGGCCATTTCGGCCTGCCGGTTGTCCGTGGCGTCGCGGCCGTAAGCCACGATCCCGAATCCCAGGTGGGACTTCTTGAAGATCAGGAGGTTCCCCAATTCCCAGTTGACCCCGAAGGACAGTTCCGAAGGCAGCGTGTCCGTCCCGTCCGGCATGATGGATATGTTGGGAGAAATCAAATTCCGGTAGGCCAGGCCCAGATGGATGGTTTCGCTGAAATCGTAGGTCGCGCCGATGTCCATGCCGAACGAAAGCCGGCCCAGCTGGGTAAAGGCCTCGTTCGCCTGGACGTCCACGGTGTTCCCCACGCCGATATCGTACAACGCGAACCGGAATCCCAGCGCCAGTTTCGCGCCCTTGGAAATCACGTCGTGCAGGTCCTTGGCGTAATAGAGGCTGTACACGCCCTCGTGATAGAATTCCGTTTCGGTCCCGTCCACGTCCACGCCGCCCACCCCCAGCCGGTGGAACGACAGCCCCAGCGCCGCGCGCTTGGTGAAAAAGTTGTCCGGCGGAATGGTGAAGGAATTCCAGAACGGTATGCAGAAATTCACGTTGAACGTGTTGATGCCGGACTGGTCGTTCAATCCCGTGTAGGGCGTGTCCCAGGACAGGTAGGTCTGGATACTGCGCAGGAGGGCCAGGTTGGCCGGGTTGTACATCATGGTGGCCGCGCCGTCGAAATCCGCGAAGATGGCGTTGCCCATCGCGCGTCCGCGCGTGGAACCGCCGATATCCTCGAACGCGGCGTGGGTCGGCACCGTCGCTCCCGCCCAGAGGGCCAGGATCCCGAGTGTGATGAGTGCCCGTTTCATGTTGTCCTCCTGCCCGGTCTCTTCGCCTACCGGACCACGATGATCGTGCCGCTGTACACGTTCTGCCCGGCCTGGATCCGGTAAATATAAACGCCGCCTTTCACGGCATAACCTTCGTCGTCATGTCCGTCCCAGTACACTTCGCCCTGGCTGTAGGACCCGCTCCGCTCGAAACTCTTCACCAGATTGCCGCGCAGGTCGTAAATCTTGACCGTGTACTGGTCGTAAGCCCGGTCGAACACCACGCTGATCTTGGCGTTGGCCGTGGAACGGCTGCCGGACCGCGGCGTGAACACTTTCGGCTCCACCCGGACCTGGGAGAATCCCGGCACCGTCGTCGCGGGTACGGACCCTTCGCCGAATACGGCGTAATACTTGTGCAGGTAACCCGCCTGGATCGTGACCGTATTCGCGGACGTGTCCACCGCGCCGCCCAGACGGATCCATTCCTTGGTCATGGGCCGCCAGTAATAAACCGCCAGCTTGCTCTCGTCCCATCCCTGCGCCGCGACATTCGAATCCTCGTAATGAAGGACGATCAGGACGTCATTGGTCAGTTCCTGTTCCTCCATCGGGCTGTCGCTCAAGTCCCGCATATCCACCCAGTACATGGTCACGCTCACCGGGTCCGCGGGCGAGGCAATCGTCTTGCTCCGGGTCGAGGCCGTCTGCATATCCGTCTCGAACATGTTGGTCAGCCAGATGTCGATGGAGAAATTGCGGATCAGGGTGTTCGGATAAACCGTGATCCTGGTCGCGCTGTCCTGCTGGGCCAGAATCTCCTGCGGGGACGTGTCCCTCGCGTTCAGGGGCGAATGCCTCAGTACGTTGGTTCCGATGTTCGTCACGGCGTTCGTCTCGACGATGACCGCCGCCAGGCGGATGTCCTTGTACCGGGGAGACGTGATCACCACGTCGTAGGACCCGCCGGGCACGAAGTCCAGCAGATAGAAACCGTCGGACGCAGCCGTGCCCAGGATATTGGTCCCGAATTTGTTCGTAACCAGAGTGTCCGTTCCGCTCTGCACGACCTTGACCGACGCGTTCAGGTAACCCGGAAGGACCGCGCCCGCGACCCGCCCGAAGTCCGGAACTTCCACGGCCAGCGTGCGGGTGGAGGATTCCGGCAGAAGCGTCTCTTCCACAAACGGCGAACCCGCGAACCGGATCAGGGCCGGCATCGGAACAACGGCGTTCGTGGCCAGGGAATACCGCACCGCGATCCCGACGTTGTCAAACGTCCTCTTCTCCACGGGCGTCGCGCCGTAATCCAGGCGGATCCAGTTGGTCCCGCCGAAGTTGGTGATCACCGGCGTCAGGTTGGAACTGGACATCCGGGAGGAGATCAGCCGGTCCACCGTCATCGCGTTCGTATCGAACGCGATCCACGCCGTCTGGATGCCGAACGCGTAGGATTCGTTCTCGATCTTGTAGCCGATCACCGCGTTGGTGTCCAGCGTATAGACAACGGGCCGTTCGTAAATATAGGTCCGGCTCTTCTGCTCGGGAATCAGCATGGACAACAGCAGCGTTTCCGGCGCCGTCGTGGACGCCGCGGAGTCAACGGCCGAACTCTCGTTGTTCGCGACGACTGTCACCGGATAGGATCCGCTGTCCAGGATCAGGTAATCCAGATCGAAGCTGACCGTGTCCGTCAGGGACGTCGCGAACCCGCCCGGCAGTTCGTTGGTGTAGTAAATCGAAATCACGTTGCTCGTGACCTGTATGGACGTCGCTTCCGTTGTCAACAGGTCGCTGGCAAACGATCCGGCGACCGTGTTGGTCAGGGCGAAAGGCGACGCCGGCGGCACGGGCAGAACGATCCGAACAACGGACAGGGAATTGGCGCCCGACCCGGTATTGACCAGCCGCAGGCTCAACGTGTTGGTCTGCCGGACGGACGCGTTCGTGCAGACGTAGAAGAACGTGTTGATCAGGTGCGCTTCCAGCGACGGAGACGGCATGACAAAGGACTGGTTGAGGGCGTTTAAAATGCTCTCCCGGGCCCGCCCGAATCCCGTCCCGTTGTCGGCTCGCACCGTCCAGATATTGTTGTTGGAAATCCCCTTCTGGAGCCCGTCCATGACACGGAGAGTGATCCGGTCCGAGCTGTTTTTCGGAAGGGCCCCGCCGCCAAAGTTGGTCACGTAAACCGTCGTGTTGCTCACAAAAGCCACGCCGTTGGAACTCGCGGCCGACACCACGTTGGTATAAATCGCCGGCAGGTCCACCCTTAAGGACAGGGTGGGCAATACGCCCGACGAATTGTTGTTGTAAAACAGCACAAGATCGTTGGTGTATTCCGTGGCCAGCACCGAAAGCGGCGTCACGCTCGCGCTCGGCGGGTTCACCACGTTCACGTAATGATCGTACGGGGACAGATTGGTCGCGTCGTTGGTGTGCTGGCCGTTGTAGAATCGGGCCTGCACGAATACGTTGGATTCAAAGCCCGCTTTGTTGGTCAGAACCATCACCACGGTGTCCGTCATCTGGCTCGTGAAATTGGAATAATCCAGACGCAGCACGCCCGCCGCGTAATTGGTGTTCGTCACCAGCGGCGAAAGCTGGAACGTCATGGCCGCGTTCGTGAACACCGCCGGAATGCTGATCCACGCCTGCCGGGGCCTGTTGGATCCCTGGCCCGTGTTGATGAAACGGTAGGTCGCCGTGAATGTCCCGTGGGTCGTGAACACCTCGTTGTAATCGAACCTGGCCCGGACGGACGGCTGCGGCATCACAAACGCGATCAGGTTGGTCCCCACCTTGACGTCCGCCGCCGCGAAAGTTTCCTCGGACGTATAGTAATTCGCCATCACCGAAATCCAGACGTTCGTGTCCCCCAGATCCAGACTGTCCGGAACGGTCAGGGTGACGATGTCGTTCGTGTCAATCACGAAAACGTTGCTGGCGTAGACCAGTTCCACGTAATTGGTCCCGTCCATGTTGGTCCAGACGCCCGCGCTGGGCAGAACGGTTGAGAACACCGCCCCGTTTGTCACAAACGGTCCCGGCAGGCTGATCCGCAGCCGCCGGACGTCGTTCCCGAAACCGCCCGAGTTGTTCACCACGGCCTGGAACGTCGTCTGCGCCAGGGAGGTGTCAACCGCATTGGGCGTGACCCGGAAGTCCGCCTGATAACCCGGCTGCACCACCTCGAAATTCAGGTCCCCCGCCAGCAGGGTCTGGGACTGCACGAAGGTGTTGGTGTTCGTCGTGTTCGCCGCATAGACCGTCCAGGCCCCCTGGAACCCCGGCAGGGCCTGGTTGTCCCACGCGATGAAAAATACGGTGTCTTTTTTCTTGGCTGTCAGGTTCGTGTTGGACGCGGCGTAATCAACAAGGATATACCCGTTGGTGTAAACAAGCCGCCCGCCCAGAACGTTGGACAACCCGCTGATGTTGGTGATGATGTTGGTCAGCGCATTGGTAAACGGCGGCAGGATCTTCAGCATCTGGATGTCGTTGCCGATCACGCCGATATTCGTGACGGTCAGCGCGTACATCTGCGACTTCAGGTCCTTGCCCACAGTCCTGGGAGTCACGGCCGCGTAGGACTGGGAATCCGGCAACACCACCGTAACGGTCAGCGAATTGGTGCCCCGCGGCGTCAAATCGCGGAACCCGCCGCTGTCACCATAGTAGAACACGCTGTTGGTCCAGTACGCGTCCGTCGGAACCGTGATATACGCCTTCGGCGCATACACCTTGAATGAAGTGAACGAGTTCCCCGTAAAATTGGTCCCGTAATCCAGATAAATTCCGCCGTTCGACACGGCCCAGGCAAACCCCTTGCCCGTCGAGTACTCCACCACCAAACCCGTGGTCTGGTAGGGATACGGCACGTCCACCTTCACGGTCTGGATGGGACTGCTCGCGGCGTTGGTCCCGTTCCGCACCACGATCTCCAGCACGTTGGACAGGTCCGTGGTCAGCGCGTTCGTGGGCGTCAGGTTGACGCCGGGTCTTTCGGTTGAAAACGTGTTCGTGCTCCCGAATATCCGGTTGGTCAGCAGTTCGTAATAGTCGTCGCCCAAAAACTGGAATCCGTTGAAGGCCGTCAGCGTCCAGGCGTCCGTCACGCCCGGCGCCAGGTTGGAATAGGCCGTGCGGACCGTCAGGACGTCGTTGGACCCCGCGGGGAGATACTGGTTGGAATAGTAAACCGTGACGTTGGTCGGCGTGAGCTGGATCAGGGCCGGAACCGACAGGTTGGACTGCCCCAGCCACCGGCTGTGCACCACGGTCACCCGGTTCGTGAACGACGCCGGGAACGCGATGCGGACTTTCTGGAACACGTCCGTTCCCTGGCCGGCGTTGGACACCACGGCCAGGAAGTCCTGCGTTTCGTTGGTCCCCGTGAAATAGACGTTGGGTGTCATGCCCGCCCCGCCCCGCGGTTTCGGTATGTCAAACTCCAGCGTCCCGGACCCACCGGACTGGACGTTCGTGACCGGAACCGTCTCCCGGTCGTTCTGCGCGGTCACGTCCACCGCGACCGGCCCGTACTTCATGCCGTCGATCTTGTCCACCAGGTCAAATGTGATCACGTCGTTGGACAGGCCGTCCAGGATCTTTCCGCCCAGTTCGTAATTGGCCGTGATCGTGTTCGATGCGATCCCGCCATTGATGTTGCCCAGCAGGGAACTCGAGGCATTGGTGATGTTCGAAACAATGGCCACCGGCAGCGTGATCACCGCCATCCGGATCCGGTTCCCGGGCAGACCCGTATTGGTCAACGTGACATGCAGCGTGTTCGTGACCGTGGTCGTGTCGATCTTGTTGGTCTCGATCCGGTATTCGGCCAGGACCGGCGGGTATTCCACCGTCAGGAAATTCGTCGGGCTGAAAAACCCCGTCGTGCAGTCGGAATAAAGATTGGTGTCCGAAGTCTCCGCGTTGGTCTTGAAAACCGCCGTCTGCAAGACCAGGTTCGTCAGCTGGTAATTGGTGTTCGTGAACGTGTCCCAGTCAATCCGGTCCACGAACGTCAATACGACCGTGTCCTTGTCCGGATCCATCGGATTGTCGTTCACGGACTCAAGAAGCCCGTTGCCGTCCAGGACCCCGTTCGTCCCCTGATAATACAGGAACACGACGTTCGTTCCGTTGCGGTTCGTCACCAGGATATTCTGGTTGGTATTGCTCACATGCGCGCTGCGCACGCCGATCAGGTTCGTAAACACAGGCGACAGCGTGATCCGCGCCATGCGCACGCCCACGCCCAAAGGAGACGTGTTCCAGATCACGTTGGTCACCGTGTTCGTGATGTCGCTGGTGTAGATCAGCGGATTGACCACGCGGTTTTCGCCGGCCGGCAGCGGCGGAGAAATCCAGACGCCCCAGCGGGACGGCAGGTTTTCCTCGCCCAACACGAACCCTTCCGTGTTCCCGTTGTCCCCGTACACCGCCCAATCGCGGTACAGCGCGTTGGTGTCCAGGTTCGTGATCTGGTGGATCGTCCCGAACGTCAGCATGTCGTTGGATCCCGCCGGCAGGCGGTAACCCAACCCCGCGTTGGTGTAATCGATCAAAATGACGATATTTGAGGGCGCGGACAGATTGGTCCATACCGTACGGTAGCTGTTCGCGTTCGTGTTCCCGCCCAGCCAGGAACTCTTCACCCGCTCAATATTCGTGAATTCCGCCGGCACGTGCACGGCCAATAACAGAATGTCGTTGCCCGCATCGCCCGCGTTCTGGACGGATAGGGTGAAATTGGAAACACTATTGCTCTGAACGGTGGAATTGACGGCGACGCTGTAGGGCGTCACTCCGGCCGCCGGACGCGGGGAACGGGATATGAGCGTCACGAACTGCCGGCCGTAGTTGGTATTCGTGGTCTGCATCCACGCCGCGCCCGCCACGAAGGCGTCGCTGTTCACCCAGGATTTCCATTGATAGTTCGTGAACTTCACGCCCGGGTCCAGGTCCGCCGTGCCGTACACGTCGAACGTGATCTTGTCCGAACCGTTCACGCCGGCAACGCTGTAACCCGCGCCGTGATAATCGATATAGATGCAGTTGGACAACGCCAGACTGTCCATGTAATTCGTGAAATACACGAAATTGGAAGACGCCGCCCCCATCAGTTTGGAGGTGATGTTGCTGATCGCCGTAAAACCCGTGTCCGGAACCGCGATCACCGCCGAACTGATTTCCGGCGAAGACGCGTTCCGGCTGGTGTCCAGTTTGTAGGTGTAACTGGCCGAATCCGAACCCTCGTAGTAAGGTATGCGGCTCACGGACACTTCCCCGTCCGCGCCGGGTTGAGTATAACTTCGCACCGTGAGACCCGACGGGAAGGACACAACGGCCTTCTTGCGCCCGGTCGTGGCGTATTTGATCCCGGTCGTGTTGTTGAACACCCAGTCGATCCCGCTGTCCGCGTGCTTGACGCTGTCCGCGTACACCTCGAAGGCGTCCCCCGCGCTGTTCGGCGCCGAGGGCGTGTAGAGAGAAAACGAGACGCTGATCGCCTGACCGTTGGTCATGACGATCCGGTGGTCGTTCGCCGCCGTCGCCCGGAACCGGATCACCATCTCCCCAGACGCGTTCGTGGTCAGGGAAAAACGCCCGGCGGGCGGGTTCATGTTGGTGTTGGTGTTGGTCTGGATCCCGTACACGTTGGACACCCACACGTTCGTCAGAATCCAATTGGACACGAATGACGCCGGTTTCCTGATCGCGATCTCCGCGATCCCGCTTTCGTTCGTGGATCCCATGTAATTCGTGATCAAGACTTTGAAGGTCACCAGCGCGTTCGTCATCGTGTTCGTCGGGTAAACAGACGCCGTCAGGTTGCTGTTCACGCTCCGGATCAGAAAATGCTTGAGCTGGGAATACACATACTGATAGTAAATTGTGGGCTGGTTGCCATCCGGTGTGGGCGATTCGGCTGCAAAATAAGCCGCCAGTTTGTTGGTCCATGCCACGGGAACTTCCGCGAACTTGATCCAGGAATTCAGGTAATTATGCGGCGCTCCGCTGTTGTCCCCCGCCGGGTCCAGGTTCAGGTAAATGGATACTTTCTTCCCATCATGGGTCATCTTGATGCCCAATTCGTTCGTGGCCGCGAACTCGTTGGTTCCGGACTCGCCTGTCGGTAGACCGCCGGGGAAGGAGAACTGCCGGCGGAATGCGGTATTCGGATCCAGGGAGTTTCCGTCAATGTCCGTCATGTTGGTCCAGACGTCCACGTAGCCGGAATAATCGCGTTCGTACTGGTCGAAATAACCCCAAACGTTGTTTGTCCGTGTCCGGGCTGCACCTGTGTTGCACCAGCGGTTGAACGCTTTGTCGTACCAGAATATGAAATTTTCGAAACTGTCGCCCAGGGCTTTGGCTCCATTGTCTTCGGCCATCCAGACCTCAAACAGGCCCTTGCCGTAGTCTTCATCGAAGTTTCCCACGTTGTTCAGCTGGTTGGCGGCCGTGTTGTCGCGATGGACGAAAGTCCCGTAACGGACGATCTGGAATCCGAACGGCTGTTCAGCGGACGCGGAGGCGTCCTGGCGGTTCAACTGCGCGTTGGAAACCGGCCGGAACAGGGCGCCTTTTCCTGTGTACCATTGGTCGAATGCCGAATCCGCATTCGGGTCCCCCCTCATGATCATGCGGGCGTTTGCCGGCTGATTGGACACGAACATATTGGATGAACCGTTGCGGGTGTTATAGGTGTTTTCCACCCAGAAATCCCGGGACATGCAGAATTTCATGTTCCAACCGTTGGTGGTCAGCGTAGTCTCGGAGGACGAGAAATCCTCGTAATAATACAGGGAACGGGCCTGACCGGCGGCCGTCAAGACAAACAGACAGAAAACGGTAGCGGCACAAACCCGGATTCGTTGTATCATTCTGCTTATCATAACAACCTACCGCACAATCACGATGGTGCCGGAATAGACCTGCCCGCCCGCCAGGACGCGGTAAATATACACGCCGCCCTTGACCGGGTAGCCGTCGTCGTCCCGGGAATCCCACGCCACTTCGCCCTGGTTGTAGGACCCCTTGCGGGCAAAACTCTTCACCAGGTTGCCGCGCAGGTCAAAGATCCTGACTTCATACCCGTCCGGCGCCTGCAGGGCGTCCAGCTCGAAGGTGATCCGCACGTTGCCGAAATACCCGTCCGCGCTCTTGGTAGGCGTGAAAATCTTGGGCCGCGCGGCCACGTTCCGGATCACGCCGTCTGCCGCCACACCGCCGAACACGCCGTACAGATCGTGCAAGAACCCGGCCTTCAGGACCACCTGTTTGTTCACGCTGTCCACGGTGCCGCCCATCTTTGTCCAGCGGCCCGCCACGCGGTCCCAATAATACGCGGAGAGTTCCGTTTCGCTCCAGCCGCGGGACGCGATGTCTGTCGCGTCGTATCCCAGGTAGATAATGGCGTCCAGCTTCAGAACCTCTCCTTCCACGACGGCGTTGGGCAGGTTCCGGATGTCAAACCAGTACCCCTGCAATCCCGCCGTGGTCGAGGGCGCTTTCACTTTCGAATTCCGGTTCAAGTCCGCCTTCTGTTCCGCCGTCAGGTCCACCATCCGGATGTCCAGGGACATGTCTCGTTCAAGTCCCGCCACGGGGAACTCCACGCGGGAATTTGTGGATTCGTAACTCGCCACCGTCTGGTTGGTGAGAGAATCCGGGTCCAGTACGGCATTCTGCATGGTGATGATGGACACGAGATTCTCCATGTTCGACAGAATCGTAACCGTCCCGCGGTAGGTCCGGAACCGGGACGCGGCGAGCTCCAGAGTATAGTCCCCGGCGGGAATAAAGGAAAACGCGTATTCGCCGTTGGTTCCGGTCACTGTCCCGGCCAGTTCCCCGTCAATATTGGTGGCCAATACGGAAGTACCCGGCTGGTACAGTTTGGCGGCCACGGCATATCCGCGCGGGAAGATCTCCCCTTTCAGTTTGCCCCAGAGCGCGTCGTTCACGGACAGCACCTGGGTGTATCCGGCGTTCACCGTACCGAACGTCCCGTTCGTCACCCCCGTCAGGACCACCGTGGAGGTCAGCATGGTATTCGTCACGTTCGTGATGGAATAGTTCAAATACAGGGTGATGATGTCCCGCTGGCTGAACGGGATGGCGTTCGCGCTGTAATCAATTTCTATGGCCGAGCCCGTGTTGTTCACCACGGAACCGGCCCACGTGTTGGACACCGCCGCCACACGGATCAGGTTCGAATCATAAGGAATGCTCGCGCTGGTCAGGGACGTGTTGAGCGAACCGTTCAGGATCCGGTATTCTATCCGGTCGTTGGTGTTGATCGTGAAAATGGAACTGCGCCCGTTGATGTAACCCTGGACCGTGACCGCCGGGAATTCCACCCTCAGATTAAGCGCTCCCGCCCCGCCTTCACCCGGAACCGCCACGTACCGGCCTTCGATGTCGCCGTTGGTCAGGTTCACGGCCTCGGCCGTAATGGTCATGTTCGTGGCCGACTCCAGCGTGTTGGAAAAAGACAGCCACACCACGTCCGTGCCGGCGGCCGGCACCAGGTTCGTGTTCTGGTACTGGACCGTCACGACGTTGCCGGCTATGGATGAGCCGGCGTCCGTGAAGAACTGGTTGCTGAGCACCGTCAGTCCCGCCAGCGCCTGCGGGATCGCAAACCGGAAGCGCGACAGCCCGTTACTGCCCGTGCCTTTGTTGTAGACCGTGACCGCCATGTTCGTCTGGCCTGTCGTGGTGTAGAACTGGTTGTAGGACAATTTCGCGGTCGCCGCGGCGGCGGGCATGGTGAACGCCACGTTGGTAGAACCGGACACGTCCTGGTCCATCAGCACCCAGGAACTGCCGTTATGCGCTCTTGCGGAAATCCCGGCGTTCGTGTCTCCCACCGCCAGGCCGTCGGAGAGCCGGAAGGTCACGGCGTCGTTCCCGCCCGATGACAGTTCGTTCCCGTCAGAAACGTAATCCAGCGTCAGGCTCGTGATCATGCCGTAAATGTTGTCCCGGTTCGTGATCACCAGGCTGTTCGTCATGAGGATCCCTGTGAACGGGCTGGAAAATTCCAGAACCACCTTCTGGACTTTCGCCTTCCCGCCCGTGTTGTTCAGGATGAAGACGTTCACGTCGTTGGACGCCGTGGTGGTGGACAGGGCGTTGGGTGTCACGTAATAGGTGGGCACGGTCACGATGTCCAGTTGCCGGCCGTCCACCGCCAGGTCCGATACGCCTGACGCATAGACCGCGTTGTCCACCTGGCAGGCAAACGTGTGGTTGGTGGGGGTCAGGACGGCCGAACGCAGGGTCAGGTACACCGTGTCGTTCGAACCCGGAACAAAATTGTTCGAGTAATCCAGCGTCAGAACTCCCGTCCCGCCGTCGTAAGCCGCGTTCGTGGCTAGGGAGTTGCTCGCGTCTGCGGCGTTAAAAAGCGCCCGGTAGGGCTCCGGCAGCGTGATGCGCGCCCGGAAAATGTCCCCCGAGCCGTCCCCGGTGTTCGTGATCCGGAATCCCAGCACAAAATTGGTGGTCCTGGTGTACACTTCACGGGGCAACGGGCTCACAATCCCCGCCCGGGCCGCCGGCGACGGCATGAGGAAATACGACTGCCAGCTCTTCCCCGCGTATTCCTGCCCGGCCTTGTACCGGTTGTCCGTCGTATCATAGGCCACGGCGTTCGTCCACGCGAAGTTTGTTTCCCCGTAAAGATACAGGTCGTTCACCTTGATCTGCACCGCGTCATAATCTCCGGGCACGATCGGGCTGTCGTACACGATCTCGAAAGCCGTCCGGTCGTTGGTCAAAGTGATGGACGCGGCCCGGCTGTTGGTCACCTGCAGGGAATTGGTGTCAAAAAAGTCCGCCCCGCCCGGCACGGAAACCCACACTCGGGTCATATTGTTGCCCGACCCGCTCTGGTTATATATGTAGTAATTGAACGTGTTGGAGACGCGCGTGGTCCAGACCTTGTTCCTGTTGGATTCGGACCCGTCGATCGCGTTCAACGCCTCCAGATAGGCCGCCGCCTTCACGTTCGGCGTGTAAATGATGTTGGACAGCGTCTTACCGGCCGGCACCGTGATGTCCGCACGGTAGCTCTCGTCGTTCGTGGTCGCGTTCGCCACCTGCACGCGCCATTGGGACTGCACCGTGCCCGTGGCCACGCTGTCAAATCCGATCATGCGGATCGTGTCCGTCTCCAGGGCCAGCAGGTCCTTTCCGGCGGCGTCGTAATCAATCCAGACGTTGGTTCCGTCGTAAACGCCCGAGAGCTGCTTGGTCAGACAGGTCACGGAAGTGATGTTCGTGATCGCGGCCGGGGGCGTGAATTTCACGATCTTGATGTTGTTCCCGCTGTCCCCGGTGTTCTTGAGGTAAAATTCATAGGTGTAATTGGTGAAATCCTCGGGCACGAATTCTCCGGCCGTGATGTACCCCGTCCCGCTCGCCGGCGGGAAGGAAAACGAAACCGTCACGCTCTTGCCGATTTCCACCGCCGTATCGCGCCATCCCCCGCCGTCCGCATAATCCGCCTGAGCGCCCAATACGGAATAATTGGTCCCGATCGCCCAGTTGTCGTCCAGCACGAAACGGATATTGTCCGCCTCCCCGGCCTGGAGGCCTGAGGAATAATTTACCAATATCCAGCGCGTGCTCGCGTTGATGTTCGTGACCGCCGTCGTTCCCGGCTGTTCGATCGTGACGCCCCGCACGTTCGTGAACGGGTCGCTCACCACGATCTTCAGGGCGGAAACGGGACGGCCCACCGGGCTCCCCAGCGTCCCGTTCTTCACGCTGTATTTGAAGGAATTGCTTTCCGTACTGGTAAAGATCACCACCGGATCCAGGGACACCTGCGCCCGCTCGGCGAACCAGGTCCTGTTTGTCCCGCCCGCCAGGACGCCGATGTTGGTCAGGGGCACGGCGTCGGACACGTCGTTGTCCCCTGTCACGCTCCACCCCAGATCCTGCTCGTTGGTAAAATCGTTCACCAGGGACACGACAACCCGGTCGGACAGTCCCGCCGAGTGGTTCGTGGCGGAGTTCGTGTAAACCAGAGTGATCTTGTTTCCCGCCACGCTGACAAGCGACGGGTCGTCCACGCTATTGGCGTCCATGATTTCGTTCGATACCACGGCGATCCGCGAGGCGTCAAACGGCATGGAGATTTCCACCAGGTTGATATGGTTGTTGCCCCGCCCCAGGTTCGTCAGCGTCAGAGTCAGCTGGTTCGTCTCCGATCCGGACGTCCGGACAAAGAGCACGCCCGGCTCGACCTGGAAACGGGCCAGGACCGGCGGCGTGCGGAAGTCCACGGACTGCGAGCCCGCGGTTGTTTCCAGCAGGACCACGTTGGTCCGGCTGTTGGTCACGCGGTTCGTGATCCGCAGCGTCAGGGTGTTGGTCACCACGTCGTGCATGAGGAAAGTGACCGTGTCTTTCTGGCCGCCGGGGAAACCGTATCCGCCGTTGGTGGAGTAATTCAACGTCAGCACACCGCTGTTGTAATTGATGTACGCGGCGTTCGTGATGCGC
This sequence comes from uncultured Brevinematales bacterium, assembly GCA_964392785.1. Classification (GTDB taxonomy): domain Bacteria; phylum Spirochaetota; class Brevinematia; order Brevinematales; family JAOACQ01; genus CAYMRH01. Next base: position 65,635 of record CAYMRH010000002.1, read on the forward strand.
GAACTGGTCACGGAGTCCAGGTTCGTCGCGATGTCCGTGGGCACCAGAATCTGCGCCTGAAGAATGGCGTTCTTCACACGGCCGGTGTTGGTGATTTCGTAGGTCACCGTGTTGGTCGACGAAGACCAGTCGATGAACCCGTCCGGCACGCTCACGGACCCCTTCGCGCTGACGGGAGGATAGATGTATGTCAGCCGCGCGTTGTCCGGGGTTTCAGACGCCCGCGTGTCGTTCGTCTTCGCGTTCTTCACGAACACTTCCAGCTGCAGGACGGCCGGCGTGTCCACGGCGTCCCACACCCTGAGGTATATCGCGTCCTGTTCCGCCGCCACGGCCCCCGTTTTGGGCTTCAGCGTGTTGGTGTAATCCAGGTACAGCACAAAATTCGTGTTGGAAACCCCGCCCCCGGCGTTGGAGATTTCGTTGGTAAAGGACGCCCGGGCAATCTTGGTATTCCCGGTATAGAGAACGTTGGTCAGTTCTTTCGGAAAAAAGATCCGCGCCCGGCTGATCTCGTTCCCTTCCTCGCCCCGGTTTTCGATCACCAGGATGAGATTCGTCTCGGAGTCCGCGTCGGTATACACGTGATGGAAATTACCGGTCGTTTCGGGCCCCGGGTTGGCTATATAGCCGTACGCGCTGGCCGGCGGCGTGAAAAACGTGACCGTTCCCGTGCCGGACGGGTCCACCGTCATGGCCGTCCAGCCGTCGCCGTTCAGGTTGTCCGCATCCATCCCGATCCCGAAGTCCGTGATGTCCGACAGGGAGGGAATACTGTCCAAAAGCGTCAGCGTGACCAGATCGGACCCGCCGTTGGCCGGAATATACGTGTCCGGCGGCGTGTTCGTGTAACTCACCGTCACCCAGTTGCTGCCGTTCGTCAACTGGACGCTCACTACGGCGTTGGACGCGGATACGCCCGCGGCCACGTTCGTGAAACTCGCCGGCAGCCTGATCCGCAGCAGTTTGACCCGGTTCGGGTCTTCCGTCGCGTTGTTCTTGACCGTGAACGTCAGGACGTTCGACACCAGCGTGTTCGACAGCTGGTGCGGGGTCACGGCAAACGAGGCCTGCGGCGGTTTCTTGCGGACCAGCAGACTTTGCGACGGGTATAACGCGTTGGTCAGGGTATTCGTCCAGTTCAGTGTCAGCGAGGAATAGACCTGTGCCGGCCAATTCACCGTCACCCCGCTGGAGCCGTCCGGCACGTTGGTCGTGTTCGTGCACCGGATGGTCAGAGTGTCCCAGCCCGCGTTGGCCGGAAGGAACGTCCCTCTCTGGAGATAGTCCGCCACCACCGCGTTCGTGCCGCCGAAATTCGTCAGGTACAGGTATTGCGAATTGCTCACCGCCATTTTTTCGCTGTAAAGGGTGTTCGTGTCCACACCAAAATGCGGGGGAACGATAACCATCAGCTTGTCCACATCCGAATTATTGTTCAGGTTCGCGGCCTGGACATCGTAGATGTACACCGTTGCCACGCCTTCGTACACCCGGGTCGGGCTGAGGCCAGAGTAGGCCACCGGGCTGTTGTAGGTGCGGTAGGTGAGGGAATCGGAATCCACCAGACTATTGGTGATCTGCGACATGTCCATGACATTGCCGGCGGCGGACGCCATGGGCCCCGTGGTGGCGGTATTGGTCCAGGTCGTATCAAAATACTTTTCGTTCGCCGCGGAAACCTCCAGCGTTCGCCCTACGGAATCCGCGTTGGAAGACGTCAGGTAGTTGGACACCACCAGCAGGATCACGTTGCTGTTGGCCTCTCCGCCCCATTTCAAAGGGTGGAACACGTCGCTGGCCGCGATGCTGTTCGACGAACAAAAACGGATCTTCAGGCGGCGCCCACCCTCCTTGAGGGAGATCGCCACATTGCCCGGAGAGGGATTCTTGTCACCGAAATCGTTTGTGAAATTCTTGAAAAGAGCACCGTTGGTCCCGGCCCAGTGGACGCTCAGGGCGTTGGTGTAGGCCGTCCAGTTGGTGAAGTTGGTCACGCTTTCGGGAATGTCAACGTATAGTTCGCCCACGCCCGCCTCGTCGTTGGTGGAAAAGAGGGGCCGCACAGCCAAATAAACCCGGGCGGAGGAGTTGGCTCGGATCCGGGCAGGCGTCAGTTCCGAAACGATATTCGAGCAGACACTGCGCATGACCAGGTTGCTCATCTGGACGGACTGGGGGTCTGCCCCGTAGGTTTGACAGACGCTGAAGCCGTTGTAGTTGATTGCCCCAATGCCGATCATGGGCTGGAGATTATTCGAGAACACCACCGGTTTCTTGTCCACCAGATAGAAGGCGTTGGTGTAGGAGCCGACATTGAGGGGATTTGGGTTGACATACCAGTACACGTATTCCCCATCGTTGACCAGGCGAAAAGTCACGACGTTGTTATTGGCGCCGGCGGAATAGTTTACTTCCAGAAGCGAAGACAAATTGGCGGTCGTTCCGGAACTGTCCGTTACCGCTGTCAGGTCGATCTTGGAGTTGGGGTAAATGCTCTGCGACCATCCGTAATAACTGGCGGAGGACTTGTTCTGCCAGTCCGTCTCGGTCAGGTTCACCAGGTTATCGAATTTTTCTCCGCGCAGACCGTTGAGAGTATTGCCGTTGGTCACGGATGGTTTGGCCTGCACCATACAGAGATCGAAGGATCCGGCCTGCCAGGACTCCGTTCCGTTGTCCTGCCTGATCGTGATCCGGGTGATTTCAAATCCGTAAGGGTTCTTTTTGGAGGCGTTGAAGGACCGGTTGGTGAACAGGCTGTAGATCCCGTAGAAACTGGTGGTATAACCCACCGGCGTGGCGTTGTACCCGCTGCCGAAATTCATTTTACCGCCCGTGACCACCCAGTTGGTCAACTGCGGCCCGACATCTCCGCCCTGCAGGACGTAGATGTTGGTCCACACTCCCAGACTCAGGTTGTAACGGAGGTTTGTGATCCAGTTTCCCTGACTGGAGAAATTGTCGAGAAAAAAATACGTGTGAATGTGTGATAGGAATAGAAAGGAGATCGCAAGCGCAACAAAAAGCCTTTTCACGCCACCGGGCATAGTCACTCCGCTGTTAAAAATATCCATGAAACAGCGTTATTGATTATCAATTCTGGCAGGGCGATCAGGCAAACCAGCAGTCAATGGCCTGATTTCTCTTCAATAATACCCGGTTCTTTATCGGAAAAGGAAGTCCTGATATTGAATTTATTTTCCAATTTCCCGCAGGAGGGCGTTCAGTATGCCCGAAACGGGTATTTTTGCGACCGTTTTACCGTTTTTAAAGAGCACGGCGCCGGATTTCCCCACGGCCACGCCAATATCCGCCTCCCGGGCCTCCCCGGGACCGTTCACCACGCAGCCCATTACGGCAACCTTCATATATGTTTTAATTCCGGCGGTCCTTTTTGTCAATTCCGCCACGGTCTTTTCCACGTCAAATTCCTTGCGGGCGCAGGTGGGACAGGAAATGATTTCCACCCCTTCCCTGCGGATACCCAAAACCCGCAGTATGGTCCGGGCCGCCTCCACTTCCTTAACCACGTCCCCCGTAATGGAAATACGCACGGTGTCCCCGATCCCGTCCAAAAGGAGTGTTCCCACGCCTATGGAGCTTTTCACCAAGGCCTGTTCCAGCGCCCCGGCTTCCGTCACGCCCAGGTGAAGGGGGTAGTCGTTGTCGCGCTCGCGCGCGAAAAGACGGTAGGCCTCCACCATCATGGGAACGTCCGAACTTTTCAGGGAAACCTTGATGTCCCGGAAATCGAGTTCTTCCAGGATCCGGATATGGGACCAGGCGGATTCCACCAGGGCTTCGGGAGTGGGGTGCGGATATTTCGCATGGTCTATGGACCCGCTGTTCACGCCGATGCGGATGGGCACGCCCCGGTCCCTGCAGGCGCGCACAACGTCTTTCACGTGATCGCGATGACGCAGGTTGCCCGGGTTGATGCGCAGGGCGTCGGCCCCGCTTTGAAGTGACAAAAGCGCCAGACGGTGGTCAAAATGGATGTCCGCCACGATCGGCAGACGTGTCTGTTTCTTCAGGACCGAGATAGCCCGGGCAGAGTCCTCGTCCGGCACGCCCACGCGCACAATGTCGCAGCCGGATTCTTCCAGCCGCCGGATTTCCCGAAGGGTCTTTTTGACGTTAACGGTGGGAGTGGTGGTCATGGATTGTATGGAGACCGGAGAATCGCCGCCAATGGCGACGTTTCCGATCCGGATCAGGCGGGTTTTACGGCGAGTCACGGGCATGTTTGTTCCTGACGGCCAGATGCCGCGGGCTGATACGGGACCGGGCCTATTCGTACCGGAGGGCGTCCGAAAGCCGGAATTTGCCCTCGTACAGCGCCTTGCCGATGATGACGCCCTTCAACCCCATGGACTCGTAGTCCTTGAGGCGCTTGACGTCCTCCAGGCAGGAAATCCCTCCGGAGATGATGATGGGGATGTCCGTCACGGTCAGCATGGTCTCGATCGCGTCGTAGTTGGGGCCTTCCAGCGTGCCGTCGCGGTTCACGTCCGTATAGACCACTTCCTCCACGCCGAACTCCTCCAGCTCTTTCACGATGTCCACGGCGCGTTTGCCGGTCACTTCCTTCCAGCCGTTTTTCACCACGAATCCGTCGGAGGCGTCGATCGCGATGATCACGCCGTGCGGATCGCTCTTGCAGAGGTTCTTGATGAATTTCTTGTTCTCGATGGCCGCTGTGCCGATGATGATCTTCTGGACGCCGCGGTTTTTCAGCGCGCGGATGATGCGGTTGTCCCGGATGCCGCCGCCCACCTGGACGTCGATGCGGAGTTCCTCGACAATGCGCTGGATGATGTCCAGGTTCTTGGTCTTGCCTTCGAAGGCGCCGTCCAGGTCCACGATGTGCAGGCGCTGGGCGCCCTCGCGCTCCCAAAACTTGGCCTGGAACACGGGCTCGTGGGAATAGACGGTCTCGAACTCCGGGTTGCCCCGCACGAGACGGACGCACTTTCTGTCCTTGATGTCTATGGCCGGGATGATGAGCATAGTGACCGTCTCCTTGCCTTTCTCAACGCCATTCCAGAAAACTTTTGATCAGCTTCAGGCCGTTCCGGTGGCTTTTTTCGGGATGGTACTGCACGGCGCACACGTTGTCCCGCAAAACGGCGGACGCGTACTCCTGACCGTAGTCGGTTGTGCTCATGACCGTGCGGGAATCGGCCGGCACGGGATAGTAGGAATGGTCAAAGTAAAAATACGCATTCCGCGGAAGTTCGTCAAACAGCCCGCCCGAGGACGCTCCTTCCGTCATCCGCGCCTCGTTCCAGCCCATATGGGGAACCGGCAGGTCCGTCCGGAAACGCACCACTTCGCCTTTAATGACCCCCAACCCCTCGAAAACGCCGTTTTCGTAACTCCGTTCAAAAAGCAGGTGCATCCCCAGGCAGATTCCCAAAAAAGGCCTCCCGGTCCGGATAAAATCCAGAATGGCTTCGGAAAGCCCCTGCGCCCTGAGCGCCTTCATCGCGTCCTCAAAGGCCCCCACGCCGGGAACCACCAGACGGTCCGCCCGGCGCACAACGGCCGGATCGGCGGTCACCAGGGTTTCTTCACCGCCGGTTTTCACGAACGCGTTTTGCACGCTGGCCAGGTTGCCCATTCCGTAATCGACAATCGCGACCATCCCGTCCCCTACGCCAGGAAATCTTTGGTGGACGGCACGCTTTTCACCCGTTCGTCCGTTTCCAGGGCCATTCGCAAAGCGCGGGCAAACGCCTTGCAGGCGGCTTCCAGGATGTGGTGCAGGTTGTCCCCGCGCTGGACCAGAATGTGCACCGTGAAGCCCATGGTCGCAAAAGAGCTGAAGAACACGTCTCCCAGCTCAAAATTGAAATCCCCGATCTCGCCCCGGTATTCGGCCAGATTGGTCTTGCAGAACGGGCGGCCGCTGGCGTCCACAACGGCCTCCACCAGCGCCTCGTCCAGCGGAACAATGGCGTAACCGAACCGGCGTATGCCTTTTTTATCCCCCAGCAGGTCGCTCAGTCCTTTTGCCAGAGTGATGGCGGTATCCTCCACCAGGTGGTGGAAATCCACATGAATGTCCCCGCTCGCGTCCAGTTTGATGTCGATCAGGCTGTGCCGGGACACCGTTTCCAGCATGTGGTTGAAAAAGCCGATGCCGGTATTGATCTCGTAATTGCCGGCCCCGTCCAGATTCAGCTTCATTTCCACGTGGGTTTCCCGGGTTTTCCGAGAATAGTCTCCGGAACGCTTCATGGCAACCTCAAAAAAGGCCCCGCAAACCTGCCGCAGGGCGGTATTGACAACCCATCCATCCTACATATATTGTGCAATATTTTGCCCGTATCTGTCAAGGGCGGATTTCCATACCATAGAAATCGGCATTTTAGCAGCCAAAACTTTGATGTGGAAGGGGGTCATTTCCCTCTATACGGGACTGATATCAGGATTGGAAGTATTGGACGGCCTTTTCCACGCTGTCAAACACCTCGATCAGGTCGTAAAGCGAGCTCATCTTGAACAGCTCGAGGATGTTCTGCCGGGGGTTCACCACGGCCACCTTGATGTTGTTCAACAGGGCGGATTTGATGGAGGTGGCGATCAGCCCCAGGCCGATGGAATCGATCCAGGTGACCAGGGTCATGTCGTACACGAACTTGAAATGATTCAGTTTCTTCTGCTCGTTCAAAAAGACGTTCAGGTCCTCCAGGAAGAAGAACGTCATCTCGCCCAACGGCTTGATCACGGTCACGTCGTTAACCTGCGAGAACTCGATTTTCTTCATACCGTCTCCGGCGCACCCGATGCTGTCAGGCACATTATACCCATTCCGCTTGAAACGATCAACTATTTTTTACCCGTTCCAGGAAAACCGCCCGTTTATAATCGGCATCCCGGCTCCAGTTATCGAAATACGCGGGCCCGAACACGGACGGGCAACGGCGGAACAGCTCCCGCCAGACGGCAACCGTCATGTCCCGGATCTCCCACTGGGCGTGCCGGGACACCCGCAGGTCGATCACATGCAGCCACTCCCGGAAGTTGGCCGTCATGGCGATGGCGGTGTGCGCCGCGTTGGGCAGGAGAAACCGCGCGTCCTCTTTCCGGACTCCCAGTTCCACCAGCCGCCGGTAGCCGTCACGGATGCCCGCCATGACCGTTTCAAAGAGTTTTTTCGCCTCCGCGCTGGCGGCAATATCGGGCGGAACGGTATATTCGAAATCGCCCTCGCGGACGTACCGCTGGGACTTCTGGGTATAACTGGCCAGCCTGTGGCGGACCAGCTGGTGGGTGCAGGCCCGGGATACGCCTTCCAGCAGAAAAGACGCCGAGGCGTGCTCCAGAATGGAAAGATGGCCGTTTTTAAGGAGGTTTTCAATGAAGACGGCGTAGGATTCGCCCGTGGCTTTGGCCCCGGAATCGTAGCAGATGCGCCCGAACCGTTCTATCTTTTTTTCGGCGTCCTCGGTAATGGAAACGAGACTGACGGTCATGGGCCGCCCTCCGCTGGACTGTTCCGAGGAAAAAGGAAGGATGTGGTCGGGGGTGGATTTGAACCACCGAAGGCAAATGCCAGCAGATTTACAGTCTGCCCCCTTTGGCCACTCGGGTACCCGACCTCGGAAAAAATCGTAGAGATATTTTATTGTTTAACCGCGGTTTTGTCAAACCACGAGTATGATTCCCGCCAGGTTCCCGGAAACCTTATATTCAAAGCGTCTTCCGGAGACGACTTGATAAATACGCTTGTGGGGCAAGCAGATAGCCGAAGCCCAACCGCCTCTTTTTCCCTTCAGTGGATCGGGAAACCCGTTTCAGCCGTTTCCCATCATACCATTACGGTTTACACCGCCCCCCGGCCGATAAATATTTAGATTTCCGGTCAATGGGTGTATAATATCCCGTTTTTGGGGGACTGTGTGGCGTTCGAGGTCATCGAGAAAAAGTCTCAATTTGCCGTGATCGGCCTGGGAAATTTCGGCATGAACCTGGCCCTGGCCCTGATCGAGGAAGGCGCCGAGGTGATCGTGATAGACCGGGACCGCACGATCATCGAAAAACTCAAGGATAAACCGGTTTTTCCCTACGTGATGGATTCGACCACGGAAGAGGCGCTCCAGGAAGCGGGCGTGGGGAGCGTGGATTGCGCGGTGGTCTGCATCGGCAACGACATGATCGCGAGCATCCTGACCACCCTCATTCTCAAAAAACTGAAAATCCCCAAAATCATGGCCCGGGCGAACACGGAGGAACACGCCCAGGTGTTGAAACTCATCGGCGTGAACGAGGTAATCCAGCCGGAGGTGGAAACCAGCCGGAAACTGTCCACGCGGCTCGTTTCGCTTTCGGGATACCTGGTGTCTTACGAGCAGCTTTCCAAGGACCACGCCATCGTGGAACTGAAGGTCGGCAAGAAGATCGCGGACATGACGCTGGCCGACCTGGATTTCCGCAAGAATTTCCGGATCAACGTGATCGCGGTCAAAAGCGTGGTGGAACGGCTGGACGACGACTTCCGAAACGTGAACGATTTCGTCATCAACGAAGTCCCCGACCCCAACTTTCCCCTCAAGGAAAACGACATCCTGATCGTGATCGGCCGCATGGACAACATCAACCGCCTTCACAACTACCTCCTGGGGAAATAAATGCGGAAACTGGGCGAATTCGCCCGCATTGAACGCGTCCGGAAAATGTTTTCCGGCATCCGCAACCGCGACCGCGGCCCAGGCCGCCTGCATCAGCTCGGGATCGGGGATGACGCGGCCGTCATCCCGCCGGACTATCTCGTGACCACGGACGCCCTGGTGGACGGCGTTCATTTCCTGTCCGGCCGCGTTGCGTTCCGCGACCTGGGCTGGAAATCCCTGGCCGTGAATATCAGCGACATCGCCGCCATGGGCGGTTATCCCCTCTACGCCCTGTTGGTCATGGCCATCCCGTCCGGCTTGCCGGACAAAAAACTGGACAACTACCTGTCGGGCCTCAAGACCGCGGCCAGAAAATATTCCGTGGAACTGATCGGGGGAGACACGGTCCGTTCTCCCGTCCTCGCTTTCACGATCACCGTCATAGGCCGGCCGTTCAAAAAACCGGTCCTCCGGGGCGGCGCGCGCGCCGGGGATTCCATTTATGTCACCGGCACGTTCGGCGACAGCGCCGTCGGCCTGGAATTGATCCGGAAAAAACTGAAATACCCCGTAAAGGACCCGGCCTATTTTCTCAAACGCCACGACCGCCCCGAACCCCGCGTGGAGCCGGCGCGCCGGCTTGTTACAAAACACGAAATCCATTCCTGTATCGATGTGAGCGACGGGTTACTGGCGGACCTGGGCCATATTGCCGACGAAAGCCGCGTCGGGTTCTCGGTGGATCTGGACAAAATCCCCGTCGCGAAAAACCGCATCGGGTCTTCTTTTCAGCGCGACCCGCGCTATTTTCTGGACCTGGCGGCCGGCGGCGGCGAGGACTACGAACTCATTTTCACGAGCCCGGACCGGATCCGGGATCAGGGTGTGACAAAAATCGGGACCATTCCGGCTGACAGAAAAAAAAGAACGGTCATTTATCAAAACCGCGTCCTTCCCGTCAGATCGATTCGCGCCGGCTTTTCGCATTTTTAAGATCCCGTCATTATTCGGAACATAACGAATTCCGGCCGTTTACCGGACTTCACGACGCGCTCAAATACGGCTTTCCCGGTCTTCGGGCCGGACTCGCATTCTGACCGGACGGACAGCAAGCTCTCCCCTCATGACCGCGTCTTTTTCCTTGTTCCCGCTCTTGAATAATGGTATAATGAGTCCGGAATGGGAGGGGAATGATCCGTGTATTACTCCATATCCGGCACGCTCGTTTTCAAGGACGAATCAGCCGCCGCCGTCCGGACCGGCGGAGTCACCTACGAGATCCTGATCCCCCGTTCCGCCGCGTCCGCCCTGCCCGAACCGGGCGGCGAAGCCGTGCTGTTCACCAAAATGATCGTCCGGGAGGACGACACCTTCCTGGTGGGCTTTCTGACCGTGGAGGACCGGCGTCTTTTCGAAACGCTGTTGTCCGTTTCCGGCATAGGCCCCAAGCAGGCGCTGAAAATCCTGTCCGAAATGCCGGCCGCGGAAATCCGCAACGCCGTGGTGTCCGGAAACGAATCGGCCCTGGCCCGCGTCAAGGGCGTGGGCGCCAAGACGGCGTCCCGGATCATTCTGGAGCTCAAAGACAAGATCCAGAAACTGGCCATATCCGGCGCCGTATTGCCCGCCGGTTCCCCCGAGAAAAAACGGATGGAGGTCCTCCTGGCCATGCGCGTGCTGGGCTACGGTGACGCGGAGGCCAAAAAAGCCGTGGATTCGGCCTTCCAGACCCCGGGCGCGTCGGACAAACCGGTGGAAGACCTGGTCAAGACGGCGCTGTCCGCGATCAGCCGCTGACGGGCGACCCCCGCGGGGTTTTTGTTTTTTTCGGGATCCGATATACAATATAAACCGAATCAATAACGGGAAAGGGCGGAATGAAAAAACGGATTGCGGCATTGTGCGCCGCCGCGTTTTTGGCGGCGGGCTGTTTTCGGGACACTCCTCCGGACGGCACACACGAATGCCGGGCGGAAACGGCAAACGACGGGGCGTACAGTACGCGGACGGCGGAATTGATCGGAAGCGCCCGGTCGGAAGTCCTGGTAATCATGTACGCCGTAAAATACGACCCGGCGCAGCCGGACGACCCGGCCAACGGACTTCTGGAAGCCCTTTCGGCGGCCCGGTCGCGCGGAGTCACTATCCGCGTGCTGGCGGACAACCTGACGGCTTGGGAATATCCGGCCACCACCAATTATATGGCGGCAGCCGGTCTGGAATACAGGATCGACCCGGCCGGGATCACCACCCACGCCAAACTGGCGGTGATTGACGCGTCGGTAACGGTGATCGGGAGCCACAACTGGACGGAGTCCGCGCTCAGCCGGAACAACGAAACCAGCGTCGTGCTCCATTCCGAAGGGCTCGCGAAGGCCCAGCGGGATTATTTTTACCGCCTGTACGATAAATACTGAAGGCAGGTCCGTCCCCTATGCTGAAAAAAATTCTCGCGGCCGTTTCTTTATGCGCTGTTTTCCTGCTCCTGCAGGGGCAGACAATCAACGAAATCCTGTCCGAGAAAAACTTCAGGACGGGCATGATCCGTTTCTTCAACCGGGAATACGAGGCCGCGGTCCAGTTGTTCAACAGGTCGCTGTCCCATCAGCCGCTCAACCACCGCGCGCGGTATTATCTGGGCGCCGCCTATCTCAATTCGGGATATTCCCGGAACGCCCTGGACGAATGGGAGAACCTGGTCCGGCTGGGCGGCGGCAGTTACCAGGTCCGCCAGAAACTGAACGACCTCTATTTCCGGATGTCCATAGACAAAAGCTACGATTACTCGGAACCTTACGTGTTTTCCAAACTTTACGACGGCATCCAGGACGGCATGCACAAGATCATCCGGCCTTCTTTCATCATCCACGACGAACGCACGGATTCCATCCTGGTTTCGTCCACGGCCACCCGTTACGTGGTGGAGGTCAACAACAACGGCCGAGTACTGCGCCAGTTCGGTCGCACGTTCGGCGATTTCTCCCGCATGAAGATGCCCACGGGCATCGTGCTTCGGGGCAACCGGCTCTTCGTGTCCGACTACTCCGCCGACGCCGTCCTCATCTACGAACGGGAAGGCAAGTATCTGGGCCGCTTCGGGGCGAAGGGTTTCGGCTCCTCCAACATCGCGGGCCCCATGGGCCTCCATATTTCCGGCGACGACTACCTGTTCGTGGCCGACAACGGCAACGACCGGATCCAGAAATTCGATCTCCAGGGAGGGTGGATCCAGACCATCGGCGCCGGGGACCTGTCGCGCCCGACAGACATCGCCGGCAGCGGAAACACGATCTACGTGTCCGATTCCCTGAACCGCCGCATCGTGTCTTACGACACCTTCGGCAACCTCCTGGAAACGATCGGCGAGGGCGTTCTGAGGGAACCGCGCGGGCTGGAACTGAAAAACGGCATCCTCTACATCTCGGACGCCCAGGCCGGACTGTACCGTTACGATATCGCAAAAAAATCCCTGGAAAAATTCGGGCTGGACGACGGACGGGCGCGCTATCCCTTTGACGCGTGCCTGGACACCAAGAATTTCATCTACCAGACCGATTTCAACACCCAGAACATAGCCGTCTTCGCGCCGCTTCAGCTGAAATACGCGAACCTGGGCGTGCAGATCGGCCAGGTCTGGCTCGGGTCTTACCCGAACAACATCATCCACTTCCGCGTTTGGGACAAAAAGGGCAAACCCGTCCACAACCTGCGGGAGGAAAACCTGGTCCTGACCGAGGAAGGGACGGAAATCCCCATATTCCGGCTGGGCGGAACCTACGAACACCGCGGCCAGCTGGCCGTCCAGTTCGTGGTGGAGAAAAGTCTGTCCATGCGGGATTACGACCCGGACCTTCTGGACGCCATGAACGCTTTTCTCCGGAAGGCGGGCGGCCGCGACTGGGTGGAAATCATGACGGTGGGCGAACGGACGGAGCGCTCCGGCCGCAAAAACGTCACGCTGCTCTCGCCCATTGACTATCTGAAAAAGGCGGCCTACGCCGAAAAAACCCCCGGCGGCCTGGACCGCGCCATCCACGACTCCATCAAGGAGCTTTTGAACGTCAACCGCAACAAGGCGGTAGTCCTGTTTGTCAGCGGAGACACGGGCGTTGAAAACTTCGGCACCTACAGCCCGGACACGCTCACCACCTACGCCCAACAGAACGCCATTCCCGTCTACGTGGTGAATTTTTCCGGGAAGAACGCCGCCGGTTACAGGCGCCTGGCGGAAGACACCTTGGGCCGTTATTACAGCCTGGGAGACATCAAGGGCATCCTGAACCTGTACGGCAGCATCCGCGAATCGCAGCCGCTGGAATACATCCTCAGTTACGAAGGGCTGAACCTGAAAGGCCTGCGGAACCAGTGGGTGAATCTGCATCTGCGGGTAAAATACAAGGACCTGGACGGAGTAGACGACACCGGTTACTTCGTGCCGGAAATATTCACCAAAAAAACGTTTTTTGGAAACGACGAGAGCGTCATCAAGACCGATCAGTAGCCACGCGGGTCAGAACAGCGCCGTGACGCCTTCCGACAGATGGCGGATGGGCAGACAGACAGCGGGCCCCTCCGGCAGTTTGATGGCCCGCCCGGTATCCGGCAGGACGATCTTCCTGAAACCCAGCCGCGCAATATCAGCGGCCCTCCGCTCGGCCCGGGGCACCGGCCTCACTTCTCCCGTCAATCCCACTTCCCCGAACAGCGCCGTTTCTCCCGAAGCGGGCGCGTTTTTCCAGGACGAATACACCGCCGTGACAACGGCCAGGTCCAGCGCCGGATCGGAGATCCGGAGGCCGTTCGTGACGTTCAGATAGACGTCCTGCGCGGCCAGGCTCCCTTTCACGGTCCTTTCCAGGATCGCGATCAGCATGGACAGACGCCCGGCGTCCATTCCTTCCGCGCTGCGTCTCGGATAATTGAACTGGGACGGCGCGACCAGCGCCTGGATTTCCACGGGTATGACGCGATGCCCCTCCAGAAGGGGATAGACCACCGATCCGCTGACGGGTGCGGGATGCCGGAACGTAAATGCTGAGGAAAGATCTTCCACGCCGCGCAGGCCGCCCTCCTCCATCCTGAAAAAGCCGGCTTCCTCGGTGGAATAGAAGCGGTTCTTCAGACACCGGAGGATCCGGTAATGCCCGCGGGCGTCCGACTCCAGATAGAGAACGGTGTCCACCATGTGTTCCACCACTTTGGGACCCGCAATGGCGCCGGACTTGGTGATGTGACCGACCAGGAAAAGAACGGTCTCCAGGGACTTGCAGAGAGTGACCAGCTCGAACGTGGATTCCCTCATCTGCACCACGCTTCCGGGAAGGGAAGCGTAACGCTCCGAATAAACCGTTTGAAGGGAATCGACAAACAGGACGGCCGGTTTTTCCTTGATGAGCGTTTCCCGGACGTTCTCGATGCGGTTCTCCGCCAACAGGGACAATCCGGGAGACCGGGCCCCGATCCGGGCGGCACGGGTCCCGACCTGCGAACAGGATTCCTCGCCATTCAGATAGATGACCGGGCGGCCGTTCGCGGCCAGGCGGTCCGCCAGGGAGAGAAGGAGTGTGGATTTCCCGATGCCCGGTTCACCGGACACAAAGACGGCCTGTCCCGGGACCAGCCCGCCGAGAACGCGGTCTACTTCCGGAATGCCCGTCATCGTCCTGTCCTGTTCACCGGCCGTCACGGAAGACAACGCGCGCAGCACGGCCGGTTTTCCGGCCGGATACTTTTCGCCCGCGCTCGCGGAGAGCGTATTCTCCGTTTCTTCCAGAAAGGAATTCCAGCTGCCGCACTCGGGGCATTTCCCGAGCCACTTGGAGGATTTATACCCGCATTGGGAGCACAGGAAGTGGGTCTTTTTCATTTCACCGGTTTGTTCTGCTTGTCACCGGGCGCATCGGCATTGGCGCTCCCGGGCTTTTTTTTGTCCGCCTTCATGGGCAGTCCGGTCAGGAGCCCCACAATGAATCCCACCATGAGACTCACCAGCACCACCGCGATGACGGGGGACTGAACCTTCCAGATAAACAGCTGCAGGGTGGTCACGGCCATGTTCTGGACGATCAGGATGACCAGAAGAACAATCAGGATAATCGAAACGCCCAGCTTGGGACCGGTTTTCATTTTCACGGCAATGCCTCCGCGATCTTTTGGGCTTCGTGGATGATGGTTTCCTTCTTGACGAACGCCGTCCGGATCCCGAACGCGCGGATCACCTTGCCGCCCCGGGCCTTGATCCGGGCCGCCAGGGACCGCACCACTTTTTTGGGGGTTGTGGAGCCCACGGTCACGAACAGGATGACCGTCTTGCCGGACAGTTCCGCGTCTTTAATGTAGGCGTTCATGGCCGGGGCAGCGGACAACGTCCAGATGGGCGTTCCCAGAAAAAGCGTATCGTATCCGGAGAGATCCGCATCAAACGGAAGGAGGGCGGAACCGGCGCCCACCAGGGACTCGAAGAACCCCCGGATCATCCCGATCGCGCCGCGGTGGGGATTTTTTTCGCGGAGGGCGTAAACCGGAATTCCCAGCTGTTCTCCTATCGTTTTGGCCGCCGTTTCCGTATGTCCGAGGAAAGAGTAATAAACAACCGCCGCGTTCGCCATGTCAACCCCCTTCCTAAGCCCTGTTATTCTAATTCCGCTCCTCGAGGGACAGTTCGCGGGCCACCCGCTGCCGCACTTCCTTGGTCAGGTCGTGCTCCCTGTCCACGTACAGAATCACGTCGCTCGCCTTCTTGAACACGATGCTGTAACCCTTTTCCGCGCTCACCCTCTGGATCGCGGTCGCGATCTTGAGATAGATCGGCTTGGTCAGCTCGTCCTTGAGAACGTTCAGCTTCTTGTTGGAATCGTCTATGGCTTCCGCCAGAATCTCTTTTTTAAACTCGATTTCCGCCTCGCGCCGCTGCCGTTCGTCCTCGGGCAGACGGCCGGAATTCAGCTGGTAATCCCGCTCCAGTTTGGCGATGGCGTCCTTCTGCCGGTCTATATCCGCCTGGAACTTGTCCTTTTCCTGCTGCAGCTTCTGGCGGATGGCCGCGGCGCCCGGATAGGAGGCGAAGATTTCCTCCACGTCCACGTAGCCGATCTTGACCATCTTGACGGCGTGAAGCGGCTGGATCAGGCAGGCCACGATGGCCAGGCACGCGCAGACCGCGCTCGTGATTCTCATGCGATATCCCTCCTGCTCGCCGGACCGGCACAGCCATTATAACACAAAAGCGCCGTTAAAATAAGCCCTGGATGGCCAGCACGGGAGTCCAGTTCTCGAAAAACTCCTGGCTGCCCAAGAGCTGCCATTGGCCGTTTTCGTAGAGCCCCCGGCGCGCCATGTAGAAGCGGATGGGGATCATGGGGATGTTGATCATGATGCCCGCGCCGAAACTGAACAGGTAGCCGTCCGGTTTCCAGGGCGCCCAGTCCTGGTATTTTCCCCAGAGATTGCCCATGTCGTAAAAGAAGGTCCCCCAGATTTCCTGGAAAATCTGGAACCGGAGCTCCGTGCTGGCAAACAGCTTGGATTCCGCGCGCACGGGATAGGCGTAATAACCGCGCATTTCGTACATGCCGTCAAAATACAGCATGTCGGACAGGTCGTATTTGAAACGGCCGTCAAACTGCGGGAACAGGAAATCCTGCGAAAGGTGAAGCGCCAGAACGATTTTCCATATGGGGTTGATGTAGGTGTCGAAAGACCAGCGCGTCTTGATGAAATGAGCGTCTCCCTGCAGGATCCCTCCCACAAGGAACTGGTCCAGCCCCAGCTTGACGCCGGATAGCGGATTGAGAGGGTGGCTTGTGGAGTCGTGATTGATGCCCAGGGAAAGCATGTTCTTGAACGTCCAGCCCTTCGCGAACGAATCCAGCAGGGCCGTATTGGTTTCCCACGTGCCCGTGAAAATCAGCGGCGTGGTAAAGTTGGAACCCGAATCCTGGTAGAACGTGGTGGATAGCCCCAGCGAACCGGACCAGAACACCCAGAACTGGCGGATCACCCGGCCCCCGAGGGAAATGGTGTCCCGGAAGTAAAAGTAGTTGTTGACCAGGGACGCGATGGTGTTCGTGGGATCGGCAATGTAATTGAAATTCGTCCCGTCGATCAGCCCGTCCCCGTCGGAATCGGCCGGAATATTGTCGTACTTGTAGCGGGAATACCCCAGGGAGAATCCGGCGTAGAGCGGCATGTCGAACAGCCAGGGCTCCTGGAACCCGATTTCCACGGACTGCTTTTTCTCGCCCCACTCCCCCCGGATGGAGGCCATGCGGCCCGTTCCGAAAAGGTTTTTCTCGGCCAGCTGGAGGGACGCGTTGAACCCGCTCTCCGTCCCGTAACCCACACCGAAAGTGATCATGCCCGTCCGCTGTTCCTCAACGCCAATATCCAGGTTCACCAGGCCTTCCGCGCTTCCCGGGAGCCAGTTCACCTTGACGTCCGAGAAAAACTGGGTCTGCATGAGCTTTTCCTGGGTTTGCCGGACCTTGCGCTGGACGTAGAGCTCGCCTTCCTCGAAGAGGAATTCCCTCCGGATCACCTTGGTCTGCGTTTTGCTGTTGCCGGACACCGTGGCCGATTCGATATGGGCCAGGGGACCTTCCGTAATGACCAGTTCCGTGTCCACCACCAGGTTGGTGGGGTTCTTGTTCAGCACGGCGGACACGTTCGCGTACACGTGGCCGGTGTCGCTGTATTTGGTGAAGATGTTGTAGCGGATCAGGTCCATCTTGACGCGGTCGTACACTTCGCCCTCTTTCATGTTGACCAGCGCCATGAGTTCCTGCGTGGAGAAAATGGCGTTGCCCGTGATCGTAATCTTTCCCGTGGTGTACTTGGGCCCTTCCGCCACGTCAGCGTAAACCACGATGGCCTTGTGCCTGTCGTCGCCCAATTCCTCGATCTTCCATTCAAAGCGGTTGATCTGCGCGTCCAGGTAACCCTTGTGCTGGTAGAACGTGAGCACGTTTTCGCGGTCCTGGGCGAACTCGTCCTTCTTGAGGACGCCGGACACGAAAATGAAAAATTTCTCCTTGGTTTTCATGATGCCCTTGATTTCGCCGGCGGTCAGGTTCGTGTTGCCGGTGATCACGATCTTTTCCACCACGATCTTCTTGTTTTCCGTGACGCGGATCACCAGGTCGAATATGTTTTTCCGGACGTCCGCCACTTTCAGGCGGAACGTCGCGATGGCCTCGATAAAGCCCTCGTTCAGGTATTTTCTCTGGACGGCGGCCAGCGCGCGGTTGCGTTTCGCGGCCGTCAGGTAGGAACTTTCCGTCATGCCGATCACCTTGTCCAGGTCTTCCTTGGAAATGGACGAGTTCCCTTCGTACACGATATAGCGGATGAACGGGTTTTCTTCCACGATAAAGGTCACGAACGCGCTGTTTTCGCCGGGAGCGCCGGGCGCGTTGGTGACATGAGCCCGGATATTGCGGAACATGTCCAGGGAAAACATTTTCTTGATGGAATCGTTCAGCGCGGTTTCGGAATAAACCTGCCCTTCGCGCAGGGGGATGAGGTTTTTGACTTCCTCGGGGCGCGTGTTCACCAGCCCGTCAAAGCGGATATCCCGCACCCGGGTCACTCGGCCGGCGGTCTGGCCTCCGGACTGGGCGAAAAAACCCGCGGCCAGGGTCAACAGACATAACGCCGCGATCGCCAGGGACCGTTTCATATTTTCTCCTTTCTCATTCCGATCGCGCGGACCGGGTCAGAACTGGCGGTTGATGTTGAGCTCAAACCGCTGTTCGTACCGGATCCCCCGCCCCAATTCGCTGACAGGCCTGTATTTCCAGCCCAGATCGAACGTTCTCAGGTCCAGTTCCACTCCTACTGTATGCAGGGGGACCAGCTCCAGCTCGGAGAAGGGGTCGCGCGTCAGGGTCATTTCGTACTGGATAAAAACATTGGGGAAAACGTATTTTCCCACGATCAGGCTCGTCCCTTCGAAAAAACTCAAAGGGTCGATATTGGTTTCCCCGCCCACGGTCTGCCTGGCCCAGGTCTCGAGAAGACCGGTGCGGATGGTGAACAGGTCCAGGCCCAGCCGGCGGCGGATGTCCGTGCCCAGCGGATTGAAGAAATAAAAATTCTGGGCCGCGCTCACACCGCTGACAAACAGGCTCCCCGCCCCCGGAGACGAACCCGTATCGTAAACGCCCGTTCTTTCCACGCTCAACCCCAGAACCGCCGCCAGTTCGTTCCGGCTTTTGGATGGGACCGAGTAGAAATCGCGGACTACTATTGTAGAAACTTTCCCCTCAAAGGTCAAATAAACATCAATATTCTCGTTCTTTTCGTCGCGATAGGTGGTGGAAGTTGCCAGAACGACATAGGGTTCCGGGTTCATGGCGTTCCCGTAAAAGTTGGCGGACCCCTCCCGGATCATGAAATCCCGGCCCAGATACGTCAGCGTCCCCCTCTCCACCCCCGTGCGGCCCCTGATCGCGAAGGTCCCGTCCGCCAGAGAGCCCTGGATCCAGAGCGCATCCCCTTTCCGCAGGAACGCGTCCACGAACTCGTTGGCGAACTTGACGCTGTTCCCGATCCGGACGGGCAGGTTCCAGCGGATGTTGGCGACCCAGTCCGGAACCGGGCCGGGCCGGGCCGGCGTGATACTGGGCAGTTCTACGGTGCAGTTGTCCGCGTTGATCACACCCTCCACAAACAGGGCGGACGGCGTGCCGGTCACGCCGAAGTTGGACAGGGCGAACTCGCCGTTGACCCGGAGCGAAGGGGAAAGAAAACCGATCCCGATGAACGACTGCCGTTTTTCCGGTTCCGCAGGCAGGACCATCAGATGAACGGAGGGAACGAAGAGATCCTGAATGTCCACGTAACCGTTCACCAGAAAATCACCGGTGGTGGTGGGCACGCGGGAGCGGTTGAAGATCATCCGGCTTTTCTGGATGGGCACGCTCAGGTTCATGCCGCGCACGCGCGTGGAAACGCCCTCCATCCCGAACCCCGCGTTGTAGAGCCGGATATCCCCGTCCACATCGGGACTCTCCCCATTGCCGCCCACGCGCAGACGCACGGACCCGTTGCCGTCCAGGTCGCGGAAGAGGCCCAGAACCGACAGCAAATACAATTCTCCCGTGACCTGCAGGTCCGACCGGATGGTCCGGCCCCGGATCTCGCCGGAAAAACTGCCGCGGATATCCGAGTCGGACAGGTCCAGGTTCCATTCCTGCAGGGACGCTCCCGTCCGCGCGTAATAGCCGGAGAATCCGCGGTCCCCCTTGCGGAAGAACGTGTAACGGTTGTTCTTGAAAATAAAACCGCCGGAATAATCCCGGAGGAACCGGCCGTTCAGCGTCAGGCCCCGGAGGTCATAGGACAACGATCTCTGGTTGGTCTGTGTGAAATACGATGCGGAAAGCCGACCGCGCAGCGTGCCCAACAGATTGACCGTGCCTTCTCCCAACAGCACGGAGCCGTCTTCCGCGGGACTGTAACGCGCCTGAAAATCCGCCCGGACGGTTTCGTCCTGATAAACGGCGGAACGGATCACGACATCCCCGCCCGTCTTCTGGATCGAGGGACAATCCACCGTGAAGACGCCCGAATTGGACGTATTCACGATGCGGAGAAACCCCTTCATGTCCGGCAGTAACAGAGGGCCGTCCCCTTCCAGTCGCGCGGACAGAAGGACTTTTCTGTTCTTCTTCCCCAGAAAATTCGCGAAATACAGGTTCCGGACATCGACCAGCGCCCGGATATCGTCCAGGGAAGACGAAAAGCGGATTTCCCCGCCCCGCAGGAAACCGATTTCCGCGTTCAGCCTGCCGCCGTCCTGCCAGACCCTTCCGGTGCCCATCATCCTGTCGTCACGATTGTCCAGAAGGAACTGTGTCAAACGGAGCCGGCCCTGCTCGGTCGCGGCCCGGGCGGCAATCGACACATCCTCGCCGAAACCGGTGTAACGGCCTTTGACCGAAAAGGACTGGATGCGGTCCAGGGTCCACCCCGCCCGCACATCGGCGGAAAGGCGGCCGTCCAACCCCCAGCGCGTCAGGGGATAATTATCCCCCCGGATGTTCAGGGCCATCGTGTTGGTCACGTATTCCGCTCTCAGGAAGACCGCTTCGTCCAGGGCGAAATTCGCCAGCGTGGTCAGAGCCCGGCTGTCGTAAACCACCGTTCCGGTCAGCGGATAATCGTAACGCCTGAGGTTGTTCACCGTTCCCTTGAAATCCACCAGCCCGGTCATTCGGTCGTATATCGCGAAAGAGAAAGTGCCGTTGTAGATCAGGCGGAAGAGCGGAAAATTCAGGTCCCGAAAGGTCAGTTTCAGGTCTCCTGCGTTGAAGACCAGGCTGGTCTCCGCGTATTTTTTCGCGACGCCGTCCGCGCCCGTCACGGTGGCGACGGCATTCGCCTCCAGGATGAAGAATTTCTCGGGATCGCTTCTCACGGTCATTCGCCCGCCGACCCTGGCTTTGGAGATTCCCATGAAATCGATATAAATATTGCTGACAATGGCGGCGCCGGAAACGTCCCGAACGTCCACGGCCAGCTGGAAACGGTCAGAGCCGACAAATCCGCGGACGGCTTCGTTGAATCCGGGTCCGGGCGGCGCAAGCTCCACCCCGTTTGACCGGGATAAAAGCCGTGTGGCCGCGTTCCCGAGCGGTCCTCCGTTCAGCCGGATGTCGTTCACGGTCAAAGCCGCGGTTTTATCACCCGTGACGGCAATGAACCCCTGCCCGCCCAACCGCAGGCCGTCCATGACAAAGAAATCCCGCAACGCGAAAGTCCCGCCCGGAAACGCCTGGCCGGGAAGCCGGTCCAGCCGGGCGTTCAGATAACCGGATTTGACGGTGTCAATGCGCGCACGGACTGACAGCCGGCCCCTTTCCCGGGCAACGGAAATATCCACGGGTTTGACGCCGGGGTTGGTCAGACCGGTTATGGCGGCGGAAGCCCGAAACCGCCCCACAGAACCTTCCGCGCCGGCTTCCAGAACATAATCGCCGGGCAGGAGAAGAAACTCCAGAAAGGACCGTTCGTCGTATCGGGCGGAATCGGTGCGGAAAGAGTTGCTGACGGAAACGATCCATCCGTCCGGACCGGAGCGCAAGGCCAAAGACCCGTTCGTGGAACGGTAATCCGCCAGAAGCCCGTTGGTCACGCCGAACGGGATGTCCGCATTTTTCGCCAGGATCACAGGGCCCACGCTGAAACTGCTGATTTTCAGGGCGCCCGAACCGAATCCGTTTGTCGTGCTCAACACCAGGCGGAGTTCGCCGCCGGCGGAAAGATTGTCAGGCTGATTGGTGTTACCGGAGCGCGCCGTCCAAAGAGCGCGGAACCGGACACGGCCGCGGTTCACGGACAATTCCGACCGGTCCGAACGGAATTCCGACTGGACGCCCGCCGGGAGACTGATGTCCGCCCGGAAATCGGCCAATGTCAGGACGAGGGAACCCGGTATCCCGTTCGTCCCGGAACTCCCGTCCCGGTTGCCGGAAATCCGCGATTGCAGGGCCGCAAGATGCCCCGTACCGCCGCGATACAGGACAGACCGTCCGGCCACCCGGTGCACCGAGCGCTCCAGGCCGGCCCACAGGAATTTCCACACGTCGTAGTGCAGGGCCAACCGGCCAATGTCCAGATCGCCGTACCGGCTGTCCCGGACGCTGACATCCCTCATCTCGACGAACAAAAACGGAAGGTTGAAAAAATCCCTGACGGAAACGCTTTCCACGCCCAGATTCCGCCTGAGCGTTTCGGAAATCGCGCCGCTTTGACGGTGCAGAACCACGCTCACCGAGATCATGAGCGCCAGGTAGAGAACGCCGGCCGCCAGCGCGAGCGTGAAGGCGGTTTTAATCCATTTCATGAAAAATGATCCGTCTCTCCGGGGCTAACGGGCCTGCTCCCGGTATTTCTCCAGTATCACGCGCTGGGCGTTCCGGGACGCCTGTTCGGCGTTCAGGCCGTAGGACCGCGCCATG
This sequence comes from uncultured Brevinematales bacterium, assembly GCA_964392785.1. Lineage (GTDB taxonomy): Bacteria > Spirochaetota > Brevinematia > Brevinematales > JAOACQ01 > CAYMRH01. The sequence goes on from CAYMRH010000002.1 coordinate 88,217, forward strand.
ATTTTTTTTCCTTCTTCCATTTTACCGGTTTCCAGGTCCACCAGTGACAGGACAAAATTGACTTCCACGGATACCAGGTCCCCCGTGTTGATGTCATAAGTGGAGAACTTCACGTCCTCACCGATTCTCCCGAGCGTGTTCACCGACAGCACGCCGAACGCGATCCGCCTGACCGACGGGCTGTTCTTCCCGATATAGGACGCGACGGATGAGCGGAGCTGTTTTTCCGCCGCCGCCGTGCGCCAGACCGAAAGCGGAACCGATACGGGCGTGATGTTGAACCCTTCGTTCGCCAGGTCGCCGGACAGCGCGTCCTGGAATTCCCGGGCCGTATCGACTTCCCCGTATTTCCCGTTCCTGTCCACACGGACTTCCGCCACGAAGAGCGCCGTCGGGATCACTTTGGAACGCTCGCTGACGGTCAGGGAGAAAGCGAGCGCCTGGGAATCCCGGAGTTTTACGAGGTCCCGGTAGAATTCCTCGTCCATGCGCGACACCGCCTCGAATTTGGCCAGGGCAAACGACACGGCCATGTTCAGCTGCCGGGCGTCGTTCAACACAGTGCGCACTTCGAAAACCGAGCGGCCGGACGCATCGGAAATATTCCCGGTTTTGGATCCGGTCCGGGCGTTGGAAGAGGTTTCTTCAAGAGCCAGCATGACGCCGGACACGGGGCCGCCCGTGCGGGAGGACTTGACGACCACGGCAACCGGTTCGCTGCCGCCGCCCGCGTAGGCGTACCGGACAGGCGTCTCGAGAGTGAAGGACAGTCCCGAAAGGACAAGCGCGATCAGAGACTTGCATTCATCGTAGATGTCAGAATTTTCCGCCGCCTTTTCGCTGATTGAAAGGGCGGACAAACCCAGGTCCAGGGACTTGGACACGTCCCCCTTGTCCAGGGCCGCGGCGGCTTCTTTCAGCAGGACCGATGACCTGGCGCGCTGGTCGGCGGTGAGTTTCTGCAGGCGCTTTCTTTCCTTTTCCACCCAGTCCTGGGGAAACTTGATCAGCGAATAGATGGTGTATGTGTTGTCGGAATACTGTTCGTAGTAAACGTCTTCCACGTCCACGCTCACCTTGGCGCTGCCCTTGCCCTCGATGGTCTGGTTGACGGTTTCCTTGAACGTGTCCACGTTGTTCATTTCCGTCATTTCCTTTGTTTTCCGGAAACGCGTGGTGGCCCGTATGCCGATGTACTCCACCAATTGGCGCGTCGCGTCGTCTATGGAGGACTTTCTGGCCTCTTTTAAATCCGTGAGCCGGGTACTCATCCCGACAAAATACACGTCTCCGGCGGCCTTTTTCTTTTTCAGCACCCAGTCCGGCATCCGTTCAGCAGACGCGGAAATTTTCACGGCCGGAGCGCCGGCTTTGACGGCGGAAGAAGAACCGCCGCAGGAAACGGCAAAAACTAAAAGAGCAGCCGGCAGAAATGTGAAAACGACAGCCTTGACCATAAAACACCCCGCATGGACATGTTGACATGCATATCATATGACACGGCAGCGGATATTATTATAGATAAGAGAATATGAATTATCAAAGATTCGGAAAAGGGGCTTATTTAAAGGAGTTTTTTCTCCGGCTGTAACGGCCGCACTGGAAAAAACGCGCTAAAACAGCATCTGCCGGACCACCGTACCCCTGACCCCTTTCATGTCTTTCTCCAGCGCGTCACAGTCCTTGGGGTCCCCGAACAATTCCAGCAGGATCAGCCCGTTCGGACTGCACTGGTTCTGGTCAACCTGATGGAGACCCACACGGGTCCTGATATTGCATCCGTATTTTGTGAGCAGATTCTGCACGGCCCCGGCCTCCGCCACCCGGTCCTTGACATACACGCCCAATATCCTGAACGCGCCCATAACGCCCTCCTGTTTCATACCGGTCGGCCGTCTCTCCGGCCTGCCAGACCATTATAGGCCTCCCCGACAGCCGGTGTCAATCCGCGGCCGGGCTTTCCCTTTTTGATTTTTCGGGCTTTCACAATATAATAATCCATGGACAGAATTTCCCGGAAGTATTTCGACAGGCAGTCCGCCTTTTCCTCGGAACACCAGGCCTACACGGACTGTCCGTTTTATCCCTGCCACGAGTTGCCCTCCGGCCAGGATCACCTGAACTGCCTTTTTTGTTATTGTCCTTTTTATCCGTGCGAAAACCGCGTGGGCAACGGGCTCTGGGTCCGGTGCGGCAAAAAAAAGATCTGGGACTGCACTCCCTGCACGTTCATTCACCGCAAGGACGTCTCGGCCCGTCTGTTCGGCCTGATGTTCGACGGGAAAACGGCCCGTCAGACGGAAAAAATCCTCCGGCGGGAATTCCGGAAACCCGGGAAACGGCCATGAACGGACACATTGTCCTGGGCATTGTCGGCAAAGTGGGTTCCGGAAAATCCCTGGTGGCGGAACTTCTCAGGGAACGCCACGGGTTCGAAACGCAGGACGCGGACCTCTACGGTCATCGCGCCCTGGAAAGCGAGCGCGACCGTCTGGCATCCGCTTTCGGGCCCGCCATCCTGAGCCCGGAAGGCCCCATCAACCGCCGTGCGCTGGGCGAACTGGTGTTCTCCGATTCCGGAAAAATGCTCGCGCTCAACTCCATTGTCCACCCCCGGATGAAAAATGACATTGAAAAAGCCATTTCGTCCTCGGAGTGCAAACGGCACGCCATTGACGCCGCCCTCCTGTTTGAAATCGGGCTCCATGAGCTCTGCGATTTTATCGTGACCGTGGAAGCGCCGGAGGACGTCATCATTCGCCGTGTTCGCGAATACCGGCATTGGCCGGAAAGCAAGGCCCGGAAAGTCCTCGCGGCCCAGGAATACCTGATGTACCTGAGGGAAGAAACGGATTTCGTGATCTTCAACACCGGGGACCGTGACAAACTGGTCCGGCAGGTGGATTTCCTGGTCCACGTGATCGCGGTGGAGTAGCAGAGCCGTCTGTCCGATAATACCGGTATTATTCCGGCGCTATTTGTCCAGCCGGTCCCGGACAGCATCCGGAACTGCGGCGCCGCAAGGACGGATCATGAGAATACCGACCGTTTTACTGGCCGCGGCCCTGCTCGCGGGATGCTCGGCTCCCCGGCGCCCGATATCAGACGCGTCTCCGCTGGTCCGCGTCCTGCTCGCGGAAGGGCGGGAATTCACCATCCGTCCGGTTGACCATTACGTCATCACCGCGGGCGCACGCGAGGACATGGGCGGAGGGTCCGTATCGTTCGCCCTTTCCAACGGCATGATCTGGGTCAACGATCTCGCGGTCCGGACGGAGACCGTGGAAATCCGGCCGTCCCGGTATTTTGTTTTCAATGGAAAAAAATACCGCGGGACCGCCCTCGCCATCGCGCAGGGTCAAACCCTTCTCCTGGTCAACGCCGTGGATCTGGAATCCTACGTGTACGGAGTCCTGCCCAACGAGATCCTGCCGGAATGGCGGCCGGAAGCGCTGAAGGCGCAGGCCGTGGTGTCCCGCACGTACGCCCTGTTCGAACTCACGCTGGCGCGGAAAAGGGGAAAACCGTGGGACGTGACGGACGACACGCGTTCCCAGGTTTATACCGGAATGGACCGGGAAACGAAAATGACGACGCTGGCCGTGGATGCGACCGCGGGCGAGGTGGTGCGCCACCAGGGCAGGATCATCCAGTCTTTCTTTCATTCCGCCAGCGGCGGCATGACAGAATCCTCCCGGGAGGCTTTCGGCGAACATAAACCCTACCTGGTTCCCGTCCTGTCTCCTTTCTCCTCCGTTTTCAAGGACAACGAATGGACCGTGCTGGTTCCGCTGGAACTCCTCCGCAAAACTTTCGGTCTGGGTTCTCCCGTCGTTTCCGTTCAGGTTCTGGAGCGGACGGCATCCAAACGGATCAAGACGGTGGAACTGCGCGACGCCGCGGGAAAGAAAAAAACCGTGAGCGCGTCCGAACTGCGGAACGCCGCCGGAAACACACTCATGAAAAGCACTCGGGCCAATATCCGGATCACCAACCAGACCCTTCATATCAGCGGAATGGGTTACGGCCACGGCGTGGGTTTGGGGCAGTGGGACGCCCAAGGCATGGCGCTCAAAGGGTATTCCTACAGGGACATCCTGGGCTTTTTCTACCCCGGCACCCAGGTGGACCGCGTCTGGTAAAAAAAATAATCCGGACGGAATTTCACGAAACCAGGCGTTTACCGGTATAATAATGGCCGGGGGTATTTGCGAGGTCTGTCATGATCGCGAAATGTCTCCCTGCGCTCGCGCTGTCGCTGGCTCTTGCGTCCTCTTTGTCCGCCGCTCCCGTCCGGCAGCCCGTCATGGTCCTGCCCTTCGAGAACAAAACCGGCATCCCGGCGTTTGACAGGGCATCGGACTGGCTGAAAAGCGAACTCCGCAAAAACGCCGGCGTCCGTGTCATCGAATACTATAAATCCACCAACGTGGGCGGAATCCTGCTTCTCATGCTGCGCCCGACCGCCATCCTGCCCGAAAGCCAGAAAAAAGTCACGGCGGAAACATATTACATCATCCAGGGATCCATCACCTATTCCGACTACCGGTACACCGTCCACGTGGACGTGATCAACAGCGCCACGGAGTGGGTCGTGGCTCGGGACACGGTTTACACCATCGACCAGTCGGCCGCCAACATGCGGTCCGTCACCATCCGGGAGCTGTCACGGCGTCTCACCCGGAAAATGACCTGGAAGGAAGTCGCCCCGTACGTGGAAAAACGCGAAACGCTTCCGGAAACCAATCTGGCCGCTGCGGACACTCCGGAAAAAAAGGAAATCGTCATCCTGTACAATACCAACGAGACCCTGGTCATGGACAGCCTGAAGGGAAAAACGAACGGCCGCAAGGAATCCAAAACCGTTTCCGAAACCCTGGACATTCCCCCGGAACTCCTGAAATACACCAACCAGTTCCAGATCCGGAGCAAGACGGAGGAAATCCGTTTTTACACCAGTCCGTTCAACCACAACCTGTCCCTGGACGCCCTGATCGCATCCGATTTCCGGGAGAACACGAACGCGTTTTACATGGATTTCGATATATCCTACCGTTATCAGATCGTTTCAAACTTTTTCCTGGGCGTGAGCGCCGGCTATTCGACTTTCGGCGCGACGCTGTCCTCGGTCAGCTCGTTCCGGATCAGCGAGTTCCGATTCATGCCCACGGCGCTCTACCGGTGGTTTTTCATCAGGCCGTTTTTCATCGACCTGGGCGCCGGTTTCGGTGGCTACGGCGGTTTCATCGATTACCAGTCCCCCGCCATCACCTATAACACCGGTCTGGGCGGATACATGGCCCAGGTTCGGGCGGGCGCCGGGGCGGAACTGGGCCGGTTCCTGATCTCGGTTTTCTTCGCCTTTGAATACCAGTTCATGAGTTACGCAGACATCCCGCGGGAGAATGAGAGCATCGCGGTGGACAACAACAACATCATCATGACTCTGGTCGGAATCTCCCTGGGATTGGGGCTCTGATCCCGTTCCCGCCCGCGCGGTTTTCGCGCCGCGACCCGGTAAATTGTCAAAGCGTCCGTTTTATCCTATACTGTATCCCTTCAAAACAGGAGCGAACCGATATGGATTTTGTTGACCTGAAAACCCAGTATAAACTCTATAGAAAGGACATTGACGCCCGGATCCAGACCGTCCTGGAAAACACCTCGTTCATCCTGGGCAAGGACAACCAGGCGCTGGAGGAAAAACTGGCCGCCTACGTGGGCGTGCGTCACGCCATCGGAACGGCTTCGGGAACGGACGCGCTGCTCGTTCCTCTCCTGGCTTACGGGATCAAACCCGGAGACGAGATCATCACCACGCCGTTCACGTTCATCGCCACCGCCGAGGTGATCAGCTTCATCGGCGCCAAACCCGTCTTGGTGGATATCGACGAAAATAACTACAATATCTCCCCGGAGCTCATCGAGAAAAAAATCACCCGCAGGACGCGGGGCATCATCCCCGTATCGCTGTACGGCCAGACGCCGGACATGGACGCGATCAACGCGATCGCAAAAAAGCACGGGCTCTGGGTCCTGGAAGACGCCGCCCAGTCTTTCGGCGCCGTCTACAAGGGCCGCAAGTCCTGCTCGCTTTCGGACGTGGCGGCCACGTCCTTCTTTCCGTCCAAACCGCTGGGTTGTTACGGCGACGGCGGAATGATCTTCACCGACGACGCCGCCCTGGCCGAAAAAATGCGCCAATATTCCAACCACGGCCAGTCCGCCCGATACCAGCACAAGTACATCGGGCTCAATTTCCGGCTGGACACGATCCAGGCCGCCGTGCTCCTGGCCAAGTTCGAACATTTTGACCGGGAAGCGGACAAGCGCCACGAACTGGGCCGGCGGTATACCGAACTCCTGAAGGGCGCCAACGTCACCACGCCCTTCCTGGAGAAGTACACGGACCGCTGTGTGTTCGCGCAGTATTCCCTCCGGTCCGGAAAGCGCGACGAACTGACGGCGCACCTCAACCGGAACGGGATCCCGACGGCCGTCCATTATCCCGTTCCCGTTCATCTTCAGGAAGCCTACCGCTACCTGGGTTACCGGGAAGGGGATTTCCCTGTTTCCGAACGCACCGCCCGCGAGATATTCTCGCTGCCCATGCACCCGTTCCTGACGGAAGACCAGCAGAAGTTCATCGCGGACCAGATCAAAGAGTCCGCGTAACAACCGTCCATGGACCCGTTCTGGTTTTCTGCCGGGCTGGCCGTTCTGCTCCTGATCCTGTCCGCTTTTTTTTCGTCTTCCGAGGCGGCTTTCACCGCCATGGACGAATTGCGCATCAAGAACATCCGGCCAAAAAAATCCCGCCGCCGGATCCGTCTTCTCCTGCGGTCCGGGTCTCTTCTTCTCATCACGATCCTGCTGGGCAACACGGCCGTCAACACGGCCGCCGCCACCCTGCTCGGAAACCTGTTCGGGATCGCGAACCCGGCCCTGTCCATAGTCGCCGTCACGGGAGTCCTGCTGGTCTTCGCGGAAATCACTCCCAAAACCTTCACCCTCCTGCGCCTGGAACAGATGGCGCGTTTCAATTCGGTTTTTCTTTATCCCGTGTATGTCCTTCTGTCCCCCCTGACCCGCCCGCTGGACGTGCTGATCAACCGCACCATCGGTGCGGCCCTGGAGCGCCGCAAACGCCGGGATGAGGACGAAACCGACACGGACCATCTGGCGGCTCTCGCGTCCGTCGTGGCGCGCGAAGGCATCTTCGACCCGGACGAACGGAAACTGATCGAAGGCGTGATCAGTTTCGCCGGGCGGGAGGTCTGGAACATCATGACGCCGCGGACCCAGATCGTTTCCGTGGAAAAAAACGCGGGCGTCCGGGACATGGCCCGCCTGTTCAAGAAAGGCCGGCTTTCCAAACTGCCCGTTTACGACAAGACGGACGACAACATCGCGGGCGTGGTGTACCTGAAAAACATCATGACTTACCTTTACAACCCGGAGCAGGCGGCCGGGAAAAAAGCCGCGGACATCATGGACCCGATGTTCTTCGTCCCGGAAACCAAAACTCTTCCGGACATGCTCGAGGACTTCCGGACCCGCCAGATCCGGATCGCCGCCGTGGTGGACGAATACGGGAGCTGCCTGGGCATTGTCACGCTCGCGGACGTTCTGGGGGAGATCGCGGGCGAAATCATGGACGAAAGCTTCCGGATCGAGAACAAGATCATCCGGCTGTCCCCCAAACGCCATCTGGTCCAGGGGGACGTGAGCCTGGCGGATTTCAACTCCCATTTCGGGACGGACCTCGCGTCCGTCGAATTCGAGACGCTGGCCGGCTTTGTCATCCAGACCGCCGGGGACATTCCGGACCGGGACTACGCCCTGACCGCCGGGAAATACCGCATTGTCATCAAGGAAAAAAGCGAGAAGCGGATTGAACGCTTCATCGTGGAGGAGATTTAGCCGTGGAGCTGGTCTTCTTCGGGGTCTTCATCCTGTTGTCCGCATTTTTCAGCGGCACGGAAACGGTTTTCTTTTCGATCAACCGGATCCGTCTCCACGCACGGCTGGAAAGCGGGGACCGCCGGGCGGGCATCCTGGACCGGCTTCTCCGGCGGTCGGAGGATTTCATCGGGACCATCCTGCTGGGGTCCAATGTCTGCGACGTGGCCACCGTGCTGAGCCTGAACGCCTTCCTCAAGCGCACGCTGGGCGCGGACCCTCTGGTGCCCGTTTACAACACGCTCATCCTGACGCCGACCATCCTGATTTTCTCCACGCTGATCCCCAAGGTCGTGTTCCGTTCCGTCGCGGACACCGTCGCATACCCGCTGTCCTACGTGTACGCCGCCCTGTATTACCTTCTCTACCCGTTCCAGATCGTGTTCACGCGCATCATCCGCGCCGTCCTGTCCGTGTTCGGAATCCGTCGCAGATCCCGGTCATCTTTTTCCCGCGAGGAATTCCATTCGCTCCTGGACATGACATCCAGAAAGGGACTGATCCGGGAAAACGAAAAGAAATTCATCGAAAGCATCATGGAATTCAAGCGCGCCCGGGTCCGCGAGATCATGATTCCGCTGGTCCGGACGACCTGCGTGGAGGAAAACGAACCCGTCGAGGTGGCCACCGCCCTCATGCTTTCCACGGGCCATACGCGCCTGCCGGTGTTCCGGATGCGCGTGGACAACATGGTCGGTTATATCGAAAACAAGGACCTGATCTCGGCGGGCAAACACGACCGGATCTCGAAATACGTCAGGCCCTCCCTGTACATTCCGGAAACCGCGACCCTGGACCGGGTCCTGGCCCGGATGCAGGACCAGGCCATTTCCATGGCGTTCGCGGTGGACGAATACGGCGGCGCTTCGGGTATTGTGGGCAGCCAGGACATCATCACGGAAATCCTGGGACGCTTCGTGGACATGAGCGACACCAGGATCCGCCGCGAAGGCAAGACCCTGATCGTCAGCGGCCTGCTCCCGTTTGACGATCTGGCCGAAGAACTCCGGATGGGCGAACAGCCGGACAAGCCCGGTTTCGAAACCGTGGCGGGTTTCCTTCTGGAGCGGTTCGGCCGCATTCCCCGCGAAGGCGAAACCGTGGACGCGGGACGGTACGTGTTCGAGATCGAGTCCGCCACCGCCACCCGCATCAAAACAGTCCGCATCCGCCCCAGGAAAAAGGAACGCCGGAGAAAATCCTGATGGACATGTCCCGCTTCAACCCCCGCAAGATCAAGGCCGTTGCCCGCCAAGCCGTCCTGCGCATTGAAAAATTCGCGAACGAGGGCGTTTGCGTCGCCCGCGAAAACGACAAGGTGATCTTTGTCCGGTACGTCCTGCCCGGCGAATTGGTCCGCGTCAAAATCTACAAGGAAACAAAGGATTACGCCGTGGGCGAACCTCTGGAAATCCTGGAAAAATCAACCGACCGCGTCGATGCGCCCTGCCCCTATTTCGGCCTGTGCGGCGGATGCGATTTCCAGATGCTGTCCTACGAAAAACAGATCGAGGCCAAAAAATCCCTGGTAGGGGAAACCTTCCGGCGCATCGGCAAGACCGAAATTGAGGACAGGCTGGAGGCCGTCCCCAGCCCGGCGCGGCTGGGTTACCGGAACACGGAAACCTTCAAGGTGAACCCGCTGAAAAAGCTGATCGGTTTCTTCCGCAAGGACACAAAATGCGTTGTGGACCTGAAGGAATGCCTCCTGGCCATGCCGGGAATCAACCGGGCGCTGGACAGCGTCCGGTCCCAGTCGCTCTTTCCCCGGCACAACTTCAAGGTCCGGGCCACCGGAGACGGCGACACCGTGGTCCACTGGGTCTTGGCGGAACACTATCAGGACCGCGAAGTCGTGGAAACGGTCACGGCGGCCGGCCGGACCGTGCGTTTCAAGATTTCCAAGGACAGTTTTTTCCAGGTCAACAATTCCGTTGTCCCGCTCTGGCTGGAAAAAATGATAAGTTTTCTGGATCCGGACGGACACGAACGGATTTTTGATCTTTACTGCGGAATCGGCCTGATCACGCTTTTTGTCGCGCCCTTCGCCGGAGAAACGGTCGGCATCGAGATTTCCAAGAGCTCCGTGGACGACGCGGAGCATAACCGGAAGGAGAACGCCGGGGTTCTCGGCAACGCGAACGTGCGGTTTGTCCTGGGCGCTGTGGAGGAAAAGATCGGAGAACTCGGCCCGGCAGACGTCGTCATCGTGGATCCGCCCCGGAAGGGCATGGACCGGGACGGGGTGGACACTCTTTTCCGGATCGCCCCGGGCAAGATCATCTATTCCTCCTGCAAACCCGCCACCATGGCCCGCGATATCGCGCTGCTGTCCGAACGCTATTCTCTCGAAAGCGTTACGCTGTTCGACATGTTCCCCCAGACGCACCACGCGGAACTTCTGGCGCTCCTGACAAGGAAACACGCCCCGTCCCCGGCCCTGCCAACCCCCTCTTCCTGACGACAAGCGCGCCCGCAAACCGCGTGCGGCAGAATGATTTTTGACAAAAAAACCTGTTTTATCTATAATTTTTCAATCCCGAAGCGGCAATCCGGCGGTTTCCCCGTCCGGAACTGGAGGGCCTCGATGGCGGTCAATGACGTTTATCAATACGATATGGGCACCTGGAAAAACGAAAACACCCTTTTTGTCCGTCTGGACGACGAAAAGGAAATCCAGATCAAGCAGCTTGCCAAGGTGGCGGACAATCACGCCCTGTTCAACACCCACGGGATGTATTACAAGGAATTCCCCAGCGATTTTTCCAAAGTGCGCGCGTACACCTCCTACATCATCCAGTACGCTCCCGACCTCTACAAGGAAATCAATCTTCTGGAGCAGCAGATCAGCGAAATCGTCAAGAACGGTATCGAGCACGGCAATAAAATGGACAAGAACAGAAAAATCCGCGTCTGGTTCGATTTCAACAAACGCGCGAAGGTGATCATCGAGGACGAAGGTCCCGGCATGCAGATTCTGGACGACTGGAACAAATTCTCGCTCAACCGGACAATCTGCCTGGTCCGCCAGGATTTCGACCACTTTGCCGACTTTGTCGCGTGGAAGGGGCCCGACTCCACCGAAATGGACGGAGGCAACGCCCTTTTCGCCGCGCTGGAATACTGGAACGGCGGTTTCCTCTACAATCAGAAAGGCAACAAGGTGGTGGCGGTCCGCTATTTCCCTGATAACGCGGAATACAGGAAATACGTTTAAAACCGCCCGGGTTCCGCAGAAAACGGGACCCTTCAGGGAGTATTGAGTCCATTTCAGAGACAGTCTTAACGGCATCCCGTCAAGATATCATGGCTTCAACGTTTTGAAGTGATCCAGAAACACCGCGCCGGTCCGCGCAAGATCCGCTTTTTTACGCTCCGTCCGGACTGCGCGCCTCGAAACCCAAAATCACGATATCGTCCCTGACTTCCGTCAGACCCCGGAAACTCTTCAGACCCCGGATCATCCCGTCCAGAGATTCCGAAAGAGTCCCGTCGTTGACCCGCGATAAAAGGTCCTTGACGCCGTCCAAACCGAACATTTCGTTTTTCCGGTTGGTTGTCTCGTGAACCCCGTCCGTAAACAGAAACAGCCTGTCCCCCGGACAGAGCGTGGCCGTTTTCTGCTCAAAGTCCAGAGACGCTATGACACCCAGGATCGTGCCCTCGGATTCCAGCATATCCACGGAACCCGTAGCGGCGCGGTAAATCATGGGCGGGGGGTGCCCGCCTTTCGCGAAAGTCATGACCACCCCGTTTTCCCCGAAAGTAAAGTGGGCGTAAACGGCCGTCAGAAAATTGGTGGTCATATTGTCCATCAGATCGCGGTTCAGATGAACCAGGTATTCGCGGGGTTTCTGACCGTACCGGCGGCAGGCGCGGTCGGTAAACGCCTTGACCAGCGCCAGAAAAAGAGCGGCGGAAACCCCGTGACCCGTCACGTCACCCAGAAAGACCCCCAACCCGCCCTCCCGGAGGATCGTGAACGAGAAGTAATCCCCTCCCACGGATTCCATAGGCACATACCGGTAGTCGATCCGGAGTTGGGGGAGATCGGGAATGAGTCTGGGCAGCAGGGCCCTCTGGATGGTCTGGGCATTCCGCAGATCCTGCTCGATCTTGTTTTTTCGTCGCAGTTCGTCCTTGTCCGTCTGCCCCGGCGTCGTCTGGAGACTTTTCCGCTCCGGCTTCGGTTCCCGGAACAGATCGCGGATCACGGCCGCCAGCTTCCTCATTTCAACACGGCCGGTCACAATGCGGTCCGCACCCGCTTGGACGGCTCGGGACAGGTTTTGATCCATACTCCCGGGATAAATCAGGATAAACCGGGACAACGATCCGGAATTCCTTAAGGTTTGAGCCAGTTTGACGCTTGAAAGCCGGGGCAGTTTGACGGTCGCGCAGACTAAATCCGGGGCGTGATTCCCGATCATTTTCACCGCATCCCGGCCGTTATCCACCGTGAGCACGCTCAGGAACTTTTTCTTCAGTCCGTTGATCAGGACTGTATAGCGTTTCAGGGGGTGCAATGCCAGCAAAATCGTCCGGGGCATTTTCACACTTTTCTGGCGAGCCACTGCCGCAACCCTCCGCAACAGAAAATATTTTCAATATTTTTACTGATTTTACCGCCAAAATGTTTAAAACGCAATGAAACATTGTCATTATTGGCGAAAAACGGGTGAAATCGCGTTTTTTTTGATTGACAACAATACCCGGTGTCCTTAAAATATTCTGGCTCGAATAGCCCCATGACCGATTATGAGGTACGATATGTTCGAATTCGCAGACCGCGTCAAGAACTTGGAACCTTCCGCTACGCTTACGATCGCATCCAAAGCCAAGGAGATGATCAAATCCGGAATTGACGTCATATCCCTGGCTGCCGGCGAGCCCGACTGGGACCCTCCTTTTGAGGCCAAAGAAGCCGCCATAGCCGCCGTCCGCGACAATAACGCCCATTACACCGAAAATTCGGGGCTTCTGGACCTGAAGAAACTGATCGTCAAAAAGCTGGATGAAGAAAACAATCTCAAGGTTGATAATAAAAACATCATCGTCACCACCGGGGCCAAATACGCGATTTACCTGGCCCTTCAGGCGCTGAT
>CAYMRH010000002.1:101293-104253 GCA_964392785.1 uncultured Brevinematales bacterium
GGGGACGAAGTGATCGTCCTGGACCCCTACTGGGTCAGTTACTACGAACAGATCCGGCTGGCGGGCGGTATTCCCAAGGTCATCCAGACTGCCGAGGACGACAATTTCAAGGTGGACGTGAAGGAACTGGAAAAGCACATCTCCTCGCGTGTACGCGGTATCATTTTGAATTATCCTTCCAACCCCACCGGCGTATCCTACACCCCCCAGGAACTGGGAGTGATCGGCGATCTGGCCGTGAAAAAGGGCCTGTTTGTCATATCCGACGAAATTTACGAGTATTTCAACTACACCGGCCAGAAACACGTATCCCTGGCCTCGCTTTCACCCAAAGTGTTCGACCACGTGATCACCGTTAACGGATTTTCCAAGGCCTATTCCATACCCGGATGGCGGGTAGGTTACGTGGCGGCCCGGGAAGACATCGTCAAAAAAATGGACGAAATCCAGAGCCATTCCACTTCCAACCCGAATACCATCGCCCAGATGGCCTGCATCGCCAGCTTGAAGGGATCCAGATCTTACGTCGAAAAAATGGTTGCGGAGTTCAAGGAGCGAAGGGATTATCTTGTCAAGGCGCTCAACGGGCTCCACGGGTTCAGATGCCAGAATCCCGACGGGGCCTTCTATGTATTCCCCAACATCCAGTATTATCTGGGCAAGGAAGTGGGAGGTCAGGTTCCGACCAATTCCATCGAATTCTCGCGCATCGTGCTGGAAAAGGCCCACGTATCCGTGGTTCCCGGCAGCGCGTTCGGTAAAGAAGGGTATATCCGCCTGTCCTACACCCAGCCTGTCAGCCGGCTGGAGGAAGCCGTCAGACGGATCCATTCCATCCTGGAAAAATAAAAAAACAGGTCCCGCGGCGGAAGAGAGCGATTTTAACAAGAGGTGAAATATGGCTAAGGACATATTCGGTTTTGACGTCACTTTTTTGAAGCAGATGAAAAGCCTGATGAGGGAAACCGGCATACAGGAAATCGAAATCGAGGACGGGGACCAAAAATACATCCGGATATCCAAGAAAAAGGAACCGGTGTCCATCGCGGCGCCCATGCCTGCAGCGGCTATTCAACCCGCCGCGGCACCCGTTCCCGCGAGCGTGAAAACACCCGCCGCTCCGGCGGCCGCCGGCCCGGCCGTGGTTAAATCCCATTATGAGGACGAATCAAAGTTCGCCAAGGTCAAATCCCCGGTCATCGGCACGTTTTACGCCATGCCCTCCCCCGTCTCCCCTCCTTTTGTCAAACTGGGGGACATCGTGTCCAAGGACACCACCGTCTGCATCGTGGAAGCGATGAAAGTCATGAACGAGATCAAGGCGGACACCCACGGAAAAATCATTGAAATTCTCAAGACGAGCGGCAACGCCGTGCAGTCCAACGAACCCATGTTCATCATCGAGAAAATGTAAGACGCTTTTCGTTCCGAACAAATAATAAAGGCGGCTTTTATCAAGCCGCCTTTATTTTGATCCGGATCATTCTACTGCGGGGACGGCTTCTGCCGATCGGACTGCGCGCTTTGGACCGCCGGCTTGGACATGACGGCAATCTGGTTGAGAATCGTCTGGGAGGTTTTGTCCATCAGGAGGAACACGTCCTTGCGCAGGTCGCCCTGCACCTGGTCGGCGGTGATAATGGTTCCGGTCCGGACATCCACCAGCTTGGTATTGATCAGGATACGGTTGTTGATTTCCACGTAACTGCCGCGGATGATCGTGTCCACGTCCAGCATTTTCCCCAGGATCAAGTCCCCGTTCAGAACGTCAAAATCCTCCACCGTCATGTTGAGAAGACGCAGGCGCTTGTTGATCGTGTCCAGATCCAGGACCCTGAGATTCCGCTCCTTTCCCAAAAAGGTCGAGATGGATTCGGAAATGGTCTTGGAGAGATACTCCAGGTCCCGGGAACGCGATGTGTTTTCAAACGGAAGAACGGCGATCTTTAAAAGATCTTTGTTGTAGGTCAACCCGACCGAGTTGAGGTTGATGGTGATCACGGCGCTTTTATCCAGTTTGTCGGACTGCTTGGCGATCATCTCCTCAAGCTCCATGGGCAGGTTTTTGTCGGAATAATAAATTTCATCAATATAGAATGCACAGCCGTTGGGATTCAGCATGGAATTGAACGCGACGCAAAACCCCCCCGAAACATAACTCAGGTCCATATCGTCCAGATCGATGGCGTAAAGCGTCCATTCCCTGTTCAAACGGATGGGATCGGTCCTGTTCCCGGACGTGCTGTCCGGATAACGGCCTATGATGCCGCCCATTTTGAATTCCACGTACTCGTCGCCCGTTTCGCCGCGGGCGTAAAAGAACAGTCTCTTCGCCCCGGACAGGTTGAAGCCGCCGCGCAGTCCGCCCCAGTTGTTGGGAGGATTCTGCCAGTATATCCCACCCCAACTGGAGCCCTGGCTGTTGGACGCCTGATAGGTAATCTGGATGCAGGACTTCCCGGATTTGGGATTCTCCTTGAAAGATTCTTTTAAACGGATATCCCTGTAATCACCCATCCAGCCGCTGGGCACGAAATGGTTGACTCCGGCAAACCCGTCCTGATAAACGTAGAACGGAAAACCGCTGATCTTGATTCCGGCAGGCTGATCTAATACGGTCGCTTTAACCTTGACGGGTGTTTTTGCGGTCAGACACAAAAACGGCAGCACCACCAACAATGCCGCGCAAGCCAATCGATGCATAGTCTTTATCCATCCCAACCTTTTTCCCCCGGAATACCGTACATAAAACCCATTTTTTACCTATATATTATACAAAAAAAACAGCTTTATCCTGCAAATTATCTTTAACTATTTTTTTCCCGATGAATCGTTAAAAATCATAACCCAATATTACTTGATGTTTTTCACTCTATTCATAGTGTTTTTGTAGTATATTATCTTGCCCCCAAAAAGGAGAAGAGGCGCCCCTAACGGGGGCGCCCCTTTCCTGCTACGAG
>CAYMRH010000003.1:0-56324 GCA_964392785.1 uncultured Brevinematales bacterium
AATCCTGGACGCTGACCGTGAAGGACAAGGACGGCAAAACCGTCCGGACCCTGACGAGGACGATCTTCCCCGCGCCGTGGAACTGCTCGCGCTGTCCCTGACCAACCGCTCTTTTCACGGGCTGGTCCTGGAAGAAAAGAAATTCAACGCCATCCGCGCGCTGGACGAATTCCGCCGGAACCCGGACGCAACCGCCCACGCCCGCCACGAGATCCGGCGCATGGTTTACGGAAAGTCCGGACCCGGTCTGGACGCGTTCGCCACAGCCGCCGACTACCTGGACACGACCCTGACCAACATCCGGGACTATTACGACTCTTTCTACCGCCCGGAAAACATGGTTATCGTGGTGACGGGTCGCGTCCCGTTAAAAGAGGTCCTGGGGAAAATTTCCGCGTCTTTAGGCCGATGGAAACCGCCCGCTCCGGCCCCGGACCGCGCCCTCAAACCCCGCGCGGCCCTGCCGCTCGCTCCCGAAAAGAACGCGACCAACCGCGTCACGCTCCCGGTCATGCAGTCCATCGTCATGATGGCCGCGCCGTCCGCCCCCTATTCCGACATGACGAACTACATTGCCCTGTCGCTGGCCAACCAGATCTTCGGCGGCGGCGGCCTGACATCGCGCCTGTCCCGCACCATCCGCGACCGACACGGTCTCACCTACGGCGTTTACACCTACCTGGTCCCGGTCGGCGACGAAAGCGTTTACTACCTGTTCATGCAGAACGCGGGGCGGGACGTTCCCCTGGCGCTCCGCCTGTACCGTGACGAACTGGAACGATACAGGACGGAAGGACCCAACGACCTGGAGATCGCCAAGTTCAAGACCAGCCTTCTGTCCGGCGTGGTGTTCCATTACGAAAACAGCCCCTCCATCGCGAACCAGCTCCTGTACTTCGAGATGCGCCGCAACGACCCGCGCGGAGACGGGCAGTTCATCCGCATCCTGCACGGCCTGGACCGGGACCGGATCATGAACGCCGTGCGCAGCGGTTTTCCGGCCCGATATTTTATTTCCATAGCGGGAGAATGACATGACGGAAGCGTCCCTGCGCCTGGACAAGTGGCTGAAAACCGCGCGGTTCTTCAAACGCCGCGAGGACGCCTCCGACGCCGTGGAAGGCGGGGCGGTCAAGGTGAACGGGGAGCGCGTGAAGCCCTCCAAAACCGTGAAAGCGGGGGACACGCTCACCGTCCGGAAGGGCAGCGCGTACAGGAATTACCGCGTGCTGGGCGTGGCGGCCAAACCCGTGAGCGTGGCCGACGCGCGCCGTCTTTACGAATGCCTGGACACGGATTCTGACAGCCGGACTCCCGAGCAGAAGGAAATCCTGAAGGAACTGGAGCGGATCGAGCGGGAGAACCGCAAGCTCTGGCGGGAAAAGCCGGACAAGAAAAAGATGCGGGAACTCCGGAGCCGGAAGTACGGGCAGTAGAGAAACAGGACTTTTCTAAAAGTGCGCTCTATGGTCTCCCCGAGCCCTTCGTCTCCCGGTCTGCCGAACAACCCTTCCGGCACGGCTCATCCGGACGGACTTGACAATTCGTACTATTAACAGTATTATTAATAGTCCTGACAACGGAGGCCTTCCATGAGCGCCACGATCACCGCCAACGAACTGAAAACCCGGGGCATCCGCGCCATTGGCCGCGCCATGGAAGACTCCGGAGAAGCCTTTATTACGGTCCGCGGAAAACCCGAGTTTGTGGTCCTTCCCGTCCGTTCCTATAACAAATTCCGGGAACTGGAACTGGAAATCGCCATCCAGGAATCGCGACGCGACCTGAAGAAAGGCAAATTCCGCCGGGGATCGGCGGCGGAGCATATCAAGAGAATCCGGAATGCCTAGGCTGATCTTCACGGACAGTTACGAAAAGAGGGCCCGGCGCTTTCTCCGGCGCCATCCTGATATCCTCGGCGCCTACCAGAAAACCCTGGAATTGCTGGAATTGAATCCCCGTCACCCGTCCCTGCGTCTTCACAAACTCCGGGGTCGGTTGTCCGAATACTATTCCGTATCCATCAACATGAGCTGCCGGATCTGTATCGATCTGACCATGGAGCAGGACACCGTAATCCCCGTGTCCGTGGGCACGCATGACGAGATCTACTGAAGCAACGGGTTGTTCCACGCAATAAAAAAAGAAAAAGGGGGAGCCGAAAAGCTCCCCCTCTATTCCGTTACGGTGTTTTCTGATTGGGGCGGATTACAGACCCAGCGCCTTCATGATGCGTTCGGCGACGGTCTTCAGGACTTCCTCGTTGTTGTAATCGCCGCGTTCGATTTTCGCCTTGACTTCGTCTATCTTGTCCTGGCGGATGTCCGGGGCCTTGTTGACCAGTTCCCGGATCTTCTCCTGTTCGGCCAGCTGTTTGGCTTCCCGGGAGATCTCGGCGACATCGGCACTTGTGGAAGTATCCGTCTTCCGCGTCACTTTACTGGTTTTCGCTTCCGTGTTGACCTTCTGGACTCCGTCCACTCCGCGAATTTCCATAAAGTGCCTCCTTTCCATCCATGGATATTTTCGGCCTGTTTTTCACTAATCTTTAGGATCCTGACTGTTCCTTATTATACCCCCGGGAGCCGAATAAAGCCAATCCGGGGCCTATTCCAATTCCTTCCCTGGCTTCAAGTTATTTCTCACGGCCAGGGTAAATTCCCCTCTTTCTTCCAGGGGTCCCTCCAGCAGGCGCTCCGCCGTGCCGGTCCTGAATTCCTCGTTCGCCTTGGTCATTTCCCTTCCCATTAATATTTCGGCATTTCCGAAAATTTGCTGAATCTGGCCCAGGACTTTCCTGATCTGGTGGGAAGAGACGTATAAAACCAGGGTACAATCCAGTTCTTTATATTTATACAGCTCTTTCCGGATCTTTCCTTCCGATTTGGACAAAAAACCCGCGAAAACGACGGTCCCGCCGGAAAAACCGCACACGGACAACAAGGTTGTGAGCGCGCTCGGCCCCGGCACGGGCACCACGGCCATGCCGTTTTTCCGCGCTTCTTCCACGGCAAACCGGCCGGGATCGGATACGCCCGGAACGCCGGCGTCCGTCACCAGCGCCACGGATTGGCCCGACTGGAGCAGTTTGACGATTCCGTTCGCGCTGTTTCTTTCGTTGGCGGGAGAATACTCGATCAGGCGCTTATGGATGCCGTAATGGTTGAGAAGTTTCAGGTGGCGTTCCCGGTTTTCGCAGGCGATCACGTCCGCGGCTTTTAGGACCTCCAGGGCCCGGAGCGTGATGTCGGCCAGGTTGCCGATGGGCGTGGCGACCACGAAGAGCGTTCCGCTCATTCCAGGGTCTCGTTCTGGAGGCGGGCCAGTTTCAGGGTGTTGTCCAAAAGCATGGCCACCGTCATGAGCCCCACGCCGCCGGGCACGGGCGTAATGGCGGCGGTTTTGGGCGCCACGGCGTCGTAATCCACGTCCCCGACCACTCGGTACCCCTTGGGCAGCGAGGTATCCGGCACGCGGTTGATGCCCACGTCCACGACCACGGCCCCGTCCTTGACGAAGTCGGCCGTCACGAAGCGCGGCTTGCCGATGGCGGCCACCAGAACGTCCGCCTCGCGGCACACGGCCTGCAGGTTCCTGGTTTTGGAATGGCACACCGTGACCGTGGCGTTTTTCTGCAGCAGGAGAATGGCCGCCGGTTTTCCCACGATGTTGCTCCTGCCCAGCACCACCGCGTTCTTGCCGTAAAGGTCCACCTGGTAGTGGTCCAGCATGCGGATAATGCCCTTGGGCGTGCAGGGTTCCGCCACGGCGCTACCCGCGAAGAGCTTCCCGAAATTGTAGGGATGAAAACAGTCCACGTCCTTGCCGGGGTCGATCGCATCGATCACGCGGCTTTCGTCAATATGATCCGGCACGGGCATCTGCACCAGGATTCCGTTCACGGTCGCGTCCGCGTTCAGTTCCCGGATTTTGTCCAGAAGCGCCGCTTCCTCGGTGTCCGCGGGCATGCGGATCACCAGCGACTGGATACCGGTTTCCCGGCACCCCTTTTCCTTGGAGGCCACGTAGCTGGCGGAAGCCCCGTCGTCACCCACCAGGATCACGGCCAGTTTGACCGGCTTGCCGAACGCGGCCACTTCCGTCTTGACCCGGTTGCGTTCGATTTCCGCGAGCGATTTACCGTCCAGGATCATCGGTTTCTCCGTCCTGTTTTTCTTTCGTGTCCTTTTCCGCTTTGTCCCCGGCCATGCCGGAAATCTGGTCCGCGGACAGTGTGACCGGTTCCCATTTTTTGATGTGAAGGACTTTTTCCTCGAATTCCCGCGCCAGCTTTTCCTCTTCCCGGTCGCGCCGGTCTTCCATAAGAAGCATGTGGACCACCGCGGCGGCCTTCTGCGCGAAATCGTCGATCACTTTCTGGTGCCCGGCCCTTTTGTAGAGCTTGACCGCGGCCACCTGCTTTTTTTCGTCGAAATAGAGGTGATCCGCCACGCGGATAATGCCGTCCCTGTAATCCGTGGCCAGATAGACCTTGAGCGCGTTCTTGAAATCGCCGCCGTTGAACAGCTCGTTGCCGCGCCGGATCAGCGCCGCCCGGTCGGATTCGTCCATGGCGCCTTGCCTCCGGGGTGATTATAGCACGGGGGGGAGGGTTTTGGAAGAATATTCGTTGCCACGGAGGGCCCCACAAAATTGCCACGAAGACACAAAGGCACAGAGAGCTCATGATAACCGCTCAGGGGGCCAGGCTACGAGTCATTTCGATTTGCGACATCCGCTCGCCCTCTCGACGCGGCTCGGGGCAGGCTCGCGGGCAAAAAGGGCTCCGCCCTTTTCAAACCGTGCGATTGACGCAGCCCTTGCCTTGATTAAATATTATATCGATTTCACATCACGGTGCGGAACCGCCAACTTCAGTAGGGGCGCGACCACTACTGCACCGCGCCATTTCTTTTCATAAAATCAGTGATCCTGGCAGGATGGGCATGCGCTCGCCGCGCGGGCGAAAAGGGCTCCGCCCTTTTCAATCCCTATTCGCGCCGCTCTCTCAAGGGTAAGAGCGTCGGGCAGAAACGCCTGGGGTGAGAATCGGGGATATTTCGCATCCGGAGCCCACGACGGGCGACGTACTTTCGCCGACAGGATGTCCAGGCGAAAGTGCTTCCATGGATTGAATTGATATACGTAATCCCGCACTCACAACATCCTGTTCGTGCGGGACCTCCGCATCCTGCTTCGGTCCCCTCACCGAAGGACATCACGTTCGGCAGGCTCAGTGCAGGCCCTGTCCTTCTCAGAAGAGCCGCATTTCTTCCCTGAAGAAGAAGCGAGAGCTAAGCGCGCGGAGATTGTTTTGATTTGGGATTGGCCTCCCGCGCATACGAGTGGCTAAGGCGCGTGGGGGATAGGAACGGAGAAACGGGAGAACGAATAGGTGTTAAAGAAATCCCGCTCTCCGAGCGTGCAGCACCTGCACGCAGGTGCTGGACGGCCGAGGAGAGCTAAGGCGCGCGAGGGGTAATGAACGGAAGAACGAATCGGCATAACAACTCGCTCTCCGTGGTTCGACACGGCCGCCGCGATAAATCAATGATCCGCCGTCGCCAGTATTCCTTGGCCCGAAATCCGAAGAATACCACCATATGGCGTCAGAACTGTTTATTGGAAAATTATAGATAGCTGAAAAGGCAATACCTGTAATATGCAGCAGGAAAACTAGAATTATGCCTAACTTCCTAATATTCACATATTACCCCGTTTATTGATTTTAAATATGTACTGCCATTAGTGAGCGTCGCATTAATTATCACGCTCTCATTATTTATCCCAATTACTTGTGTTGCTAATGCGTTTTTAAAAGTAACAACATTGATTATATTGTTTAACTTGTTCACAAGGACAATCAAACCTCTTTCTTCTCCTTTTAATACATAATAACCGTTGATCACACTAATATTATTATTATTTAAATAGACATTGTGTTCTCGCCCAGGAGAAAATAAAAAATAATACTGATCACTTACACCATTCTCAAAATCATATCTTTTTCCATCAATCACAAGAGGTTTGTTCTTAAATACGTTATTATTTACGATACCTGATTTTCCTTTTAAATCTTTCACTTTCGCAAAAGCATTCCAGTTATTATATGCATCGATAATTGTCATGCCCGCTTTTTCAAATTCTTCTTTCTTGATATCAATATTAATATTGTAACCAGGCACTTCTCCGGTTAAATAGCCTTCCCAAACCGGGCCATTATAATCATTAATATATGGCACTATTAAAACAACATTCTTTACGGTGCCAACAGTAATCTTGGCTTCCTTTTCTGAAAATACTACCCGGTTATTTGGATTGTCATATAAATGCTCCAGCCCGGCTTCAACATGAAAATTACCATCTATCCACACTTCTTTTATCTTGTTCAGCGACGTGTCGTAACTATATAAAGTTATTCTAGTCTTTTGCACCCAGTTGTTTTTAACTACAATATTGTTAATCTGATTCATGTAGTAACGATAATCAGTCCCGTATTGTTCGCTATCGAATATCTTCTTCTCCAAATCAATAAGACCTGCCGGTTTGAATACTTCAAAAACAGCTATCATTCCATAAAAGTTGATTACTGGATAACGGAATAATGCATATTGAATACTGTTAATATTGGTGATTACGGGAATATCTTTATAGATCTTTCTGATATAGTTGAAGTTGTAGCCCAGAAGATCTTCCAGCACAACTACTTTACCGTTTTTTCTGAGCAATGTTTTATCTTTTCTTGTGTTAGGAAATAACTTTGATGCTTCTGGAGTCTTATATTTCAATTTACCTATTAATAACGTTTCGTCAATGTTTCCTCTGGAAAGATTTGGGTCAACCGAATAACCATTTGGCACAAAGAACTTTATATAATCGTTTTCTTTAAACTTTGTCTGATTCGAATATTTTGTTGTGCTAGGAACTTCTACTGAAATAAACTTCTCAATCTGTACCGATTTCGCCACCAATTCCTTCGTTTCTATATTCTGAACGTTCATCCAGCCCGTTTTCCCGCTGTCACTCACCACCAAGAATCTTTCCCCGTTGCCTTTCAACACGCGATATTTTTCGTTGGAAGTAACGGTTTCAATACTATTTTGAGACAACGGGTTGTCAAAATTATCTTTTGGAGAATAAGGCGTGTCATAGATCAAAGCCGGGCTTTTAGCAGTAAACACATTATCTTTTACTTTTAAGAATTTGCTTGAATCCCAATCTGCAAGAGCGCTTCTCAGCACCCAGCCACCCTTCGACAGGCTCAGGGTCCGGCTTTGTGCGCTTTGTGGCTTAGTGGTGAGCACTACCCTTGCCCAGCCGTCTTTCACCTCGTACATCCTCACCCTGTCGTACTTCATCACCTGCTCCGGGGCGTTTTTTCCGTCCCCGGCTTCAGGATTATAAAATGCGGGCGTTTTGTCGGCCGGGATGTTTGGGAACAGGATCGCGTTGTTCTTGACGCAATACATGTCTTTGTATTTGCCGGAAGGGATGTCTGCGTCTTTTGTCTCTGCCGGGACCATGTCAGAGCCGGCCGTTTGATCAGCGGCATAAAGGGGTTTCTCAAATGCATTAATACCGAACAACGCCGCCAGAAAGACAAGAATGGAAAGGATCAGTTTCATGGTGTTGGCTCCAACAAATATTGATCTGCTGTTATTTTAGCCGTTCGCCCGGCCCTTCGATATACGGCCTCGACTTCGGCCTCACCGGCGTCTCGATAGTCCGGCAAAGCAAGGAGCGGTGAACTCGACGACCGGTTCGGCCGAGACTTCGGTCCCCGAGCGATGCCCTGAGCTCAGCCGAACGGGTTTACGGCTTCCTCGTCCAGCAGCACTATCGAGGGGCCGAAGTCGAGGCCGCCACACTCCTTTATGAGTTCTCTGCGTCATCGCGTGATCGGATTCCGCGCCTGCCCCAAGCCGTCACCCTGAGCGGAGCCTGCGGTGAGCTTGTCGAACCGTCGAAGGCAGCATTTTCATTATCTACTTCCCGATCCGGTACCTCAGCCACACCGACCCGTCGGGCAGGGTTTCGGTGTGGAACAAAGTGACCGGCACGGTTTTTCCGCCCTTTTCCAGGTCGGGCGCGATGAAGATCCCGCTGTTGGTCTGCCCGCCCACAAGATAGGGGCACACCAGAAGGGAGAGTTCGTCCGCCAGGCCCTCGCGCAGGAGCGCCCCGTTGAGCGGCCCGCCGCTGTCCGTGCGGATGGTCTCGATGCGGTATTTCTTGCGGAGTTCTTCGAGGGCGCGGCGCAGGTCCACGAATTTTTTTCCGGCGCGGATGTAGGGCACGCCCAGGGACTTGAGAAAGGCGATGTGGTCTTCCGGAGTAATTTCCGAAACGAGGACGATCACGTCCTTCCAGAACGGTTCGCTGCGGATGCGCTCCAGGTTTTTCACCTGGCCCCGCGTGTCCACGATCACGAGCCACTGTCCGCTCGTCTTTTCCGCGTCGCGGGCCGGCGGTTTGCGGCCGTTGTCCCGGTAGGCGGCCAGGATCGTGCCGCTTCCGGACAGCATGGCGTCGGCCTGGAAGCGTCCGGCCAGTTCGTAGTAGAGGGCAATGTCGCCGCGGAAATGGTCCAGCCGTCCGTCCACGCTCACGGCGTTATGGATGATGACTTTCGGGAGCAAAACAACCTCCCGCGGAATATTTCACCACGAAGCCACAAAGAGCACGAAGATCATCTTTCGAACACGGGCAGACACCAATTTTATCTTTCTCTTTGTGACTTTGAGTCTTTGTGGTTTAAGGAATCTATTGATTCTTATTTCTGGTCTCGAGACTCGGCAGAAGCCGGATTCATCCGGCCGAATTCCATGGTCCAGCACAGCGTGCCGGAGAGCGCGGCGATCAGGTTGTACTGCAGGCCCAGGGAAATCCGCGTGGGGATGCCGAACACGCTAAATCCGGAAAAATTCAGACCGCCGGTGGCGTTCCAGCCGCCGTATTCCAGGGTATAATTCCCGCCCGCCAGAAATGAAAATCCCGGCGTCACGCGGTATTCCAGTCCCGCCTTGAGCGTTTTGTAGTCTCCGTCCAGCGAAAAGGCGGCCATCAGGTCCAGGGCGGACAGCCGGTACAGCAAGGCGGCTTCCGCAAAAAAGGCGCGGATGTCAGACAGCCCGGCTGAAACCCCCACAAACAGGAAATCCAGCGCGTTCCACTGGCCGTATGCCCGCGCGCCGCCAACGGGATTGAACATGTAGGTGTATTCGGGAATCAGTTCCAGCCCGGCGTAAACGCCGGCACCGGCTAGCCAGCGGCCCGTTCTTAAAAAAGTCCACTGCCCTTTCAGGGCGAAAGAAAACGGAAAAACCATGTTGGAGGCGCCCGTGTCGTCATACGCGACAAAACCGGGCAGGTAAATCATGTCCGCGGCGAACGCCGTGTCCGGCAGTAAATCCGAAATCGTGAAGGTGTTCCGGAGCGCGGAAAAGTAAAACCAGGACGTGGCGATGTCCAGACGGCTCACGCGGTCCTGCGGCAGGCCCCGGTCCAGGGACAATATGCCGCCTGTGGCGATCACGTCCGTGCGGTTGGGCAGGAAGAATTCGGAGGAAAACAGCCCGTAGGCCGGCGTCCCGCCCGAAAAACTAACGGACCACCAGAACAGGATGGCGCACAGAAGAGGCGTCCACCGACACCACCAGGAAATAGATCCCCGGCTGGACGGTGCGCCCGAACTGGTCTTGACCATTCCAGACATACTCCTTGACCTGCACCGAATCGATGCGGGCCTCTCCGTAATCCCGGACCAGGCCGCCGTTTTTGTCGTACACGCGGGCCCGAACGGTTTTTCCCACCTGCGCGTTGTTGGAGCGGAACAGGACGTAGAGTTTGTTGTCCTTGTCCCCGGTCGCGCTCAGGATATTGTTTTTGACGGACACGTCCAGGCGGTTGCTGACGGGCGCCGCGGTGAGCAGGAACGCAAGGTCCGCCACGCCGTAGCCGAAGGTGTTGGTCCACACGCCGGGGTTCGACTTGAAGGCGTTGGTCTTCGCGTTGGCCGTGAGGCGGATCCGCACGTCCTCCGCGGTCAGGTAGGGTTCCTTTTCCAGCATCTGGGCGATGATGCCCGTCACCACGGGCGCGGCCATGCTGGTTCCGCGCAGCGCGCGATAGTAGTCATTCACCTTGTCCGTAAAATTCTGACTGTAGGCCAGCGGCGCGATGATATAGGCGCCCGGCGCGGCCACGTCCGGCCGGTTTTTGCCGTCCCGCGTGGGTCCGCGGCTGGAAAACTCGGCAATGTCGGCCAGCGTCGATCCGGAGGCGACCGGCACTCCCAGGAAATTGGTGTAGTCCGTGCGCGTCACCATCGCGCCCACGGAAATGGCCTTCTTCTGGGCGGCCTGGCCTGTGAGAGTTCCGGAGTAATCCGGCGCGCTGAACTGGTTCATGGTTGAGGAAGAGGAAACAATATATCCGTCCACCGCAACGGGAACAGGACGGTGCGCGAACACGATCTGCCACGTCCCGTTCTTGGATGAATTCAGGTACAGGGACAGGCATTTTTCGTTCGCGCCGTTCGCATAGGACTGCATTTCCAGGTCTGAATTTTGATAGGATGAGAAACTGGACGTATTGGTAAACCAGACATTCGTCTGGCCGTTCGGTTGAACCAGGGCTATTGTCAGATTGGAAAAATTATACCAGTATTCCATGAACACGCTGGAGCCGCCGCTGTAAAAGAACGACAGCGAGTTTGTCGATCCCACGGGCGTGAGATGCCGGGTGTGCACCGGTTCGTCCCCGCTGTTTCCGGCTGACCACACGACAATTTTTCCGGCGTCCCCGTAGAAATCCACCACGGCGTCCATGGCCATGTTGAAATCGTCGAATTCCGTGTGGCTTCCGGACATGGACCCCAAACTCAGGTTGATCACGCAGGGTTTGTTGTACTGCCTCGCCTTGTACATGATGTAACTCACCGCGTCCAGGATGCCGCCCAGGTTGTCGAAGGCGTATTTGACCACCACGAGCGTCGCCTGGGGCGAAACGCCCCCGTAAACTCCGGCTGAAGCGCTCCCGTTTCCCGCCGCGATCCCGGCCACGTGGGTGCCGTGGTAAATCAGTCCGTCTTCCATTGCGTCCCGGGAGGTGCAGACGCCGGTGTCGATGTCGTTCTTGGTCCACTCGCGCCCGTAGTCGAACCCGTACGGCCTGTTGCCGCCGGACTGCGTCTGGTCCCAGATAAACAGGATGCGCGACAGGCCGTTGTCCGTGGTGAAATCGGGATGGCTGATGTCGATGCCCGTGTCCACGATCCCCACGATCACGTCGTTGCCCCGGTAGCCGGCGGCTTCCGTCTGGTGGGCCGAAACGGTCACGCGCGCCTGGTCCATGTGCCTTTTCACGAAGGGCGTGTAGTTCAGGAAGTCCAGGGACGGTTCGGTTTTCAGCGCGGGCAGGGCGGTCAGCGGGACCAGCGCCGTGAAAAATTTCCCGGCGCGGGTCTGGACACGCGCGCCGTATTTCAGGAGGGAATTCGCGTCCCCTTTGCCGAACACCAGGATCTCCCGCGGCAGGGCGGTCCCCAGGGAAAACGCCTGCAGGAGGTTCCGGGACTTGTCCGGAAAACCGTCCAGTCGGCCCTGGCTCGCGCCGATCAGGCTCTCCAGGTAGGAATTGAACGTGGCCGCGCCCAGCGGAACGCAGAAAAAGAAAAGCAGAACGAACGCCCGGACCGTCATGAAAACTTCCTTGACCGCGGCCGCGTCACAGCTCCCGGATTTTGGCGCAGAATTCCTCTATGTTTTTGTCCGTGAAAAACGCGGAGCCCATGACCAGATAGTTCGCGCCGCAGGACAGCACCTGCATGTAATTGTCGCGCCCGATGCCGCCGTCGATCTGGATGTCCACCTTGCGGCCGCCGATGAGGTTCTTGAGTTCCCTCAGCCGCGCGAAGGATTCCGGCATGAATTTCTGCCCGGAAAAACCCGGTTCCACGCTCATCAGGAGCACCAGATCGATGCGGTCCAGGAACGGCTGCAGGTCCTCCACGGGCGTGGACGGTTTGACGGACACGCCGGCGGTTTTTCCGGACTTGCGCACGGCTTCCAGCACGGGAAAGATTTCCGAACGCGCGGACTCGTAATGGACGGTGATGTGTTCCACCGGAAGTTCCAGGAACGCGCCGTAGCGTTCCGGCGTGTCCAGGTCGATCATGAGGTGCACGTCGGACGGGATTCCGCTTCTGGCCGCCACGTCCGCGATCACCTTGGCGCCGAAGGAAATATTGGGCACGAAGTGGTTGTCCATCACGTCGTAATGGATGCTGTCCACGCCCGCGCGCCGGAACAGATCCAGCGCCCGGGGCAGGTCGGAAAAATCGGCGGCAAAAAGCGACGGGGCGATCTTTCTCATGCCTCGACACCATAATAGAATATAAAAGCCGCATTGACAGACAGGTCATCCCGAGCGGACCTGTGGTGAGCGCTTCGACTTTGCTCAGCGTAAACTCCGTCGAAACAGACGAGGGATGCAATATTCCGATATGCAAATGGCCGTTTCTCGTCTCCGCTCGAAATGACCATTTGCTGTCCTGCCCAGGCGCTTCTTTTACGGGGCGTCATATTCCGTTTCCTTCACGAAATTGTTGTTGATGACCAGAGACACGCGGGCTTTCCCGTAGGCCTTGAACGTGACCACGATGAATTCGTTGGGCACGGCGATCTTGGCCAGGATCTCCTGCTGCTGGCCGCGTTCGTCCGTCATGAGAACGCGCACCACGGGCTGTCCGGCCGCGGGATCGGCCGTTTCGTTCGTCACCGTCCCGCCCATGGAACCCAGCATATAGGAAAAGATGAAGTAATTGAACTTGCTTCGCTCCAGGTCGTCTTCCCCGTACACGCCCACCTGCAGCTTCAGGTCGGAATTGCGCGGGATCACCGTGCCGGCGGCCGTGTTCTGGGACAAAATCATGCCGTCCTCGTCGGAATTCCTGGTCGGGATTTTCTCCAGGACGGGCTGGATGGAAGCGGCCAGAAGCGTTTTCACCACCAGGTCCGCTCCCTGCCGCGTGTAATCCTGCACGCGGAACTCCCCGCGCGCCACGTCGGAATTCACCAGGAGTTTCATCTTGACCGCGCGCTCCACTTCCCGGCCCTCCGCCAGGTCCTGGCTGATCACGGTGTCCACGGCGTAATCCGCGTTCTGGATGACCGTCAGTTCGTAGCCGATGTTTTTTTCCGAAAGGATTTTTTCCGCCTCGGCGCGCGAGATTCCCGTCACGTTGGGGACGGTATAGACGTCCCGGCCCATGCTGACCAGAAGCGTGACGGTGCGCCCCTTGCGGACGGTGATGCCCGAACGGGGAAACTGTTCGATCACGGTGAATTTTTCTATTCCGGCGTCGAACTTGCCGTCCACTTCCACGGCCAGCCCCTTTTCCTGCACCGCGATGGACGCGTCCACCACGTTCATACCTTTGACGGACGGCACCTTGGCGAGCGGTTTGGCAAGACTGGCGACCAGAAGGACCGCCACGGACACCGCGGCGGCCAACAGCCCCGCGATGATCAGGAATAAAAACATTCTGCGGATGAACCGCGTGTAGATGTCGGCGCCCCTGGCGCTGAAATAATCCCGGGCTTTCGTTTCCGCCATTTTCACGGCGGCGCGGAATTTCCGGTAGGCTTCCCGCCAATCAAATTTCCGAGCTGCGTCCATGTCCTGCGTCTCCCAGTGTGGTCCGGTCTAAAAAGGCTTTCCGGCGGCCGGCCGGTAACCGTTCATGAACCCGGCAAAATCCATGTCTTTTTTCCCGGCGGGTTTGATTCTCCTCACGGAAACGGACCCTTCGCGGCAGGCCACCACCAGGGCGTTCCGGTCCGCCCGGATCACGGTCCCCGGCGCGCCGGATTCGCCGGACAACTCCACCTGCGTGAGATAGACCGTTGTCCCTTCGCGCTCCGGGCCGCCGCGGTATTGGGTGAATACGCCCGGCCAGGCGCAATAAGCCCGCCATCTATTATAGATGTCCCGTGCCGTATTTTCAATAAACGAGACGCGGCCGTCCTCTTTCCGGATCAGGCGCGTCAGCGTGGCCCGGGATTCGTCCTGCGGCCTGGGGCGGGCCGTTCCGTTCTCCAGCTGCCGGACGGTTTCCTCCAGGATTTCCGCACCCATGCGCGCCAGCCGGCCGCACAGGCCGGGATATGTTTCGTCCGGCGCCAGGGCCGTTTCCTTCTGCAGGAGGATATCGCCGCGGTCCAGTTCCTTCACCATGGCCTGTACGGTCACGCCCGTCGTTGTGTCCCCGTTCGCGATCGCGGCCTGGATGGGAGACGCGCCGCGGTATTTCGGCAACAGAGATGCGTGGACGTTGACGGAACGCAGCCGCGGCAGGTGCAGCACGGATTCGGGAATGATCATTCCGTAGGACACGACCGCGGACAGGTCCGGCCGCAGGGCCGCGAACTCTTGCTGGAAGGATGCGTCCTTCAGGTCGCACGGCTGGAGCACGGGAATACCGCGGTCCAACGCATAGCGCTTGACCGGGGTCATTCGGATTTCCTTCATGCCGCGACCGCAGCAGGCGTCCGTGTTCGTGATCACGGCCGCCACGCCGAAGGCCTCGTGGCAGAGTTCCAGGGAAGGCATGGAGAAATCCGAACTCCCCCAGAAAACCAGTTTCATAGCAGGATTTTCCCCAGTTTGGCGCGGTTTTTTTCCAGAAGGGCTTCCAGGATTTCCGCGTTGGCGGTCTTGTCCTCGGGGGACAGGTGGTCTATGAAGAGAACGCCGTCCAGGTGGTCCATTTCATGCTGGAGGACCCGGGCGAACAGTTCGTCCGCGTCGATCACGAACGTCTTTCCGGACAACAGAGTCCCTTTCAGTTTGATGCTTTTGGGCCGGCGCACGCTGCCCCACACTTCGGGAAAGGAGAGACAACCCTCCTGGTAGTCTTCTTCGTCGGCCGAACGGTGGATGATCTTCGGGTTGATGAGCGTGATCTTGCGTTCGCCGTTGGATTTCGTCAGGTCCACCACCAGGATGCGCTTGCAGATCCCCACCTGGGGCGCGGCCAGGCCGATCCCGTTTTCGTCAGCCAGGGTGTCGTGAAGATCCGCGGCGATCCGGCGGATCTCGTCCGTAATGCCGCCGATTTCCTCCGATTTTTGCCTCAAAAGCGGGTTTCCGTAGGTGATAATTTCCCTTTTGGCCATGTTTTCCTGCCCTTCAGCCCTGAATATCAGCCCATATGATAAGCAAAAATCATCGAAATAACCACTATTTTAAAACCCTGAAAATAGGGCCCAAAAAGGTAATGGATTTAAGAAAACTTCCGATTTTTACTATGTTATCCGAGAGCCGCATTGGCGCAGAAGGAGAGGGTTATGAAGTTCCAGAAACTCATCCTGACGGTCCTGATGATCTGCACGGGAACCGCAGCGGGATTCTCCGTCATCAGCCGGACGCTGATCGATTTTTCCAAATACGATCAGAACCTGAAAGCCCAGTACACCGAACCCGAAGAGGGCTACGTGACGAACATTGACGGCCAGCCCCAGGTCGTCCTGGGTTACAGGGACTACCTGCTGGAAAACTGGAGAGTGGACCTGAACGAAACTTCGTCCGGGATGGCCAACAGGATTTACAGCTACTGCCGCCCCGTGGCCAGCCAGCGGTTCGAGACCGTCCTGGGCGCCCGGATCCACTTCCCGAACTGGCGTAACAATTCCTACGCGATCATCCGCCCGCCTTTCCCCATCCGGATTTACGACGAAAACGGCCAGTACGCCAACGCCGAAAACGGCGTGATGCCCAACGTGGCGGAAATCAAGACCATGTCCATCTGGGTCAGCGGCCGGAACTACCGCTACGGCCTGGCCGTGCGCCTCATCGACCGCTACAGCAAGATCCACGAATTCTTCCTGGGCTGGATCCATTTTGACGGATGGCGCAAGCTCGTGTGGACCAACCCCAATTATACCGAAACGGTGATCGCCAAGAGCCTGTCCCGCGAACCGCTCTACCCCTACGACATCCCCTTCATGATGTTCGATTCCCTGGTCATCTACCGCCCGTCCGACCAGATCGGCGGCGATTTTGTGGTGTATTTCAAGTCCATCGAAATGGAATACACGCCGTACATCGTGGACACCACGTTCACCGACGACATCCGCGACGAAGAGGTGTGGGGCATCATCACCGCCAAGATGAAACGCCGCAAAGCCATCGAGGAAAAGCGGATGGTGGAAGACCTCTATCTCTATCAGCAGGAAAAGCGCCGCATCCAGGCCGCCAAGGACGAGGTCGGCGGACAGCGGACCGGGACCAACCGTTAGAACTGACGATTCATCATAGCCACGGCGCCCCCGCTGACACCAGAGCGGGGGCGCTTTTTTTATTCCGACGGTCGCAGGCCGGAAACCCCAAACCTTCGATGCGGTTTATTTGACACGATTTTTCCCAATTTCCACGCGGAATAATTTTTCCGTCCAAACTCTTTACAACGAAAGATTTTCCACTATAATATCGTTCGCCAATAAACAAAGCCTTCAGTCAAAAATTTTCCGGTCCAGTCAAAATTTCCGTGTTGTTGAAGCAGGACCTGTGAGCGGCAGGAACGCCAGAAAAACTCCCGGACGCAAAGCGCCGTTTTACCGGCGCCGGATGGGTGCCGGACGGAGCATCGAATGAAAAAAAGCATGCAGGAATCCTTTGCGACCTATTCGTTCGCTCCGTTCATGCTCTCGCTGTACAAGAGCGATCTGGTCAAGCTGATCACGGTCACCAAGGGCCGTTTCCCGAAAGTGGACATCCAGATCGGGCGCAAACGCCTGGAAAACCGGATCAACGAACTGTCCGACCTGGAAGACCTGATCAAAAGGGACAAGTTCAAGCCGGTGGAGTACCGGTGTTTTTACATGAGCGTCCAGGCGTCGCTCGCCACCATGGTGGCCGCGAACCTGGTGCTGGAGATCTCGCCGGAATATTACAGCCTTTACGTGGCGGACTCGGCGGACGAAAACCTCAAGGACCTGGTCCGGGACATCAAGGCCATCGTGCGGAACCGGAACATTTACCGGTTTTTCCGGAACAAGGCCGTCACCGCGGCGGTTTTCGCGGTGGATTTCCTGCTGTTGGGTTATATCGTCCTGTTCAAGGATATGATCGAACGGAACCTGAACGTCACCATACCGGACGCGCTCTTCATTCTGTTCGCGGCCCTGGTGAACGGGATGTTCCTGGTTCCGCACGGGAAGAACAAGATTTATCTCTTCCCGGAAACCCAGGTCCCGGCCCTGACGCGCAACCGGGAAATGCTGTTGGTGGGCGCGCTGATGCTGGGCTTAGGCGTCACGCTGATCGTTGTTGTCCTGAGGGTGCTGAAGTTTATCTGATCCGATCGTCTGGACCGGAGTCTGTTGATAGGCCGGACCTGCAGTGGGATTGCAGACTGGGGAGGGGATTTTAAAATGGAAGAACTCGTCCGGGACCTTGTCCGTTCCAAGAAATCCATCGACCAGGCCGCGTTCGTCACCAAACGGGACGGGCGCGTGTCCGAATTCGACGCCGCCAAAATCGCCACCGCGGTCCACAAGGCCTTCCAGGCCACCGGCGAGGGCAACTACAACCAGGCCTGGGAAATCACGGCCATCGTGGTGAGCAAGCTCGACAAAAGCGTGGTGGAAATCGAATACATCCAGGACGTGGTGGAAGACACCCTCATGAACATGGGTTTCCGCCGGACGGCCAAGGCCTACATCCTCTACCGCGCCAAGCGGAACGAACTCCGGAACATCAGCAAAACCCTGAACGAAAGCCTGAATATCATCGAGAATTACGTGAATCTGCGCGACTGGCGCGTGAACGAAAACTCCAACATGAGCTATTCCCTCCAGGGCTTAAACGCCCACGTGTCTTCCTCCATTACCGCAAACTATTGGCTTTCCAAGATTTACACGCCGGAGATCGGCGAAGCCCACCGGTCCGGGGCCATCCATATCCACGACCTGGGGTCGCTTTCCGCCTACTGCGTGGGCTGGGACCTGGAACAGCTTCTGATCCAGGGTTTCGGCGGGGTCCCGGGAAAAATCGAGAGCGCGCCCGCGAAACACTTCCGCACCGCGCTGGGCCAGATCGTGAATTTCTTCTACACCCTGCAGGGCGAGGCGGCCGGGGCGCAGGCGTTCGCCAATTTTGACACGCTGCTCGCGCCGTTCGTCCGTTACGACGGGCTCGCGTACGAGGACGTCAAGCAGGCCCTCCAGGAATTCGTCTTCAACCTGAACGTCCCCACGCGCACCGGTTTCCAGACGCCGTTCACCAACATCACCTTCGACCTGGTGTGCCCCGGCATCCTGCGCGACAAGGGCGTGATCGTGGGCGGGGAAATCCGGGAGGAAACCTACGGCGATTTCGCGAAGGAGATCGAGTGGATCAACCGCGCCTTTGCGGAAGTCATGCTGGCCGGGGACTCGAAAAACCGCCCGTTCACGTTCCCCATTCCGACCTACAACGTCACGAAAAGTTTCGACTGGTCCAACCCGGCTTACGACGCCATCTGGGCCATGACGGCGCGTTACGGAACGCCCTACTTCAGCAACTTCATCAATTCCGACATGAACGAGGAGGACGCGCGCAGCATGTGCTGCCGGCTCAGGCTGGACAACCGCGAGGTGAGGTCCCAGCTGGACCGCGTGTCCGCGGCGTCCGGCCATTCCGGAGACGAAGCGTCTTCCGGCGCCCGTCGCGGCGGGCTTTTCGCCGCCAACCCCATGACCGGCTCGATCGGCGTGGTGACCGTGAATCTGCCCGTGATCGCCTTCGAAGCGGCGGACGAAGCCGATTTCTTCTCGCGCCTGCGCCACATCATGGAAGTGTCCAAGACATCGCTGGAAATGAAGCGCAAGGCCGTGGAGGAACTCACCGGCAAGGGACTCTATCCCTACACGCGCATATACCTGAAGGACATCAAAAAGCGCAGCGGCCGCTTCTGGACCAACCACTTCTCCACCATCGGCCTCATCGGGATGAACGAGGCCGCCATGAATTTCCTGAAAGTCCCGTATCATTCCGCCGAGGGCCGCGCGTTCGGGCTGAAAGTCCTGGACTTCATGCTGTCCGTCCTGGAAACCTTCAAGAAGGAAACGGGCAATCTCTACAACCTGGAGGCGTCCCCCGCGGAAGGCGCGAGTTACCGCCTGGCCAAGGCGGACCGGAAAAAGTATCCGGACATCCTCGCGTCCGGTTCCGAGGAAACGCCCTACTACACCAACTCCGTGCACCTGCCCGTGAACGCCACGGACGACATCTTCGAGCTCCTGGACCACCAGGACGAACTGCAGTCGCGTTTCACCGGCGGCACGGTCATCCATATTTTCGTGGGCGAGAAGATCACGGACCCGAAATCGGTGGCCAGCGTGGTCAGGACCGTCGCCACCCGGTACCGCCTGCCCTATTTTTCCATCACGCCCACGTTCTCCGTGTGCCCCGTTCACGGCTACATTGCCGGCGAACACCCGTGCTGCCCCATGCCGCACACGGAACAGGAACTGAAACAGTACGGCAAATACATCGAAGCGATCTGACAGGCGAAAGTCGCGCCTGAGCATAGTGGAGGGGAGTCATGACCGAACAGAAGGAAAAAAAGCTCGTCGTTCCCACGGAAGTTTATTCCCGCGTGGTGGGCTACTACCGCCCCGTCCAGCACTGGAACACCGGCAAACAGCAGGAATTCGGGGAACGCAACACCTACGAAAAGAAACTGGGCTTGTAATACCGCCGTTTCCAGCGGCTTCAAACGCCCCGGATTGAAAAAGATCGAGCGTCCGTTCGGGAGCGATTTGTGTTTAAGGGCATCCGGAGATCTTCCCTGATCGACTTTCCCGGCCTTGTCTGCGCCACGCTGTTTACGGGCGGCTGCAATTTTGACTGCCCGTGGTGCCACAACCGGGAACTGGTGGACCCGCACCTTCTCAATTCCATGCAGGACATTCCCGAAGACATGATCCGCGAATTCCTGGTTTCCCGCAGGGGAAAACTGCAGGGCGTTTGCGTCACGGGCGGCGAACCCACCCTGTGGGGCCGGAAACTGGGCGAATTTTTCACCTGGTGCAAGGACACCGGTCTCCAGACCAAGCTGGACACCAACGGCTACCTGCCGGACACCCTGGCCGAATATCTGGACGCGCGGGTCCTGGATTTCGTGGCCATGGACCTGAAAAACATTTTTCCCAAATACTCCGAAACCGCCAACCTCCCGGACCTGGATCTGTCCCGGATCAAACGGTCCGTGGAACTGATCCGCAAAAGCGGCGTTCCGCACCAGTTCCGCACCACGGTCGTACCGGGCCTGGTCGTGGAAAGCGAGGTGCGCGAATTTTTCAGCGATCTGGGGGAAGCGGTCGTGTTCCAGGAGTACCGGGAGCCGGTTCAGGAAGCGGTTGACAGGGGAACCGGGCCTTTACCCCGGGAATCCTCCCGTTCAGAATAACCTATCCCGCATTTTAACACTTCCGTTTCTGCCCGAAATCCCGGTCCAATAACGAAAATCCTTTCGTACACAGGTCAAATGGATCAAAAGTTGACAGTGTGCGTACACTTATACTATAATCTATAATTAACATATTCGTAAAGGGTTGCATGGAAGAGCATTTGACACTGAACGACATCCTCTCATCGAGCCAACTGAGCGTCAATGACGTGATCGTACTGATGGACGAAGGCGTGATCAGCACGATTGGCGAACCCCGGGAAGACAGCGAATGGTATTTTGCCCGCGATTCCCGCGCCGTGGTCATGTCCGTGGACAACCTCATGACCATGGGCTACCCCCTCAAAGACGCCGTCAAAATCGTGAAAAACTTCGGTAATCCGGAAAACAGGAAAAACCCCTCCGAGACCAGGCGCAACCGCAAGATCCTTTTTACCCCCAGCGAACTGGCGCGGCTGTTCGCCGTATCCCCCCGGGCCGTGAAATACTGGGAGGAAAAACAGCTCATCCGCCCGTTCAGCCGGTCCAAGAGCGGCATCCGTTTCTACCATAAAAAAACCAAGATCGAGATCATGCTCCTGAAGGCCTTCCAGAGCCTGGGTTTTTCCCTGGACAAGATCAAGGTCTTCCTGGATTTGTACAACTTCATCCTGGAGGACGTGCCGGGAAAAAAGCCCGACACGAACAAGATCCAGAACTTCCTGGCCAACCTGGACTCCCTGGACCGAAAACTCGCCGAATTCGAAACCTCCGTCGAGTCGCTGAAAAAACTGTCCGGCAAGGGCCGGCAAAAGCTCAATCTCTAC
Organism: uncultured Brevinematales bacterium; assembly: GCA_964392785.1. Taxonomy (GTDB): domain Bacteria; phylum Spirochaetota; class Brevinematia; order Brevinematales; family JAOACQ01; genus CAYMRH01. The sequence goes on from CAYMRH010000003.1 coordinate 21,262, forward strand.
CTGAAACGGGACGCCCAGAAGGGAGACAAGTCATGAGGCATAAAGTCCTGATCGATCCCGAAATCTGCAAGGGCTGCCGGCTCTGCGTGCCGGAATGCCCGAAAGGCATCCTGTCCGTGGCGGAAAAATTCAATTCCAGGGGCTGGCAGTTCGTGGAAGACAACGGGAAAGATGCCTGCATCGGCTGCAAGAAATGCGCGATCGTCTGCCCGGACGTGGCCATCCGCATAGTCCGGGAGGATTGACATGGAAAAGACCGTCTTCATGAAAGGCAACGAGGCCATGGCCGAAGGCGCCATCCTGGCCGGCTGCCGTTACTATTTCGGCTACCCCATCACCCCCCAGAACGAAGTTCCGGCCTATATGTCCTGGCGCCTGCCCCAGGTGGGCGGCACGTTCGTCCAGGCGGAAAGCGAAGTCGCGTCGATCAACATGGTGTTCGGCAGCGCCGCGGCCGGCGGAAGGGCCATGACCAGCACATCCTCTCCGGGTTACAGTCTCATGCAGGAGGGCGTGTCCTATCTCGCGGCGGCGCAACTGCCCTGCGTGATCGCCAACGTGCAGCGCGGCGGCCCGGGGCTGGGCAACATCGCGGCCGGTCAGGCCGACTACTTCCAGGCCGTGAAAGGCGGCGGGCACGGGGATTACCGCCTGATCGTGCTGGCGCCCAATTCCCCGCAGGAAATGATGGACCTGACCATGCTGGCCTTCGACCTGGCCGACCGTTACCGCATACCCGTCCTGATCCTGTCCGACGCCATCGTCGGCCAGATGATGGAAAGCGTCACGCTGCGCACGGACCGCAAACCCGAAACGACCCCGAAACCCTGGGCGCTTACCGGCGCCTCCGACCGCCCCAAGAACGTGGTCCGGTCCCTGTGGCTGGACGACGACGGCGTGGCCGTCAACAACGACATCCTCCAGAAGAAATACCGGTCCGTCGAGGAACAGGAAGTCCGCTTCGAGAGCTTCCGGACCGAAGACGCGGAAGCGGTCGTGGTCGCCTACGGCGCCAGCGCCCGGATCGCGTACGGCGCGGTCCAGCAGGCGCGCGAAAAAGGCCTGAAAGCGGGACTCCTGCGGCCCGTCACGCTCTACCCCTTCCCGTCCCGCGAAATTGAACGGCTCGCCAACAGCGGAGCCAAAAAATTCCTGGTGGTGGAAATGAGCGCGGGCCAGATGGTGGAAGACGTGAAACTGGCCCTGAACGGAAAGGCGGCCGTGTCTTTCTACGGGAAAATGGGCGGGAAATTCCCGGAAGAAGAGATCGTGGCGGAAAAGATCGCCGCCCTTTTTTGATCCGGGAATCCGGACAGGAGCGTATATGCCGGCACACACCGTATTTGACAAACCGGTCAGCCTGACCGAAAAACCCTTCAGCTACTGCCCGGGGTGCGGCCACGGGACCGTTCACCGGCTGATCTGCGAGGTGGTGGACGAACTGGGCGTGCGCGAAAAAACCGTGGCGATCGCGCCGGTGGGTTGCGCCGTTCTGGCGTACGACTACTGGGATTTTGACGTGAGCGAAGCCGCCCACGGCCGCGCGGCCGCCGTGGCCACCGGAATCAAGCGCACCCTGCCGGACCGGCTGGTGATCTGCTACCAGGGAGACGGGGACCTCGCGTCCATCGGCATGGCGGAAACCATCCACGCCGCCAACCGCGGGGAAAACTTTACCGTCATCTTCATCAACAACACCAACTACGGCATGACGGGAGGCCAGATGGCCCCCACCACGGTCGTGGGCCAGAAAACCGCCACGACTCCCGCCGGCCGCAATCCGGCCACGGAAGGGTATCCCATCCGCATGGCGGAACTGGTCTCGGGACTGGAGGCGGTGAAATATTGCGTCCGGACCACCGTGGCGGACTTCAAGGGCATCATCCAGACCCGCGCGGCCATCAAAAAGGCCTTTCAGCTCCAGCTGAACCCGGGCGGTTATTCCTTCGTGGAAGTCCTGTCCAACTGCAACACCAACTGGGGCCTTTCGCCCTCGGAATCGAACCGGTATATCATGGACGAACTGGTCAAAACTTTTCCCCTGGGCGTATTCAAGGACCAGACGGCCGGCGGCGCGCGAAGCCAGAAGGCCGCGCGGGAAAAAGCGGAGATGGCGTTATGACCAGCCGGATCATTCTTTCGGGTTTCGGGGGCCAGGGCGTTTTGTCGGCCGGAACGATGATCGGCGAGGCGGGCATGGCGCAGGGCTTGAAATCCACGTTTTACCCGTCCTACGGCGCGGAAATGCGGGGCGGCACGGCCAACTGTCACGTGATATTGTCCGACGGGCCCATCGCATCCCCCGTCATTTCCTCGAACGCGGATATCCTGATCGCCCTGAACAAACCGTCCCTGGACAAATTCCTGCCGCGCACAAAGGAGGACGGACTGGTCCTTCTGAACACATCCGTCGTCAGGGAGGCGGTGGACACCGGAAAACGGACGGTGATCCGCATGCCCGTGGAGGAACTGGCGCTGGAAAAGATCGGCAACCCCAGAATGGCGAACGTGATCCTGCTGGGCGCGCTGGCCAAGGCGACCGGACTTTTGAAACTGGACGAACTGAAAAAATCCATCGCGGAAAAGTTCAAAAAGAAAGGCGATCAGGTGGTCCAATTGAACTGGAAAGCTTTGGAGTTAGGATATCAGTATTAGTTGTCAGTTGTCAGTTGTCAGTTGCTAGTTTCCAGTGGATATTGGAAAAATGTTGTTCTTTAATACCGGCAACTGATCACTGACAACCAGCAACTGACCACTCGCCTACCGCCGTCTCCTGCCGAACCCGCCGCGTCCCCGGCGTCCGCCGGAATGCCAGGATCGGGGCGCGCCCTTGGGTCCCCTGCTCTCTTCCGGGTAAGCCACAAACTCCTCCGTGGGCATTTCGGGATGACGGATCAGCGGAAGCTGCATCCGGATCAGCCGTTCGATGTTGGCCACGTCGTTCTTCTGGTCCGGTGTCGCGAAGGAAATCGCGCGTCCGGCGCGTCCCGCGCGGGCGGTACGGCCTATGCGGTGCACGTAATTTTCCCCCTCGTCGGGCAGGTCGAAATTCACGACCAGTTCGATCCGGGACACGTCAATGCCGCGCGCCGCGATATCCGTGGCCACGAGCACGCGGTAATAACCCGTCTTGAAGCCCTGCAGGGCCTCCTTTCTCTGGTTCAGCGAACGGTCGGAATGGATTTCCGCCGCGGAGTACCCCATGTCCCGCACGCTTTTGGCGATCTTGCGCGCGCGGAACTTGGTGCGCGTGAAAAGCAGGACGGAGCCGGGATACTGCTGCAGGACTTTCTTCAACAGCCCCGTTTTCATGTCCTGGGACACGATATAGAGTTCCTGCGTGACGCGGTCCACTGTGGTTCCCGCCGGCGCCATTTCCACGTGCACGGGCAGTTTCATGTTATTTTCCACCATCTGGAGGATTTCCTCGGGCATGGTGGCGGAAAACAGCATGGTCTGGCGTTCGCGCGGAACGGACGCGAGGATCTTTTCCACCTGGGGCGCGAAGCCCATGTCCAGCATGCGGTCCGCCTCGTCCAGCACCATCATGCGCACTTTGTCCAGCCGGACCGTCCTGCGTTCCAGGTGGTCGATCAGACGGCCGGGCGTGGCGATCAGAATGCGCGGATGACGGCGCAGGTGGTCCATCTGGACGTTCATGGACGCGCCGCCGATCAGGCACGCCGTCCGGATCCCGAACGGCAGGGCGATGTGTTTCGCGGCTTCGTCGATCTGCAGCGCGAGCTCGCGGGTGGGAGCCAGGACAAGACCCGTGAAGTCGCCGCCCATGCGCGTCAGGTTCTGGACCATGGGAACGATGAACGCGTGGGTTTTCCCCGTACCGGTCTGGGCGATGCCGATCACGTCTTTGCCTTCCAGCGCCATGGGAATGGCGCTCGACTGGATGGGCGTGGGGTTCTGGAATTTTATCTTGTCCAGGATTTCCAGGATCTTGGGGGCTATCCCCAGCCCGAAAAATCCCTGACGGGATTCCGCGGGCGGTGTGTTTTCCGGGTTGTGGTTGTGGGTGTTGATGCCGAACATGATTCAAACCTCGTATCAGTCATGATGTTTTAACCGTTTATTATAAGAGAAAAACGGAAAAATCGGAATGAAATTTCCGGATTTATTTTCAGGCGGGAAGGAGCGGCCGGTTCGTTAATCGACAGTTGCCAGTTGCCGGTTCCCGACCCGTGTTCGGGGCCGTTCACTGACAACTGGCAACTGATAACTGATTAATGACAACTGATTACTGACAACTACTTCTTAGCCGTCTCAGAAACCAGTTTTCCGACCACAGGGCGTTTGGACAATACGCCCTTGCCGTGCGGCGCGCCCTTGATCCGAGCGGTTATATCCGTCCCGATCTTTCCGCCGCGGTGTTCGCCTTTGGACCAGGCGCCCACGCCCGTCATGTCGTACACCAGTCCGTCCACGGACAGATACATGGGCCGGCCGTCCTTGCCGTCATACTGGGCCAGTTCTTCGGCGGTAAACGCCGGGACCAGTTTGCCGACCACAGGCCGTTTGGACAATACGCCTTTTCCGTGCGGCGCGCCCTTGATCCGAGCGGTTATATCCGTCCCGATCTTTCCGCCGCGGTGTTCGCCTTTGGACCAGGCGCCCACGCCCGTCATGTCGTACACCAGTCCGTCCACGGACAGATACATGGGCCGGCCGTCCTTGCCGTCGAACTGGACCAGCTCGTTCGTCGTGAAATAGTTCGTGTTCCCGGCAAACGCGATAGCGGCCGCGGTCAGGACCAGGCCCAGCGCCGTCAGTATTCGTTTCATAGGTTATCCTCCGTTCTGATTTTCGTTACAACCGCCCCGGCCGGATCCGGGACATCCGGTTTTACTTTTTGCAGGTGCTGATACCGAACGGAACGTACAGCGGGCACCAGCCGATGAGCGCGGTGGCCAGCGGCACGACGGCCAAGAGCCCCCACCAGGACTTGAAATAAATGCCCAACGCCGCGATCACGACGGCCAGAACGATGCGGATGATCCGGTCAACGGTTCCCACGTTCTTTTTCATAAATTGCCTCCAGAATATTCCGGTGCGGGAATCCGTCCGAACGGTCCCGCCCGGTCCTGAAATTATAATCAGAAAAGGTGCAATCCGGCAAGCGCGGCCGCCGTTTGACAGGGAAGCGGTTCTCCCCTACCATATCCTGTTGAAAAGGAGGCCTCCATGGCCCTGACCGCCGAACAGGTGAAAACCGAAACCCGCCACTACATGCAGAAGGTTTTCGGATGGATGTTTTTCGGGCTCCTGATCTCGGCCGGGATCGCCTTCTACACGGCCATGACCCCATCGCTGTACCGCGTCATCCTGGGGAACCGGGCCCTGTACTTCGGCATCATCATCGGACAAGTCGCGCTCATCTTCCTCCTGTTCTGGCTGATCCCGAAAATCCGCGCCTGGCTCGCCGTCACGCTCTTCATCATCTACTGCGTCGCGACCGGGTTCACGCTCTCCGTCATTTTCGTGATCTACACCACCACCTCCATCGCGCTGTCGTTCGGGATCGCCGCCGTCATGTTCGGCAGCATGAGTGTGTACGGCTTTTTCACCAAAACGGACCTGACCTCCATCGGGAGCATCCTGGTCATGGGACTCTGGGGGCTCGTGATCGCCATGGTGGTGAATTTCTTCATGAAGAACGAAATCCTGCATTATGTCGTCTCCGCCGCGGGCGTGGTGATCTTCACCGGCCTCACGGCGTACGACACGCAGAAAATCAAGAACATGAACATCATCGGAAACGAGGGAACGGAAGAGGACCTGAAGGAGGCCGTGACGGGCGCGGCCATCCTGTACCTGGATTTCATCAACCTGTTCCTCTTCCTGCTGCGGCTGGTGGGACGCCGGCGCTGATCGGGAAACAAAACCGGGAGGTTCTCCATGGAATGGAATTCCGTCTGGCCTTACGCCCTGGGCGCGGCCGTTCTGCTGATTTTCTTCTTTTCGGGCGTGCGGATCGTCCGGCCCACCCACCGCGGACTGGTGGAATTCCTGGGCCGGTATTCCGGGTTTGCGATGCCGGGGTTCCACTTCATTGTCCCGGTCTTCCAGAAAATCTACCTGGTGGACATTACCGAACGCATGGTGGACGCGGAACCCCAGGAAATCATCACGAACGACAACCTGAACGCCAAGGTGGACGCGCAGGTTTACTACAAGGTGCAGGGCAACGAGGAAAGCGTCAAGCGCTGCCAGTATAACGTGAACAACTACGAATACCAGATCGTGAACCTGGCGCGCACCACGCTCCGCAGCATCATCGGCACGCTCACGCTCAAATCCGCCAACAGCGAACGGAACAAGATCAATTCCGAACTGCACAAGACGCTGGCGGAAGAAACCGACAAGTGGGGAATCGATATTGTCCGCACGGAACTGAAGGAGATCGAACCGCCCAAGGACGTGCAGGAAACCATGAACAAGGTCGTGAAGGCCGAAAACGAGAAGATCGCGGCCATCGATTTCGCCACGGCGCGGGAAACCGCCGCGGACGGGGAAAAGCGCGCCAAGATCAAGGAAGCGGAGGGCGTCAAACAGGCCAACATCCTGCGCGCGGAAGGCGAGTCCCAGGCCATCCGCCTCATCAACGAAGCAGCCGAAAAATACTTCGTGGGCAACGCGCAAATCCTGAAAAAACTGGAAACGCTGGAATCCGCCCTGAAATCCAACACGAAATTCGTCCTGCCCACGGACCAGGAACTGGTGAACGTGATCGGGGACATGGCGGGGGTCAACCCTCTGGTTCTCCGCGGCCAGGACAAGAAATAATCCATGACCGTCCTGCGCGCCCGGGTCCCCGCGTTTGCGTGGGTGGCGCATATTTCAGCCGTTCTGGCGCTGGTGTTTCTTCTGGCCCTGGTGTACGCCCGCATGGCGGGCCCGTCGCGGCCCGCGGCGCTCGTCCTGCTTTCGGGCGCGATCATCCTGTCGGTTTTTCTGCTCGTGGCCGCGCCTCTACTCGCCAAAGTCACCTTCGACGGCCGGACGCTCGTTCTAAGTTTCCCGCCCCAGAAATCCAGACGGTTTGACGCGGGCGCCATCCTGTCCGTAAGCGCCGCCGATTATTCCAATGACGCCGGCCTCAAGCCCGTTTTCAGGACGAACGGAATGTCCCTGGGTCCGTTCAAACTGGGTTTTTTCATCCTCGCTTCGCGAAAGCCCGCCATGATCATGACGGACCGCTCCCGTGTGCTCGTCATCCATACCGAGGACACGGACATCCTGATCGGCCACGATCACGCGGATGAGCTGGAGCGGGCCGTCCGCCGGTGCCTGGATAAAACCGGATGAAAATATCCAACTACGATCGACTCGCTCCCTGGTACGAACTGCTGTCCGGATTGTCGGAACGGACATTCCGCAACAGCGGCATCGACGCGCTGGATCTGAAGAAAACCGATGCGGTGCTGGAAGTCGGCTGCGGCACGGGCGAAGGGCTCATCCGGATGGCCGAATCGATCGGACCGCGCGGTTCCGTCACCGGCCTGGATCTGTCCGAGGGCATGCTCGCCGTTGCGGCGAAAAAACTCCGCCGGAAGGGAATGGATAAACGCGTCCGGCTTGTGCGCGGCAGCGCGCTCCGGATGCCGTTTGCGAAGAATTCGTTCCAAAAAGTATTCTTGTCTTTTACGCTGGAACTCTTTTCGGATCGGGACATGGATAAACTGCTGAACGAAATCCGGCGCGTTCTTTCGCCCCGGGGAAGGCTTTCCGTCGTTTCGCTCGAGGCCCGGACGCGTTCCAACCTGATGACCAAACTCTATGTGTTCCTACACCGGAAATTCCCGTCCGTGATCGACTGCCGGCCGGTCCCCGTCCGAAACATCCTGGAACAAAACGGGTTCCGGGTTCTCCGCCACGATCAGAAGAGCCTCTTCGGCCTTCCGGTGGGGATTCTGCTGGCGGGGAAATAAGCCCTATTCCAGCAATGCTTTTCGCCGGATCGAACTCCTGCTTTTCCCGGATTCCGAAACAGATGTGAACTCGTAAACCCTACCCCGCCCGTCTTTCATGTCATAACCGGTCGTCCCGCCGTCCGTCGTCTCTTCGCAATACCATGTCCCGGGAACTTCCTTCAAATCCGAAACGAATTTTCTGAACTCTTCCCCGGTCACCTGACGCCCGTCAATCTCATAGGCTTTTTCGGCGCCGGGGGTGTTCGTTTCCGGTTTGCCGTCTGCCCCGCAGGAAAACAAAGCCAAAACCGCCGCCGCCATCATGATGTTCCGGATCATCCTGTCTTGCCTCCTATTCCGCCGGCGCCGCTTTTTTCTTCCTGCCGGACGGCTTCGATAACAATTCGATGAGTTATTCGCGGTGACCGTAGCACATCATCTCGTCGCCCGATTTCAGCACCATCGATCCGTGCGGCGCGCCGATGATTTCCTGCCGCTTTCCGTGCTTGCGGTTGATGGCCAGAACCAGAATGAGCTCGAACCGGCCCTTGAGATCGGACAGCGACGGGTTGGTCACCACCGATTCGGATTCCGGGGAGTGAAACCGACGCCCGAAAACGCCGACTGCGCCCGGGAAGAGGCGATTTCGTGCGAGAGACCCGTCATCTCGAGAGCGACGGAGCCAAACCGGACAACGATGATCGAGAGCAGAATGAAGACAAGCAGGCTGACGAGGGCTATCATGGCAAACCTCCGTTCCGGTTCCCGAGATGCCATTTTAACGGATCCCTCAATCGCTGTCATGTTTCTCAGCCGCGGACCCCCAAAAAAACAGGCCAATATTTTGGCATGAACCGTCATTCGGTGTAAAGTAAAGATGAGTCCGAAACGGGCCAGTGCAGGTCGCATCAGACCGGCCGGTTTTCCTGAAAATATCCGCGCGGGTTTCGCCGGACTCAATAAACAAGGGGGCTCCCATGAAAATCGCGAAAATCCTGACCCTGACGATAGTTTCGGCACTTCTGTTTTTATCCGGATGCCAGGCGGGCAAAAACACCATTACCGTTATCGGCACCTGGGGCGGCAGCGAGCTCGAAACATTCAAAAAGATGGCCGAAGGATCGGGATATAAAATCCGGTTCGAGACGACCCGGGACCTGGACGCGGTTCTCGCGGCCCGGGGAAAGGCCGGCAACCTGCCGGACATCGGCATCCTGCCCAATCCCTCCAAGCTGAAGGAACTCGCCAGCCAGGGACTCATCCAGTCCATCGATTACTTGGACCACGGCAAACTGGAGAAAAAATATTCGCCCGTGTGGATCGATCTGGGCAGTTTCGGCGGGTTTCTCTACGGCGTGTTCATCAAGGCCGCCAACAAGTCCGTCATCTGGTACAGCCCGAAGGAATTCAGAAAATACGGCTGGTCCGTTCCCCGTTCCTGGAATGATCTGGTCGCGCTGACCGACCGCATCCGCCGTTCGGGCAAAACCCCCTGGGCCATCGGCGCCGATATCGGCTGGCCTCTTTCCGACTGGATCGAAAACATCGTCGTCCGCACGTCCGGCCCGGAATTTTACGAAAAATGGATCCGCCACGAGGTTCCCTGGAACCATTCCCGCATCCGCAAGGCGTTCGAAACCTGGGGAGAGATCACGCTCAACTCCAACAACCTGGCCGGAGGAATCGACGGCACGCTGGCCGACTCGTTCCAGAACGCCGGCTTTTCCGTTTTTCTCGCGGAGCCGAAGGCCTACCTTACGTACGCGGGCGATTTCATGGGCGGGATCGTCCGTTCGCAACTGACCAACCTCGTGTCGGGCGAGGACATCGACTTTTTCCCCTTCCCGCCCGTCAAGGAATCCGTCACCAACCCGGTCGTGGGTGGGGCGGACGTGGTCGTGGCGTTCCGCGACCGGCCCGAGGTGCGGAAATTCCTGGAATGGCTCACGTCCGAAAAAGCCAACACGATCGCCGCGCAGAACGGGTTCGTGACGCCCCATAAGCTCGTTCCGTCCGGGGCTTACTCCGATCCGCTGAACCTCAAATCCGCCATGATGCTGCGGAACGCGGAAGTTTTCGTGTTCGACGCGTCGGACCTCATGCCGCCGGCGGTCGGCAACCAGGGCGGATTCTGGGACGCGTGCAAGCGCTATCTCCAGAACCCGGACAGTCTGGACGACATCCTTCTGCAGATGGAAAAGCTGGCCCGGCAGAGCGACTGACGGAAAACCGATGAGAAACACCGGAAGAAAAAATCGGGACTGGTTCGCGTTCGTCTGGCTGGCCCCCGCGATCGTTCTGCTCTCGGCTTTTCTCCTCAAACCGGCCGTGGAAACGGTGGTCCTGAGCTTCTCCGAAAAACAGGTATCGGACGCGCGGCAGGTCCGCAGGGAACTTCTTTCCTACTTTTCCGAACGCGGAATCCGGGCCGAATCATCCTCTCGGTTTCAGTCCCTGACGGACTGGCAGGCCGCCATAACCGATTTTCAGGCGCGGCACCGGGTGTCTCTGGATCCCGGCTCCCTCAAAAGCGGCCTGTCACTGGAGCAGACGGCGGAATTCCTGACGACGCGCATGGCCCTCCAGAACCGCACGGGCGGCCGCCGGTTCGCCGGATTCACCCACTACGCGCGACTTCTCGGGGATGCCAATTTCCTGACGGCCGTCAAAAACAATCTCCTGTGGCTTTTTTCCTTTACCATACTGACCGTCGTTTTAGGACTGGCCATCGCGTCGTTCGTGGAGAGGGTCCGCTGGTCGGGAATCGCCAAGACTCTCATTTTTCTGCCCATGGCCATCTCGTTCGTGGCGGCCGCCGTCATCTGGGCGCTGATGTACGACAAGGACCCGTCCGTCGGCACGGTCAACGCCGTCATCGGCGGCGTCCTGCGTCTGTTCGGTGCCGGACATTTTGACGGTATCGCCTTCCTGGGCCGGCCCGACACCGTCAACGCCGCGCTCATCGTGTCCGGAATCTGGATGTGGACGGGCTACTGCATGGTGATTTTCAGCGCCGCTCTGCGTTCGATTTCCACGGACGTGCTCGAGGCCGCAAAAATCGACGGAGCGTCCGTCCTGCAGACTTTTTTCCTCGTGGAAATTCCCATCATTCTGCCCACGATTATCGTCGTCATCACCACCATGGCCATCATCATCCTGAAAGTTTTTGACATTGTCTATACCCTCACCGGCGGCGGGCCGTTCGGCGCGAGCGAAGTGATCGCCAACCGTATGTACCGCACGGCTTTCAACGAAGGACGGATGGAGTACGGCTCCTCCATGGCCGTCATCCTCTTTTTGGCCGTCCTGCCCGTGCTGATCCTGAATACCATCCACTATTCCCGCGAAAGGAAAAACGCGCGATGAAAACACGACGGCGGAAATTCTTCATATTCTCGAATCTTTTTCTGTTCCTTTTTACGGCCATCTGGTTTGTCCCGACCATCGCGCTCTTTGTCAGTTCGTTCCGCCTGCCCGCAGATCTCTCCGTCTCCGGCTGGTGGAACGCTTTTCTCCATCCCGATCGCCTTACGCTGTCCAATTATAAACTCGTCCTCTTCCAGTCCGGCATCGCGCGGGCGTTTTTGAATTCCCTCATTATTTCCATCCCGTCCACGATCATCCCGGTGGCCGTGGCGTCGCTGGCGGCCTATTCGTTCGCCTTTATGGAATTCCCGTTCCGAAAAACGCTGTTCATCACGATTCTCGCCCTGCAGGTCATCCCGCTACAGATCACCCTCATCCCCACGCTCGTCATGCTCAAAGATCTGCGCCTGGCGGGCACGTTCCCGGGCTTGTGGCTCGCCCATTCGGCCTACGGCCTGCCGTTCGGAATCTACCTGCTCCACAATTTCTTTTCCAAAATCCCGTCCTCCATCCTGGAATCGGCGCAGATGGACGGCGCCTCCCACCGGCAGATCTTCCTCAAGATCATCCTGCCGCTGTCCGTCCCGGCGCTGGCGAGCCTGGCGATTTTCCAGTTCCTTTGGGTTTGGAACGATCTCCTCATCGCGCTGGTGTATTTGGGCGGCACGCCGGACGTGGCCCCGCTCACCATCCGCATCGCGGGCATGAAGGGGTCGCTGGAATCGGGCTGGCATATCATGACGACGGCGGCGTTCATCTCGATGGTCCTGCCGCTTGCGGTGTTCTTTGCATTGCAGAAGTATTTTGTGAGAGGGATCCTGGCGGGGGCGGTGAAGGAATAGGTTTTTAGCCGCAGAGACACGGAGGACGCAGAGTTTACATAATAGTAGGGGCTATGAGCCCCTCTGGCCCCAAGTATTTTTTTCGCCTCGCCGGCGTGGCCATAAGGGGGCCTGCCCCCTTAAACCCCGGGTGCGCGCGGTGCCCTCTCACGGGCAGGACATTGCGAAAGAAACGCGCGGGGGTAAGAATCGCAAACACTCGCCATCGTGGCGAGGGTTTGCTCATCGAAAGACATCCTGTCTTTCTTAGAAATACTTCGTTTCCTTCACGGAGTAGAATCGAGGGCACAGCGCCGGAAGCAAGAACGGAGAAGGAGTATTAGATATCCATTTATAATTCATTTGCACCAATCACTGTGTCATAGAGTCCAATATCTTCGCCTTCGTGCTTGTTGACTCCGGTATAAACCAGACTCGAATCTTCATAGCGTTTGAATTTATAAACGGCATCATTCATTAAAGCGCTGTTAAAAACGTTAAGGCTGACCAATAACTCGAAATCTTTCACATTCAATCCCGTTACTTTCTTGAAAAGGCCTGGTTCCAATTGGGTAATTACATCCCGCAAAGTTCTCTCACGGAAATCAGTCAAATACATGAAAATCGGTATACGAGTCGCAAATTTAATGAGTTTTTCTTGAATCTGCTTTCTGAGATTTTTATAGGTCTTTTCTTCTTCCGTCAATTTCTTCAGCTCTTTTTTAGTTAGGTCTCGGTCATTCGCTTCATTCTTTAACTTCTTGATCGCATCCGACTTGTTTATTATAGTTTCAATTTCCTGATTCAGTCTGCGGAAACCCTCGATGTTCATAAGCGCCTGCATGGCTTTTTCATTGTTCATAAGTTTTTGGAGTGTGTCATTATCAACATTGACGAGAAGCGCGCTTTCCCATCGGCGCGCCAGTAACGTAGCGGTGGTTCCGCTCATAGCGATATCTAACACACCCGCCGGATCAATCTCTTTCATGCTCATTCCGTCATAACACAGTACCGGCAAGAAATGAATGAAATCCGCTACTTTCTTTTCAGGATTCGTTTCATAAACACTCAGACGGCAGCTATAATCCGCGATTTGCCTTAAAGCCCTGTCCGGTGCAAAATCGAACACATAGCACTCACTTTTAATGATTTCTTCTTTATTGGGTGATGAATGATCCGGATTTCTCACCGTCCAGGGCGACTGAACACGGAAAGCCGCTTGAAAGTAAGTTTCCGGACTGGATGTATTTCTCAGCATGAGAATACCAGTCCACGGTTTTATCGTAACGCCTGTGGTCAGTTTACCGCAGGAAAGCGTGATGGTTTTTGTTTTCAAAGGGTCGTCCATTGCCTCCAAAACTGGAGGCAGTGCGTCAACTCCTATACCCGCATCGGAACCGGCTGCTACAACAACCTGATAATCATGATAAAATTTATTCTGCTTTTGGCCAATCAGGGATTTCATGGCATGGCAGGCCGAAACACTGGGCATAAACCAGAGAGTATGGGTTAGTATATTCAATAAACGAGCGTCTGAAAACGGTAATGGGGGTTTCTGCGCACCCAGTTTTAAATTATCGACAGTTGTTTCCAGTAAGGAACCACGTATCAGATCAAGCCACTTCTGGACTTCGTTTTCGTGTACAAATTTCGCACGACTGCCCAATCCCTCGGCGGAGAAAAATTCGTTTAAGTCAAACTCGTTGAATTCTCCTTTCAGGGCGATTTCCCTTATACTGTCGGGAAGCTGGTAAGTCAGCATGACCATCCTAGGCAGGGCCGCGTAGGGATTTTCTCCGTCCTTCCAATCTTCCTTTGCTTTCTGTTCGTCTGAATAAGTCCAGTTGAATATCTGTTCTTCGATAAATTCCCCCGATGTAATGGCCCGAAACGGGGTGCCTGAAAGGTATAGATAGTGGCTTGTTGTTAGCGGCATGATGCTTTCATCAAAATATTCAATACCTTCGCCCTCTGCAAAGGCAGTTTCTTTTCTATCTTCCGCCTCAAATAATTCCTTGGCATTCTCGCGCCATGCGCCGTAATGATACTCGTCAAAAATAACACAATCCCAATGAATAGCATGAGCCCATTCGTTTTTTAGTTTGATTCCGCCCGCCTCGTTACGCCCGAGGAAATCCTGAAAAGACGCAAAACAAATGAAGGGTTTGTTTTTCTTCACTTCCTCATAAGTCAAACCGTTACGGGAAATGAATTGCCAGCCTTTGAAATCAATATGGGACTTCAAATCTTCTTCCCAAGCGCTCTGGACGGCGGGCTTGAAAGTCAATATCAGGACTTTTGACCAGCCCATGGATTTGGCCAACTGATAAGAGGCGAAGGTTTTACCAAAACGCATTTTCGCGTTCCAGAGAAAGTGAGGTGTTTTACGCGGATTTTCCTTTTTGAATGATTTGAAATAGACCATTGCTTTTTTGACGGCCTCTTTTTGTTCCGGCCGCATGGAAAAATCCAGGGTGCGGGATTCCTCATTCAATTCACCCCTTTTCACAGCCAACACGGCGGCTTTTACCTTCTCAACCGAACATTGAAACCACTCGCCCTCGGGGTTTTTTATACCGATTAATCTTAAATAGCGATGAACATCATGGTCAGTAAAGGAGCTTCCGTCTCCCCGCATGGCCGATTCTTCAAGAACGATCCGGTAAGGTAAAGGCCCCGGCCTGACCGTTGGGTACTGCTCGGCCACCCGCTCTTGGGCACTTTTTGTCGTATAACCGACCTTTAATAGCCCCTTATACTGCGGATTGGTGTCTTCATAAGCATAAATGATCGGCTTGACTTCGGGCCTTTGTGGAAATATTTCTTTAACGGCCACTCTTATCTCCACCTACTTAATTTTTATAGCATTGTAATATTAAGCATTATCTGAATCCATGGGACGAATCATCGATTCGATGAACTCAATATCCTTGTCACTTAAACCAAAATGCGAGTATAACATTTTATCTGTCCATTTCTTTTTCATATTCATTTTTGGAACAAATGCAAATCTATCCTTTGTTATATGTTGCGTGTTTTTCCGCAACCCAACAAGAAATCTTACAAATCTTGTTCTTATATATCTGTTTAAATTATCCGCTTCATCCTGATTATCGTATGCACCAACGACAATATATGTTTCGGTGCAGGCGCTCATAGGGGGCGCAATTATTGGTTTTCCCATAATCATACGTGGATAATCTCTGGTTTCACCGCCCTCACCATAGCCCATAGATAGAAACACTTTCCATAAAGGAATTAATTCAAAACCATTTTCTATATCCTTTCTTTCGATCTTACCAACAGTTTTATTGGCATATAGCTTAATATTACCTTTACCAGTTGGTTTGATAAACGTCCTTAGTCCGAAAGGTTTTTGCCGGGATACTTGTTCGCTGAGCGATGGATATTTTTTCTCCAATACCTTATCAAGGATTGATATCGCTTTGTTAAAACGGACAAATGTATCAAATTGATTAAGCTTTCGTTTCATCGAGTCTTCATTGTTATTCATATTTGTCGTAACAAGACAGTCTCCTTGGTAATCGCGTTCCCATAAGAAGTAACAAACACCGCCAATAACTTTTACTCCGGGAAATACATCCGATGCAATAGGATAATCAACCAATCTTGATATTCTTTTATCATTCAACATGCTGTCTCTGAATTCATCAAGGCCTTTGCCTCCTGCAAACCAACGCGAAGGAATAATAAAGCTGAGATATCTTGGATTTAATTTCTTGGCAGTATTGACAAATAATTGATAAATTGGGGATGAGCCTGTGCTATCACCGGCATCACTCAATTGATACGGCGGGTTGCCTACAATCACGTCAAATTTCATATTAAATAACTCCTCCGTCTGTTCGGTATGGATAAACTGATACGCATGCGTTTCCAGCGTTTCGCCGCGATCATATTCAACTTGGCTTGCGCCACAATAAACACATTTACCGTCTTCCCATTTGTGTTTGATGCTTTTAAACATGATATTGCCAACTTCATTTGTAAAAGCACTGCAAACGGAATACTTTCCATCCGCTATTTTTGAACAGTATAGCGACCTTCGTGATAAAAGAGCGGTCAGCTCGGTAATGGCAATACCGAATATCTGTTTGGTGTAAATATGATTTAGACGCTTTTGCATACTCGGAATTTCTTTTTCAAGACCCGCAATAAGCCGTTTGGCGATTTCCCGCAGGAATACGCCTGATTTTGAAACAGGATCAAGAAATGTCACATTTTTGTTTTTCCAGAGATCTGCAGGCAGTAAATCCAGTATTCTGTTGGCCAACTGTGGCGGTGTAAACACCTCGTCACTACTTAAATTGGCAAGGCAAGATAAAACATCCGGGTTATAGCCGGTATTAATCAGCATCAATTAGCCTCAGAAAATGAGTAACGGGGTACTCTCTGACAGGATCGGGTATAAATACATCATCCCCTAGGTCGGAAAAAAGCGGCTCGCTCTTTATTTCTTCATGGGCTAAAAGTCCGTGAAAAGTAAAATCGCGCCTTTTGATATTGCTTCCATTAACGGGCGACCATTCGGAAAATGTGATGGGATTCTGAGTCACCCCAACGGTTTTAAGAGTCAGCGCGTCGCCCCAAATGATATTTTTACTTAATATGAACTTGACCGAATCGAGGCATTCTTTCTTGATCTGATTTTGGAATATAGTCACATATCTTTCATTAAATATCTCGAAAAGACGGTTCCGGCAGTCCTGAACGTTATCTTCCAGAATATCGATGCCGTAAACACTGGAAATAACCAAAACGGCATTACGCTCATATTCAATCTGGCTTTTAGCATACTTCGTTTCAACCATGCTTAATTTGCGCCGGAGAATTACGGCTAAAAAGTTGCCTGCTCCACAGGCCGGTTCCAGAAAACGGGATTCAATTCTTTCCGTTTCTTGTTTGACAAGATCCAGCATAGCATTGACTTCCCGCGACGCGGTATAGACCTCGCCGTGGTCAGTTACACGCTGTTTGGAAACGACTTGGGATGCTTGTTTCATTTGCGTCATATTCAATTCAATTGCCTTTCTTTTTTACTTAACTTATCGTTATCAATAATATAGTATTCGAGAGTTTGATTATTCTTTGTATTCTTATTCTTAAGAATATTCAGAAATACAAAACCAGCTAAAGCCTGATGGTCTCTGATGGCATGTTTAAAATTGATAAAATGAAGAATTATTAGTACAACAGCAATTACTATAACACAAGTATCTTTGAAAATTATTGATCTAGAAACAATGCACAAAGTTATTAATAACCAGGCCGCTAATGCTGAAATTGAGGCAATACATATTGTACCTAGCGAGGTTGAAACATCTGCCAATCTTTTCATTCTGGTAATATCATATTTAAAATTCGTATTCGCTTTTGAATGATCAATCACTGAATTTACGATTAAATACGACCTTTTCTTTTGATTAACAAGTTTAATATTATCTTTGTAATTATTAAATATAATTAGATTATTATTTACAGCATAATCAACAATATCATTGAAATTGCTTGAATAACATGAACGCCAAACAAAAGCATAATATATTACACCAAATATAAAACCTAATCCTCCAGAAGCAAGTAAGCCAGAAAGTATAATAATTGCATTTCCGAGCGAACCATTAACTAGTAATGAATGAAAATAATTGAGAACAGTATAACGATCTGATGAAAGTAAAAAATATAATATCAATTCAACAAAAAACACCAGGCTCGGTAAAATATAGCGAAAATAGCTTTGCATATCTTTCATGATATGATAACCCCATATTCCTTCTGAAGCAATGATATTTCATTAGGTAACTTATAGTCTAAATCATTAATGAACTCGATTATTTCGCACACATGAAGAGTCTTTTTATTGTGAATTGGCAGGGCAATGTATTCGATTGGAATAACAATATTTATTAGATAATCAAGAGCCTCCTCGCTCCAATATCTTTTAGCCAAATTAACATCCAATAAACCGCTTTCAACAAAAACCTTAATGTTCATAAAATAATTAATTATCTTTCTTCTGTAAGCATCTAAATTATTGTCATTATTTGAAGAATTTATACACTCAAGATATTTATTAACTAAAATAATTAATTTATCCTTCTTTACTATATCAGTATCATCACTATAAATATAGCATTTATGATCCCTTGCAAAATCACAAAGTGATTTTATTGCTTGGTGCATATCTTTGGTTGAATATTGTTCAACTGCCTTAATAAAGTTGTTGTATTTTGTATCTTTTCTTGATTTTAAGATTGTGTATATTGATAAAATGAAAGCAAGCAACGCAATGATTACATCCGCATGATTTATGAGTAATCTGATTGGCCATAGAAGCCAATTAACAATAGTACAAAGATTGCCCATACATATCCAACTATTTATTATAATGCAATCACATTATACCCCCTCCCCCTCCATCTCGTCAAAGCATGATTAGGATTCAGGATATAGGATTTAGGGTTCAGAGGGGTAGGCAGGTCCTTGTTAGGGTCTAGAGGCCAAGATTTGGGATTCAGGGGGATAGACGGGTCATAGTAGGGATCAGAGGACTGGATTTAGATTTAGATAAAATATTCCGCTTGTCTAGAGTAATGATAAAAATACTGTAATGATAATTATTACTAAAAATAATACAACAGGAATAAGAATTAATAGTTGGCAACCGGTTAATTTTAATTTTGCGCCACAATTCGGACATATTTTTGCGCTAGAACTGATTTCTTTACCACATTCTCTGCAATTGACTAGAGCCACACCGCTCTCCTTTCAGCTCGTTTTCTAAGCGAAACCAATTATACCCCCTCCCCCGCCCCGGCGTCAAAGCATTATTAGGATTCAGGGTCTAGGATTTAGGGTTCAGTTATATATTAACCAGCTGGCTGCCCCTAAATCCTGGATCCTGACCCATAAACTGCCCTTAAAAACGAGGTCATCGGCCCAAATAACGAGGCTGTCCTCCTTAATAACGAGGACAACGCCCTTCCGAACGAGGTTACCGGCCTTCGGAACGGCAATGCCGGGGTTCAGAAGGAGGATATCCTCCCTTTTCAGGGGAACAGCGGGGTTCTGAGGGGGAATGGCCTCGCTTTTTGGGGGAATAGTGGGGTTCTGAAGACCAATTTCGGGGTTTTGGCAGCCGCAGTGACACAGAGACGCAGAGGATAACCCTCGTCGAAGTTTATCCTGAGCGAGCGTTGAAAGCGCGAGTCGAAGGGCTAGGGATGACCATGCTCGTTTCCTGACGTCAGAGGCGCTTGGAGCGCCGGCCGCGTAGCGCCACGGACGCTCCTAAGAGGCGGGCTGGGCTCTGACTAAAGTGTCAGGTGAATACTCTCACGGTACAATTAATCATTTAACTCTACCTTTATAACTCTTTTCAAGAAATACCCCACAATGTTCTCACATAACTGTTCGGGGCTTGGCGTAATGGGCGCTTTTCAGCACAAAACTTGATAAGAAACACAGTGTTTATATTTAGCACATAATTTCAAACGAAATACGTCCGCCCCTATTACATCAAGCACTTGTTAACGGTTCAAGTATTACTGTAATTTTATTGTTTTTTTACAGTTGGGATAATTCGTGCAACCTAAGAAATCTCCATATTTCCCTGTTCTCTTTATCATATAGCCGCTATAGCAATTTGGGCAGAGGATTTCATCATCTAATATTTCTAAATTGTTAAACGTTTGATCGCAATTAGGATAATGTGAACAGCCTAGAAAGTGAGTGCCATTTGATGGGTTTTGTCTAATAATAAGCTTCCCTGTTTTACAGTATGGACAATTTGTAGTTTTGAGCGATCCGTCAGCAGAAGTTAACAAATAAATATTATCATTTATTATTTCTTCAATAAATAATGAAGGTTCAGTCGGGGTAAGTAATACAACCTCATTTTTAGTTCTTGTTAACGCTACATAAAACAACCTACGTTCCTCCGCAAATCTAAACTCTTCGTCATCACTGAGCAAAAGAGATAAGATTGGGTCGTCAGTCATTTTATTGGGAAATCCAAGCAATTGATTCTTAAGATTTAATACGATTACATTGTCCGCCTCAGTTCCTTTTGACTTGTGTACGGTTAAATATTTAATGTCCATATCTTCAAATCCTTTAACTACTAATTTACCAGTTCTCTCAATGTATTTAACCCTACTATTTGTGGTTTTCTTTATTAATTCGTTAATATCAAACCCATGTCTGCCTAAAACTAAGATTGATTTGCTTCCATATCTATTTACAAGATTTTGTATTTCGTTTATGAATGAATCTTCCATCTCTTCTTGCGTGTAATAAACAATTCTAACAGGGTCTTTCAAAGGTTCTTTCTTAGACTTAGGGGATTTTGATATTTGTTTGGGATTTTTTTGAATGTATTTTGATGCAATGTCAATAAGTGCTTGTGAATTTCTGTATGTCTGTTCAATCAATAGTTGTTCATGTATTCCTAGGTATTTTTCGAAATTACTGAATAAAGATATATCGCTACCTGCAAAACGATAAATCGATTGCCAATCGTCTCCAACACAAATCAATTTTGCACCAGATAAATCACGAATTTCCTTGATCAAATGAAATCGTGAATACGAAATGTCTTGATATTCATCTACTATTATATACTGATAGTTGAATTTTATTTTATTACTTTTTATGATACCAGTAGCCATATTTATCATATCATTGAAATCAATCTCATTTCTTTCTTTTAAAGTTTGGTCGTATTTTTCAAGAATTGGAAGCGCAAATTGCAAGAACATTGCTTGACGTTCTAGCATAAAGTCGCTTTGGAATTTTGTTTTATCCGAAAACAATTTGACTAACGAAATCTTGTTTAAACCTCTTGATTTACTTAGATTAACAAAGCTTTCAATAAGGTTATTAATTTCCTTGCCGATATTTATGTCATTGATCGATATTTCTGTGTAAATTATTTTTGGATCTCTCGGCTTGAAAGCAACCTTTTCCGCTTCCAACATTTCCTTCAGCTTCTTTAACAATATTTTATCTCTATTGTAATAGGAATATGTTTCTAGTAATTTGGTGCCGTAGGCTTTGTGTGTTTCCCTTTTTAATTGCATAGTTTCTAAATATTTTTGTTCATTAAAAGGTGTGAGCCATTTTGCCCGATTATATTCGTCTACGCCAAAATGTTCTAAATATATTTCATAATCTGTTAGAAAAAAGTCAGGACGATACATTGCCTGTCCATAAGGGTATGGTTTTTCATACTCATACTCAACTCCATTCAGATATAAATAGTTAGCTATTATTAGTTCCTCAACACTTTTAACCCTCTCTCCTTGCATGGTATTTAGATTTGGTTTTGAAACGATGTTTGAAGGTTCGCATTTTGATTTCAATGTTTGAAAATCAATCCCCTTTTCTGTATCTATTTTTTCTCCCAAAGACTTGTAATTGTCAAATTCTTCAGGAATATTCATATAGCATGCAACGTATTGAATAAAAGATTGCAATGCTTCCATATCGTTGAAAATGTCTGTTTTTAAATACTCTTTGATCACTCCACTCATTGTGTTTTCATTTGTAACGGCAGGAATGACCGAATAGTATTTTTTTATTATATCATAACCAAGTTTATGAAAAGTAGTTGCCAGTGCACCAAATCCTAATTTATGAATTCTTTCATTTAACTCTTCTACGGTTTTTTTTGTAAAAGATAATAACAAGATGTTATTGGGATTGATATTTTTCTGTTCAATTAGATATTTCACTTTTCCAAGGATTGTAAGTGTTTTACCCGAACCCGCACCAGCAATTATTAAATTCGAGTATTCGTCTGTTATCAATGCAGTCCGTTGCTGATCATCTAGCTTTTTTCCTTCGATATTGTCAAAATACTTTTCTAATATTTCTTTTTGTTTATTAACGTAATTTTGGTTATATCGAGCAATATATCCGTCAAAATCACTGAATATATCATTAAATGTCTTAACGGTTTCTTCTTTCTTGTAATAATAAGTTTTGTTAGCAAAATACTTACTCACATCCGAATATTCTGTTTTTATCTGGTCACGGTGTACCCAAGTAACATAATCGTTAAGTGATTGAATACGATGAATAAATTCAGTAATCAGTTGTAAGTTCTCTAAATAAACAGCGTCTTGATACTTTCTCCTTTCAGATAGTTGCTGGAAAACAATAGAGAAAGCAATTATCACAAACAGGGCGAAAATAAGAGTTAGAATCGTAACCACAATTTATCTTCCCGAATTATGTTTATGTTACATCGGGTTTGTTTCTTTTGCCTGACCGCTAACTCATATATATACGAATCCCATTATACCTCCTCCCCCTCCGCAGCGTCAAAACCATATTAGGATTCAGGGGCTAGGGTTTAGGATTTAGGAGGGTAGGCAGGTCCTCATTAGGGGCCAGTATTTAGGATACAGGGAAATATGCACCAACTGATGTGTTCCTGAATCCTAATCCCTAAAACCCGACCCCTAAACTCTAACCCCTAAATCCTAGACCCTAACCACCACCCCCGGAACCCTAAAACCTGAATCCTGACCCCTAACATGGCCTACGGAAGGGGAACGTTGCCACTCTGAACGCCATCATTGCCCTTCCGGATAGCAACGTTGCCCTACAGAACGAGGACATTGGCCTTCCGGACCCCAACGTCGGGGTTCAGAAGGAGGATGTCCTCCCTTTTTAGGGGAATAGTGGGGTTCTGAGGACCAATTTCGGGGTTTTTTGGTCGTAAACCACAAAGACACAAAGGAACACAAAGTCAGCTGCGGAGGGCGCGGAGAGCCGGAGGGTTGCCCTCGACCGCCCCCTTCGACACGGCCGCCGCGGTGAGCCGCGTCGAACCGTCAGGGCATCGCCTCGGTCGCGGTTGGCGAGCGGAGCCTGCGGTGAGCGAAGCCGAGACTTTTACACCGAGCCTTGCCCCGAGCAACGTCGAGGGGTAGCCGAGGTGCCATCCTGGCTCCCGTGCACTGGCGCTAGAACATCCATGTTCGCGCCAGTACCTACGGCCTCGTGCCTCCGGCGCTGTGCTCACGATTCTACTCCGTGAAAGAAACGAAGCGTTCCTGAGAAGGGCAGGATGCCCTTCGATGAGCGCACCCTCCGCAGGATGCGGAGTGTGCGCGATTCCCACCCCCGTGAGTTTCTTTCACAACGCTTTGCCCATGAAGAGAGCATAGCGCGATTCCGGGGTATAAGGGGGCGGGCCCCCTTAATGCCGGCGCGGCGAGCGCACGCCAGCCCGGCGAGGGCACTCCAGCGGTGTCACCGCACAATCACATTATCAATCAACCTCGTCTTTCCAAAAAACACCGCCAGGGCGATCACCGCTCCGCCGGTCACGGCCTTCAGGTCCTCCAGGGTTTCCGGGTCCGCGACGCTCACGTAGTCGATCTTCGCGTAGGGAATTTCCGTCCGGATCATGTCCCGCACGGTTTTGACGATCACCGAGGCGTCCCGTTCCCCCGTCCGGATCATGTCCGAACCGGCCGTCAGCGCCTGCCAGAGCACGGGCGCGTCCTTTCGTTCTTTTTCGCTCAAGTACCGGTTTCGGGAACTCATGGCCAGCCCGTCTTTTTCCCGCACCACCGGCATGACCCGGACCTGAACGGGCATGTTCAGGTCCTGGACCATTTTCCGGATAATCACGGATTGTTGGTAGTCCTTCTGCCCGAAGTAGGCCGTAGCGGGCCGGACAATATTGAACAATTTGGCCACCACCGTGGTCACGCCGCGGAAATGCCCCGGCCGGGACAGACCGCACAGGTGGTCGGGCAATTCTTCCACGTCCACGTACGTTTCAAATCCTTCCGGATACATGTGCCTTGCGGACGGGTAAAAAAGAAAATCGCATTTTTCCTTTTCCAGAAGCGCTTTGTCGTTTTCGAACGGCCGGGGGTAGCGGCTCAGATCCTCGGCGGGACCGAACTGGGTCGGGTTGACGAAAATGCTCGCCACGACAATATTATTTTCCTTTCGCGCCTGCCGGACCAGGCTCAAATGCCCCTCGTGCAGGGCGCCCATGGTGGGAACGAACCCGATGGTCTTTTTTTTCCGGATCAGTTGCTCGGACAGGACCGACATTTCGGAAGGCTTCTTGATGATTTTCACGATCTCCCCCGATGACGAAAAGTCATTGGTTCAGGAGTTTATCAATGGATATTTTCAATTTGGGAATTTCATCACGGATAGCGCTCCAGACCAGCGCCAGGTTGACGCCAAAATACTCGTGAATCAGTTTGTCTCGCATGCCGGTGATCTTACGCCAGGGAATGTCCGGATGCCCGGGTTTTTCACCGTCCGGGATGCTTTTAGCGGCTTCGCCGATGATTTCAAGACTTCGGATAAAGGCCCGCTGTTTCAACTCATCATTTTCCAAATCCTTAAAGGTCATGGCATTCGTTTCGCGAAGCAGGAATTCATTTTCCTTCGCAATGTGAGAGCAATAGAATTTATAGTTTTTCATATCTGACTTCTTTCATGATCTCGGGAAGGATCAGGGGGCTGATTTGTTCCTGCGTGAGAAGATCCACTTTCTTCTGAAAAGAGTCTTCCAGAAGAAAATAGAGCTCCATATAATGATCGAAACTGAGCTGGTCCGGCTTGAATTTGACCAGGAGGTCTATGTCGGAATCCTCTTTTTGATCGCCCCGGGCGTAGGAACCGAACACGCCGATTTCCGATACGCCGAAATTCCTGATGGCTTCCCGGTTTTTCCTGAGAACATCTTCGATATCCCGCAGCGTCATGACGCGGAAGCCCCCGTTTTTTTGTTCCTGTATTTCAGCGCGGCGCCGATGAAGCTCGCGAAGACCGGGTGCGGATCGATGGGAGAGGACTTGAATTCCGGGTGGAACTGGCCTCCCAGAAACCACGGGTGGTTCTTGATTTCCACCATCTCCACCAGCCCCCCTTCCGCCACGGCGCTCACGGACAGGCCCTTCTGCTGCAGCGTTTCCACGTAGTCGGGGTTCACCTCGTAGCGGTGGCGGTGGCGTTCCTCGATCTCCTCTTTCTGGTACACCTCGAACGCGAGCGATCCGCGCTGGATTTTCGACTTGCTGGCGCCCTTGCGCATCGTGCCGCCCATATAGACCACGTTTTTCAGGTTGGCCAGGAGTTCGATCACGGGGTTTTCAGCCGTCTCCACGAATTCCCGGGAATGCGCGCCGGCAATGCCGCACACGTTCCGCGCGTATTCGATCACCATGCACTGCAGGCCCAGGCAGATGCCCAGGGTGGGAATCCCGTTCTCGCGCGTGTGGCGGATGGCCTTGATTTTGCCCTCGATGCCGCGGCTGCCGAACCCGCCGGGAACGAGAACGCCGTCGATCTCGTCGGAAATGAGCCCCTTGTAGCCGGTCGCCTTGAGGACGGCCTTGACCCGCTGCAGGTCCCTGTCGGTAATGTCTTCCTCCAGCACGCAGAAGCCGGTGGCCGTGTCGCGGTAATACATGTCGTCCAGGAAGTCCCGGTCGGCTTCGTCCGGGATTCTGTTCAACAGGCTTTCAAAGTGGTCCACGGCGGCCTGTTTCAACACGCCGTTCTCGTAGATCTCCCCCTCCAGGGACTCGGCGTCCACCTTGCGGATGGTCACTCCCACCCGGTTGGCAATCCCGCCGTGTTTCAGCGCGGCGTCCACGGACTTGTAGGTGTCTTCCAGGTTGATGTATTTGCCGATCATGGCTATGGTCACGCGCTCGGCGGGGTTGGATTCAATGTCCACCATCTTGCGCCATTTGGTCAGGTCCGGCTTGCGAACGGGGAGTCCCAGCTTGTCCAGGATGGTTCGGTCCGCGCCCTGGCTATGGAAAATGAGCGGGACTTCGTGCACGGTCTTTTTGACGTCCACAGCGGTGAAGATGCACTCCTCCTCGATGTTGCAGAAGAGCGCCATCTTGGTCTTGAGCGACGCGGGCATCATGACTTCGCAGCGGCAGAACAGGAAATCCGGCTGGATCCCCATGGACATGAGTTCCTTCACGGAATGCTGGGTGGGCTTGGTCTTGAGCTCCCCGGAACCCTTGATGGTGGGCACCAGCGTCAGGTGGGCGAATTTTACGTTGGCGCGCCCTTCCTGGATGGAGAACTGGCGCACGGCCTCGATGAACGGCAGGCCCTCGATGTCCCCCACCGTTCCGCCCAGTTCCACGATGATGACGTCGGAATCCTTGCCCTCGTCCAGCACGCGGATGCGGCGCTTGATTTCGTCCGTGATGTGGGGAATCACCTGCACGGTCTCGCCCAGGTAGTCCCCGCGCCGTTCGGCGTCTATGACCGTCTGGTACACCTGGCCTGTGGTCAAACTGGAGAGTCGGGAGGTCTGGACCCGCACGTAGCGCTCGTAGTTGCCCAGGTCCAGGTCGGTTTCGGCCCCGTCGTCGGTCACGTACACTTCCCCGTGCTGGTAGGGGCTCATGGTGCCGGCGTCCACGTTCAGGTAGGGGTCGATCTTCATCATGTTGATCTTGTAGCCGGCGGCCTTGAGGAGGACGCCGATGGAGGCCGCCGTGACACCCTTGCCCAGGGAGGAACAGACCCCGCCCGTCACGAAAATGTACTTTTTACAGGCCATTTCGCTCTCCCCGTTAGACCGTTTTGAACGGACCCAGACGGCCGTTCTATTATAAATAAAACTTGATTTTACCGCAAAAAGACCTTATTTTGATTCGCTTGGAAGCGCGTAATAAGCGGGAGAGCTGATGATCTTCAAGTTCACGATCTCCGGCAAGGAAGAACAGGTCGTCGAATTCGAAAAGGAGCTCCTGGATATCCTTTTGCGCGTCGTCGGCGACAACGACATGATCGCCCACGAGATCCATTTCTGCGTCCACGAAGCCATCCTGAACGTGATCCAGCACACCTACAAGTGGAACCTGGACCTCCCCCTGGACATCCGCATCGACGTGTCCAAGGCGGTCAAGGGAAAGCAGACCCTGGAGATCTCCATCAAGGACAACGGTCCCGCCATCGAGAAGCCGATCATCCCGCCCAAGCAGATCGAACAGTTCCAGCTCCGCAAGCGGGGGCTCTACATGATCAGCAAGATCATGGACGAGTTCACCATCGAACCGCAGGAGAAAACCGGCAACATCACCTACATGAAGAAAATCCTCTCCACCAAAAGCGACAGCGTCGTGGAACCCCTGATATAAGACGGCCGGACCGGAGGATTCTTTCTTGGAAAGCAAACTGAACGTTCAGGTCAGCCTGGTGCAGGACATCATCGGAGTGATCCGGGTGTCCGGGGAACTGACCGTCTTTGTTGAAGAATTCGACCTCCTGTACAAGGAAGTGGTGGCCTACAACAAGATGGGCATTTTCCGGTTCGTGATCGACCTGAACACGCTCACCTACATCGACTCCTCCGGCGTGGGCATCATCATGCGGCTGGCCACCAACGCCATGAAGCAGTCCTCGGTGATCTGCGTAATCTGCGAACAGCCGCAGGTTCTCAAGATCCTGGCCGTGTCCAACGTGGACAAAATGGTCCGTTTCGTCAAAACCATAGAGGAAGGCATTGACCATTACCGCGAAAAAGACGGCATAACCGTCAAGATTTCCAAAAAAACGCTCAAGTAGCCCCTTCTAACTTCCGCCCCTGTTTACAGATAGCTTTTCAATTCCCCCGCTTGATCCGCTAATCCCAATCCGATTTCTTCCGAAAATTAGAGGGTCCGCACCGCACAGGCCGGAGGTTTGATTATATCCATGAACAAGCTGATTCACGCGCTGAAAACCGCGGCCCTCGTTCTGTCCGCAACCGCTCTCCTGTTTTCCCTCAGGCCCTTCGCGGAACTCAAAACGCTCTCGATCGAGGGAGACGCCTGGAAAGTGACGGACACGGACAACATCGTGCCCGGAACCCTGAACGGCCGGACGGTTTACCGCCTGGACGAAACGGCCGCGGACCGTCCCGAATACCTGGACCTGGACCTGGATTTTGAAAAAACGGCGCGCCCCATTCCGAACTACAAGGTGATCCGTTCCCGCTTCGAGCTGAACCGGTACCAGTTCGTGAACGGCAGCTCGTCCGGCAAGTTCTATTATTCCGACCACGGCATTTCCCTGTTGCCGGACCCGTCCTCCATGTTCGCCCCGGGTAACGTCACGGGCAGTTTCACCATCGAATTCTGGCTGTATCTCTACCAGACCTACAACAACCAGTACGTGATCCGCTACATGGGCAACAACCTCTCCGACGAAC
Organism: uncultured Brevinematales bacterium; assembly: GCA_964392785.1. Taxonomy (GTDB): domain Bacteria; phylum Spirochaetota; class Brevinematia; order Brevinematales; family JAOACQ01; genus CAYMRH01. Next base: position 49,596 of record CAYMRH010000003.1, read on the forward strand.
AGGACCAGAACGTGTACGGCCTGTCCGTCTTTCTCCGCAACGGCCGGATCGTTTACCGGTTCGAGAATTTCTTCTGGTCCCAGGAACGCGACGGCCGCGAATCGTTCAGCGTGGAAGTGGGCGACGAGGAAAACTCCGTTCCGCACGCGTGGGAACACCACGCGGTGAGCTTCAACATCCTGAACGGCAGGATGTCCGCATTCAAAAACGGCGTGGAACAGGAAACCCGGTGGGTGACGCGGGACGGAAACATGCGGTCCCCCATCCTCATCCCCCGGGTCAAGCCGGAACTGTCCACGCCCATCCTGATCGGCCAGAACGGGTCCTTCGCCCTGGACAATCTCCGGTTCGCCCGGAATTATCGGGACCAGTTTTACCTGAAAAAACACCGGAACCGGGAATCACGGCTGGTCACGGACGTGTACCGCCTGAGCGACCATATCTGCGCCCTGCAGAAAATCCGGTTCGATTTCGAGGCCCCGGACTACTCCCACCTGAAGCTCTCCTACCGGATTTCGGACCGTTATTTCAAGCCCGATAACGCGGTTCTCCCGTGGGTATCCGTGCAGAACGGGCTGGACAGTTTCCCGGCCGCCCATGCGGAGGGCAAATACGTCCAGTTCCGGGTCCTGGCCTATCCGTACGAGGACACGGACGGCGGCATCACCATCCGGTCCGTCCGCCTGGATTATACTGAGGACACGCCGCCCTACGCGCCGGCCATTGTCTCCGCCACGCCCCTGGATTCCGCCGTGCGGATCACCTGGGTCCCGAGCCCGGAGGACGACATAGCCCGATACGAGGTTTACTACGGCAATAAAACGGAACACTACATCTGCGCCGACGCCGCCGAAGGCAGGTCCCCCGTTTCCGTCCCGTCGTCGTCCGTCGGCAAACTGACGCCTATGACCGTCACCCTGACGGGCCTGGAGAACGAAAAACCGTATTTCATTTCCATCCGCGCGGTGGACACAAAAGGGCAGAAGAGCCCCTACTCCCGGGAATTTTACGCGCGGCCCAGCACGGTGGAAAACCCGGACCGCTTCAGCGTGGACCGGTAACGGATGGCTCAAAGAGAAGCGGCTGTCCTAAAAGGTGAAACAAAGTGTCATGGCGAGGCCTTTTGAAAGCCTGTCCCGAGCTCTCAAACGCGAACCGGAAAATCAAAAAGAACCCCTGATTCTGTTTTTTAGGTGCGACTCTCTCATCTGTCATGCCCGCGGAAGCGGGCATCTCTCGCGGTGATAAATGATAAACAGACTCCCGCGTTCGCGGAAGTGACCACGCGGGATCGTGTCCTGCCGGAAGGTGCGGGTCAGGCCCAATTCCGCGGGACGCGCAATCACTTTCAGCAACCTTTCGGGTCAATCGATTTTTTCAGCGCCTGATTTCGGTTCCGATACCGGCGTCGGTGAGGAGTTCCAGCAGCACGGAATGCTCCACCGTCCCGTCGATGATGTGGACCTTTTCCACCCCGTTCTTGATGGCCTTGACGGCGGAATCGATTTTCGGGATCATACCGGACGTGATGATCCCCTCTTTCTTCAGTTCCGCGATCCCCTGCTCGTCAATGCTCGGGATGAAGGAGGATTCGTCACCCAGTTTCCGGTAAATGCCCCGGATGTCGGTCATATAGATGAGCTTTTCCGCTTTGAGGCTTTCCGCGATCTCTCCCGCGGCGGTGTCCGCGTTCACGTTGTAGGTTTTGCCGTCCTCGCCGATCGCCACCGGTGAAATGACGGGAATGTACCCGTCCCGCGTGAGCGACTGGATGATGCCCGGATTGATCCGCACGATGGTGCCCACCTGCCCGAAGTCCAGCCCCTTGCCGCTTTTGTCTTCCTTCTTTTTGGCCACGATCAGGTTGGAGTCCTTGCCGGAAACGCCCACGGCCTTCCCGCCGTTCTTGTTCGCCAGCGCCACGATGTCCTTGTTGATGAGTCCGCTCAAAACCATTTCGGTGATGTCCATGGTTTCCGCGTCGGTGACCCGGTGGCCTTCCACGAACACGGCTTCCTTGCCCAGCCGCTCCATCAGGCTCGTGATGTGCGGGCCGCCGCCGTGGACCACGACCACGTTCATCCCGATCAGTTTCAGGAGAACAAAGTCCTGGATCACCTTTTCCTTGAGCTCCGGGCTGTCCATGGCGTTGCCGCCGTACTTGATCACGGCGGTTTTTCCGCCGAACTCCCTGATATACGGCAGGGCTTCCATGATGATCCGGGCCTTTTCAATATACTTCTGCATGGTCACACCTTATATATCAATATATCCTGATACACTTATATTAAGCAATACCTCTTCCCTTCCGTCATATTATAACCGGAAACGGCCCTGACGGACAGCATTACAGCCCACGGCCACGGCCACGGGAAGAGTGGCGATATGACAGGGCATGGTTTTGACGCGCACGTCCATCGCGGTTTCCCCGAAACGCAAACCCTGGAACCCGACGGGAAGGGCGTTCACCTTCTCCCGGATTTTTTCGGACAGTTTTTTTTCGGCCGGGGTCATGGTCTCTTCGTCCATGCGTTCCAGGAGCCGCTTCCTGGATTCCCGCACGGCTTTCTCCAGGTTGCCGCCCACGCCCACGCCCAGAATATACGGCGGGCAGGCCTTCGCACCCACGGCCCGGACCTGGCCCGTCACCCATTCCGCGATCTCGTCCTCGCCGGCCGTGGGCAGAAGAAAACCGGCGCCGGACGCGTTTTCCGAACCGCCGCCCTTGATCAGCACGTCCGCGTCCAGGCTGTCTCCGTCAGTCGTTTCCATGTCGATGAAAACCGGCGCGCCCGTGCCGGTGTTTTCCCGGGTCAGCGGGTCCGCCATGGACCGCCTGAGATAATATTTTTCATAGACCGTTCTGACGGTTTCGTCCGCGGCCTTCTGAATGTCAAAACCGATCCGCACGTCCCGGCCCGCTTTCAAAAACAGCTGGACGTAACCCGTGTCCTGGCAGAGGGCGCGGTTTTCCGTTTGCGCGATCCGGGCGTTTTCCACGAACACGTCCACGGCTTTTTTCCGGACGGGATCCTTTTGGGCGTCCCGCAATCGGGACAGATAATCCCGGACGTCTTCCCTGAGCCGGAAATTCGCGCGGACAAGTTCCTCTTCCAGTTTATTCCGGAAATCGGATTCGCGGATCTCTTTCATCACTCGCCGTCTTTCGCGGCCGCGGCGGGGCAGTTCGCGCATTTCGGGCCGGATCCGCTTTTCGCTTCGCAAACCGGGGACGCGCCCGCTTTTTTGGGGGAATCGGTTTTATAGAAGCCCGATCCCTTGAAAATGATCCCGGCGCCGCCGCCGATCAGCCGTTTGGCCGGGCCGCCGCATTCCAGGCAGTTCTCCAGGGGCTTTTCCGTAATGGACTGGAAAACCTCGAACGTTTTTCCGCATTGACCGCAAAGGTAGTCGTAATGGGGCATGGTATTCTCCCGTGTCTTTCAGATCATCAGTCTTTTCATGCGTTCCACGGCTTCCGTTACGTCCTCCCGTTTCCCGAAAGCCGTGAGCCGGAAATACCCTTCGCCGCATTTGCCGAATCCGGACCCCGGAGTTCCCGCCACCTGGCACTGGGTCAGGAGCACGTCAAAAAACCCCCACGACGAGGAGTTTCCCGGTGTCTTAAACCAGAGATACGGGGAATTCGTACCCCCCGAATACTTCAGGCCCAGTTTGTCCAGCCCGGCGGCGATAATCCCGGCGTTCTCCAGGTAATAATCGATATTCTCCCGGGACTGACGCTGCCCTTCTTCCGTAAAGACGGCGGCGGCCCCCTTCTGGATCAGATAGGCCACCCCGTTGAATTTTGTGGACTGCCGGCGGAACCAGAGGGCGTTCAGCGAATGGGCTTTGCCGGCGCCGTCGTATGCCGAAACTTCCTTCGGCACCACCGTATAAGCGCAGCGCGTTCCCGTGAACCCGGCCGTTTTGGACAGGCTCCGGAACTCGATGGCCACTTCCCGCGCGCCTTCGATCTCGAAGATACTGTGCGGGATTTCCGGGTCCCGGATGAACGCCTCGTAGGCGGCGTCAAAAAGGATCAGGGACCTGTTTTTCCGGGCGTAATCCACCCAGGTTTTCAGGCAGTCCCGGGACGCGACCTGGCCCGTCGGGTTGTTCGGGAAGCAGAGGTAGATCAGGTCCGCGCGCTTTTTCGGCAGATCCGGGGTAAAACCGTTGGACTCCGTGCAGTCCATGTAAATATAGTTCCTGTAGCGCCCGCCGGCAAACGCCCCGGACCGGCCCGCCATCACGTTGGAATCGGAATAAACGGGGTAAACCGGGTCGGGTATGGCCACGGATACCTTGCCGGAAAACAGCTCCTGGATGTTGGCCGTGTCCTCTTTCGCCCCGGTGGATATGAAAATCTCGTCCGGCGAAAGCTTCACTCCGCGGGAGGCGAAATCCGATTTCGCGATCGCCTCGCGCAGGAAGTCGTAACCCTGTTCCGGCCCGTAACCCCGGAAAGTTTCGCCGTTTCCCATGTCCCGAACGCCCTCTTCCAGGCCGTTCATGACGGCCCGCGGCAGGGGTTTTGTCACGTCCCCGATCCCCAGACGGATCACCTTCCGGTCGGGATGGGCGGCCTGGTATTCCCGGACGCGCTTGTTGACCTCGGAAAAGAGATAACTGCCCTGCAGTTTCAGGAAATTCTCGTTGATCCGGATCACGGCATCGCTCCTCAAATTACTCTATTTTCGGCCTGAAAGAGTCCGTTTCTTCTGTTTTTGGGCCTGTTTTGACGGTTCCTTTTCTCCTGTTTCACGTGAAACATCAGGGGTAAATAGAACTGAAAAATGGTGGAAATCACGCAATCTTACTGCAATGAGCCGCATAAATCCCATCATAATATCGGAAAAAGCATTTTTATCAGGAAACCGCCCCAAAAGGCATGTGTAATATAATCGTCATTCTGAGCCCGTCGAAGAATAACGATTTAAATCCTTGAGAAACAAACCTTCGACAAGCTCAGGGTGACCCCTGACAGTTCTTTTGGGGCGATTCGTAGCACTGTTATCAATCAGACTACAAATCTGATTCCCCCGCCCCTACCGCGACTTATGCGCGATGTGGCGGTAAATGGTCTCCAGTTCCTGCTTCGAGAAGTAGAAGATCTCCACCCGCCCTTTCTTGTCCGTTCCCCGGATCTCGACCTTGGCGCCCACGGCCCGGACAAACTTTTCCTGGATGTCTGCCAGCTTGTGGTCTTTGCGCTTTTTTGTTTCACGTGAAACGCCCTTTTTCCTCGCACCGTCCAGCGCCTCGCGCGCGGCATCTTCCGCCTCGCGGACGGAAAGCCCCTTTTCCGCGATCCGGTCCGCCAGGGTGATCTGCTCGTCAATGTTGGCCAGGGACAATATCGCGCGGGCGTGGCCTTCCGTAATGACCCCGGTCATGATCTTTTCCCGCACGCTCTCGGGAAGTTTCAGGAGGCGCAGGGTGTTCGCCACGGAACTGCGGTCCTTCCCGATCTTTTTGGCGAATTCGTCCTGGGTCGCTCCCAACCGGTCCATGATTTCCCGGTAGGCCAGGGCACGCTCCACGGCGTTCAGGTCGTCCCTCTGGATGTTCTCGATCAGCGCGATCTCCAGCTTGTCTTCCTCGGAATAATTCCGGAGGATCACCGGGATTTCCAGAAGGCCCGCCATCTTGGCCGCGCGCAGCCGCCGTTCTCCCGCCACGAGTTCGTAGCGGCCGTCCCCCAGGTCGGTCACGATCACGGGCTGGATCACGCCCTTTTCCCGGATGGACCCGCACAACTCTTTAAGCGATTCCTCGGAAAACCGTTTGCGGGGCTGGTAGCGGTTGGGCAGGATTTTATGGATGTCCACCTTCGTGGCGCTGCCCTGATCGTCCGGCCGGATTTCGCCCTCGTTCACCAGGGCCATGATGCCTTTGCCGAGTCCGTGTTTCATGCCGTCACCCCGCTTTTTTTCAGGAATTCCCTGCCGAACTGCAGGTAGGCGTCCGCGCCCTGGCTTTTGTAATCGTATTCGTAAATGGCCAGACCGTGGCTCGGCGCTTCCGACAGGCGGACGTTCCGGGGCACGATCGTATCGTACACCTTTTCCTTGAAGTAGTTTCTCACCTCTTCCACCACCTGCTTGGACAGCTTGGTCCGGGGATCGAACATCGTGATGACCACGCCCTCGATGGAGAGGTCCCTGTTGGGGCCGCTTTTCACGAGCTTGATGGCTTTCAAAAGCTGCGTGAGCCCTTCCATGGCGTAGAATTCGCTCTGCATGGGAATGAGCACGCTCTGCGCCGCCACCAGGCCGTTCAGCGTGAAGAGCCCGAGCGAGGGCGGAGTGTCGATGAGGATGAATTCATAATCATCCTTCACCGTGTCCAGCGCCTCGCGCAGGATGTATTCCCGGCGCGGCGAACCCATGAGCTCGATCTGCGCGCCGGCCAGGTCCAGACTCACCGGCACCAGGTGAAGGTATTCGTAACGCGTGGGCAGGATCACGTCTTTGAGCGTTTTCGCGCCGATGAGCACCTCGTAGATTCCGCCCCCGGTGCGATCCCGGAAATCCACGCCCAGCCCGCTGCAGGAATTGCCCTGGGGGTCAATGTCGATCAACAGCGTGCGTTTCTGTGCGTTGGATAAAAACGCGGCCAGGTTGATGGCCGTGGTGGTTTTGCCGACGCCGCCTTTCTGGTTCGCAATCACGATCACTTTCGCCATATCGGGCTCCGGTATTGCCGTATTGTCATGAGGGTGCG
>CAYMRH010000003.1:56334-78187 GCA_964392785.1 uncultured Brevinematales bacterium
AGAACCGTTCAAACACAAGATTATAACTGATAACGCGCCGGCGGGCAATTACTGCGACGGGAGGAAATCATGACCCGGATCAATTATCGTAATATCCGGATTATTGGATATATCAGACCCCGCGCCGATTTGTCCTTTTCGCCGAATTCCGCTATAATCATTGCGCTTTGGGGATGTAGCTCAGTTGGGAGAGCACTACAATGGCATTGTAGGGGCCGTGGGTTCAACTCCCATCATCTCCAATAATCAAAGTAGGGGGCAGCTTGCGCTGCCCCCTACTGGCGTTATCACCCCTCAATGATTTTAGTCCCGGCCCCGGGCCATCAGGGCCGCGGCCAGGTAGGTCATGGCGGCGGCGTTCAGTACCGATTTGGCCCCCTGGAGTTCCCCCGGCGTCAGGTAGGAGCCCGTCTGCAGAACGCGGACGGCCCTTCGGGAAGCGTCCAGTTCCACGGGAATCGTGACCAGGTGAAAGGCGACCACGCCCGTAAACACGAAGATACCGATTTTCATCAGGACGGGAATGGAAAACAGGATCCCCAGGAAAAAGAGCGGAATGGCCAGATAGGACGCGACGTTGGCCACCGGGACCACGGCGTTCCGGATGGCGATGGGCGCGAACCCCCTCGCGTGCTGGATGGCGTGACCGGCCTCGTGCGCGGCCACGCCCAGCGCGGCGATGGACGTATGGCCGTACACGGCTTCTGACAGACGCAGCACGCGCGTCCGGGGATCGTAATGGTCGGTCAGCACGCCCGGCACCGTTTCGATTTTCACGTTGTTCACGCCCGAATTCTTCAGGATGGCCGCGGCCGCCTGTTCCGCCCGGACGCCCCGGCTGGTTTCCAGACCGGAGTATTTCCGGAAGGTGGACTGGGTCTTGAACTGGGCCCAGAGCGCGAACAGGAACGCGGGAATCAGTATGAGAAATGTGGGATCATAATAGAAGGGAATCACTCCCGGCATAAAAGTTCCTCCTGCGGTTCAAGGCCCGGCGGGCCCTGACCGGATTCATTTCAAATATAATCACGGTGCGGTTTTTCGTAAAGACGGGGTCGGGACCGGGTTGTCTAGGCTTCGGCCGCCGGGATCCCGGGTTCGGTCTTGAAGAGGAGTTCGGCCTCGTCAAAGGCCACGCTGACCACTTTGGAAACGCCCTGCTCCTCCATGGTCACGCCGTAGAGGGAATCGCAGATCTCCAGCGTGGACTTGGAGTGGGACACGATGATGAACTGGCTGGTCTCCTTGAACTCGTTGATGAGGGACTTGAAGCGCTCGATGTTGTCGTCGTCCAGCGGCGCGTCCATCTCGTCCAGCACCACGAAGGGGGTGGGCTTGAGGTAAAGAATGGCGAAGATGACCGCGATGGCCACCAGCGCCCGTTCGCCGCCCGACAGCAGCGAAATGCTCGCGAATTTCTTTCCGGGCGGTTCCGCGAAAATGTTGATGCCCGAGTTGAGGGGGTCTTCTTTATTCTCCAGGACCAGGTCAGCCCGCCCGCCGTCAAAGAGCCGGGCAAAGATCTTTTTGAAGGCCTTGCGGATGTCCTCGAAAGCCGCGTTGAACTGGTCCACGCATTTGCGGTTGGTGTCCTCGATCAGGGAGAGGATGTCCTGCATGGCCTTTTCGCTGTCGGATTTCTGGGTCTGCAGGAATTCCAGCCTCTCCTTGGCGTTCTGGAACTGTTCGATGGCCAGCAGGTTCACGTCCCCCAGCTTGATCAGCTCGTTGCGGTGTTCCTCGATTTTCAGCGTGAGCGTGTCGAATTTGTCCCCGGGTTCGATCTGGATGAGGCGCAGGTCCACGGAATAGAGTTTCTGCCCGTTTTCCAGGATGGAATTGAGGTATCCGTGCCGTTCGTTCACGGCCCCGTCCAGGTTCATGAGCTGTCTTTCGAATTTCTGGATGGAGGCCTCGATCTCCCGCCGCTGGGCTTCCAGAAGTTTGCGGGACTGGTGGATCCCCTCGATTTCCGCCTTCCGGGACTCGATGTCCTGCTGGAACGTCTCGATGCGGCGGGCGTATTCGTCACGGCCGGCCGTGTCCTCGGCGATCCGTTTGTCCAGGTTTTCCAGCGTGGACTTGATGGACTGTCGGTCCGTTTCGTAGCTGGACCGCATCCGCTCGATGTCCGCGATCTGGTTTTTGATGCGGCCGGTTTCGGCCGAAAGGGACCGGTGCTTTTCCTCGCTCCGCGCGGAATCGATTTTCCTCTTGTTCAGGTCCTCCAGCAGTTCGGCCCGGGCCGTTTTCAGACGGTTCATGTCCCGTTCGTACTCTTCCACCACGGCCTGCATGAGTTCCACGGCGGTCTGCTTTTTATTGATGCCTTCCGACATGGAGTTGATCTGGTTTTCCAGGTTTTTCAGGGCCTCGAGGTCCGCGTTCAGGCGTTCGCCGGTTTTGCGGATTTCTGCCTGGAGCGAGTTCAGTTCGTAATCGTTCTTGATGGTGTTGTTCTGGATGTCCTGCCGCACGGTCTGCAGGGCCTTCAATTTTTCCCGCAGGCCGTCCAGCTCCAGGCCCGCCGCGTCGATCTCGGCCAGCACGGACTCGATGGAGCGCTGGGCGTTTTCCTTCTGCGTGTAGGTGCCGTCGTCGCTGTAGAGGATCCCCAGGATGGATTCGTAATAGGCCTTGTATTCCGCGAAGCTGTCTTTCAGGCGCTGGATGGCGGACTGGGTGTCGCCGAAGGGCCGTCCGGACTGGACGCTTTCGGTCAGTTCGGCGATGACGGTTTCTATCCGGCCGTCCAGTTCCGGCTTGCGGGCGGTGAAATCCTTGAGGCGGTCCGCCTGCTTTTCGAGGGACCCCATGATGACCTGGTCCATGGCTTTGAGTTTCTGCTGCAGGTCCCGGATGGTTTCGTTGCGCCGGGCGTTTTCGGCCACCAGGGCCGTTTCCTCGGCCTGACGGGCGTCAATGTCGGAGAGAATGCGGCCCAGCTCCTCCTTGAGGTTGCCGATGTCCCGGAGCGACTGTTCCAGAAGGCCGTTTTTTTCCTCCAGGTCGGATTGGGTGGAACGGGTCACGTTCCACTTTTCCTCCAGGGCGGCCCGGGCGCTTTCCAGGCGGGCCTGAAGGGCCGCGATGTCCTGTTTCTGCTTTTCGATATCGTCCTTGGTCACCGCGCCTTCAAAACCGATCTCCCGGGATTTTTCCTGCAGCCGGCCGTCCAGGCCGCGCGCTTCCTGCATGACGGCGTCGATTTTGGCCTGGATTTCCGAAAGCTTTCCGGCCATTTTTTCCTTTTCCGCGGCCGCTTCCCCGAGTTCATTCCGGGCGGTCTCCAGTTCGGTTTTCAGGGCGATTTCCCTCTGTTCCCCTTCCGAAAGACGCTTCTCCATGCCGGTCAGCTGGTTTTCCAGGGAGACCTTGCGCTCCTCGTTATTGACCAGGCGCGAGCGGATTTCACCGTACTCGCGCTCCACGCGGGCGTAATTGTCGCGCAAAGCGTTGAAATCGGTTTCCTTCGCGATCACGTCGTTGTCGGCGTTCTGGATGTCGTCCTCGCGCTTTTTCATTTCGTCCTGGAGGGGGCCGATCTTGTCCTGGGTTTTCTTTTTCTGCTCTTCCTTCTGGGCGATTTCGGCTTCCAGGTTTTTGACGCGCAGGGCCTCGTACTTCAATTCGAGGTTCCGGAGGGCGATCTTGATTTCGTTGTGTTTGGCCGCGTTCTGGGCCTGTTCCTGGAGGTTCGCCACCTCTTTTTCCAGCTCCTGGATGATGTCCGTGATCCGGTCCAGGTTCTGGCGGGAATTTTCCAGCTTGCGCTCCGCCTCTTCCTTGCGGAACTTGAACTTGGAGATCCCCGCGAAATCCTCGAACAGGACGCGGCGTTCCACCGGGCTTTCGCTCAGCAGGCGGTCAATCTTTCCCTGTTCGAATATGGCGTAGCTGTCGCGGCCCACGCCGGTGTCCAGAAACAGCTCCACGATCTCCTTCAGCCGGACGCGGGACTTGTTGATGGAATACTGCCCTTCCCCGGACCGGAACATGCGCCGGGACACCCCCACCTCGTCGAACTCGATGGGGAGCCAGTGATTGTCGTTGTTGAAGGTCAGGGTGACGTCGCAAAGGCTGGCCGGAGAGCGTTCCTTGGTCCCGTTGAAAATGACGTCTTCCATTTTGTCGCCGCGCAGGCTTTTCGCGCTCTGTTCGCCCAGCACCCACTTGAGCGCCTCGACGATGTTGGACTTGCCCGAGCCGTTGGCGCCCACGATGCCGGTCACGCCGTCCACGAATTCCACAGTGGTTTTGACGGGAAAGGACTTGAATCCCTGGAGATTGATGGATTTCAGATATCTGGACATGCTGGTTTGGATCCCCCTCTCCGGACGGTGCCACAGGCTCAGACGGGACTATTATAAACGGCGTTCCGGGGGAAATCAAATCGGGGCGGATAGGGGCAAAAAACCGGGTCTGACCGACAATAAAAAAGGGGCTGTCCGGAAAGGAGTCTTTCCGGACAGCCCCGTTTCATGAAAGAGGAATCGCTCCCCGTCAGGCCGCGTAATAGGCCAGTTCGGGAAAACGCGACCGCAAAAGGCCCAGGACCCGTTTTTCGATCTGGCGGGTGGCTTCCGCGGATATGGAATACTTTTTTCCCAGGTCGGAGAGGGTTTCTTTTTCGGGATCGAAGCCGTAGCGTTTGCGGATAATTTCACATTCGCGCTCCGGGAGACCCTCGAGCACGGCGCGAACGTCCGACACCAGAGAGAAGGATTCGGCGGCCGTTTCGGGATTGTAGCGGTTGTCGGGAATGCTGTCCAGGGCGTCTTCGCCGTTTTCCGCGCTGAAGGAACCGGGATGGACATCCCCGTTTCCGCGGTAGGCCAGAAGCCCGTCCACCGCGTCGGACCTTTTGACGCGCAGTTCTTTCATGACGGTTTCAACCGACGGGTATTTTCCGTCCTCGGCGAAGAACTCGCGGATGAAGGCCTTCACTTTTTTGTTCACCTCGTCTTTGCGGTAGGAAATGGCCACGCCGGAAGACGGCTTGATAAAGCCGCGCAGGATGGCCTGCTTGATCCAGAAAGCGGAATAGGTGGAAAACCGGACGCCGCGATGGGGGTCGAATTTCTGCGCGGCCTTGATGAGACCCAGGTTCCCGTTCTGGATCACGTCCAGGATCTGTCCGTGGCCCCGCGTCAGCTGGACGGCGATCTTCACGACCAGTTTCAGGTTCGCGTTCACGAGCTTGTTGAGCGCCGTTTTTCCCGCCACGCCGCCCCGGCGGATCTTTTTGGCCAGGGAAATCTCTTCTTCGGGAGTCACGCGGGGATATTTCGAAACATTATGAATGTACTGCTTCAGAACGGAAATGTCCTTCATAACATCCTCCGAAACGCTGTATGCTTTATGGCAACAAGCGTGCCAACGGAGGATCCTTGAAATATTATTTTCTATCCGCCTGTCAGACAAGGAATTAGCAAAACGCGGGTGTTTCCGGGGCGGCGAGGGTGTCTATTTTTCTGTACGGAAAGGCCACTCTGACCGGTTCAGGGCCTTTTAAAAAGCCCGGAGGAAGACGGCTTGAAAAACCGGTCCAGAAGATAGTCCGTTTTCGGGTTCCGGAAAGACGCATACAGGTTGTTTTTCAGGTTCGGGACGTCCCGCGACAGGGCCCGCACGATCTCCCGCACCCGCTCCCGCCTGGAGTCCCTGTCCAGAAGTTTCGCCGGGCAATCTTCCGCGATGACGGGAATGGGCGGCCGCAACGAACCCGCGTACCGGCTGATCCGGTCCTTGGTGACATAGGCCAGCGGACGGATGATCTCCATCTTCCCGCCGAAGAGCTGCAGACGGGGTATCATGGCGGAGAGTTCGCGCTTGTAGAACAGGTTCATGAGGGCGGTTTCGACAATGTCGTCCAGGTGGTGGCTCAGCGCGATCCGGCTGATTCCTTCCGCGTCGGCCAGTCTGATGAGGGCGTTGCGCCGGTCCTGCGAACAAAGAAAGCAGGTGTCCCGTTCCGGCCGGACGCGGGCCCGGAGACGCTCCAGGGTGTTCAACGGAATCACGCGCAGACCCAGACCCGTCCTGTCCCGGAGGAATTCCCCAAGCGCTTTCACGGCGGCGTTCTGGTTTTCGTTCCGGCCCGCGAAGGGGTCCACCAGCGCGGGGACAAGCTCATAACGCGCCGCGCGGGGCAGCCGGTCCAGTCGGCGGTGCAGCAGCAGGACCAGGGACACGGAATCCTCGCCGCCCGACACGCCCACCAGGATTTTCCCGCCGTGCGGGATCATCCCGTAATCGTTCACGGCGAGACCGACGAGTTTGGAGATGTTTTTTTCCGTCATGGGCCGGGACCGCGCGCGGCTTATTCGGCCCGGTCGCGCCAGGTCAGGTCTTCCTTTTCCAGTTCCAGGCGGATGGATATGGCCACGTCCTCGGCCTTGTATTTTTCGGAGAGCTCCAGGACCAGTTTCTTCAGCTGGTAGATTTCAACGGGTTCCAGGAATTTCAGCGTCTGTTTCTGGCCCACCAGGTCGGACAGCATGCGGAAACTCACGGGGTTGGCGCAGGCGGACAGGAGTTCCCGGTGCGTGACCAGCTGTTTGTAGAAGTGGTTGCGGATCATCAGGAGGATCATGGCGTTCAGGGGTTCCGCCACCAGGGGCGAAATCTCGATCAATTCGCTTTTCAGCGCGGGATAGAGGAAAAAGAGCTTGTCCAGGTCCTCCTTTTTTTTGATGGTCCGGAACAGCGCTTCAATCCAGAGCGTGAAGGCCTTCGGGTCGCGGGCGGCCCAGTCCTTCAGGTCCTGAAAATCCTTTTCCCGGAGGGAAAACAGGCCGTCCGGGTCGGGACCGGAACCCGGATGGCGGCTGGAAAACGGCGTCATGATGTTACCCCGTGATATCCGTCAAAACGACCGTGATATCGTCTATGTTCGGTTTGCGTCCCAGATCGTCCTTTTTGGCCGCGTCGGCGATGCGGGACTGGATGTCCGCCTTGATTTCGGCGGCGCTGAACTTCCTCAGCTGGTAATAATACTCGTTGAACGCCTTGACGTCCAGTCCGAAGAGCTCCAGCACCCCGTCGCTGTACAGGCAGATCTTGTCGTGGGGTTTCAGGTCCCGCCGCTCCTCGTCGTAGGGAAATTCCTCCACGATGCCCACGGGCGGGGATTTGTCCATTCCGAAGCTTTCCAGGCGGCGGAAATCCCGGATCAGGATCGCGTGCGGGTGGCCGGCGGAACTGTAGGCGATCTCCATTTTTTCCATGTCCAGGAGCAGGATGAAGGCCGTCACGAACTTGCTTCCGTTCATGTTCAGGTTGATGATCTTCCGGTTGAGCATCTTCATGAACCGCGCCAGCCGGATGTCTCCTTCCGTTAAAAGCGAATTGCGGAAATCGCTGTACACGTCCTTCACCAGCACGGTCAGCATGGAGGACCCGATGCCGTGGCCGGACACGTCGGCCATGAGGACCAGGTAATATTTCCGGCCCTCCACGACCACCTCGTCCACGTAATAAAAATCCCCGCCGATCTCGTCGGACGGCTGATACACGCTTTCAAACTGCACCTTGTCGCCCTGCGGCAGGACGGACGGGATCAGGTTCAAATGCATCATTTTGGCCGTCTGCAGGTTTTCGATCAGGCTGTTGTTCATGGCCTCCAGTTTTTCGCGCGTGCGCATCTCGAACGTGTTGTCGATGAAGAACACGATGATCCCTTCCAGGCGGGGCCCTTCCGGGGACTTGATGGGGAAGAAACGGATGTTGTACCACTTGTCCTGAACCATGATGTTCAGCAGGGCGATGGTGTTTTCCGTGCTTTTCAGTTCCTGGATGCGGGCGCGGAACAATTCCGCGTACGCGGGCGGGAAAACGCCGGGCAGTTCCATTCCGATGTAGGACGCGCCGGAATCCAGGATGCTCCGGAAACGCTCGTTGAAATAGATGATTTTACTGTCCTCGTTCATGAGCACGATGCCGTCCTTGGCGTTTTCCACGATGTTCTTGGTGATCATGGACTGGCGCTTGATGCTCTGTTTCCAGACCTCTTCCTTGGTCACGTCCTTGATGACGATGTAGAGGCCCGCGTCCAGACCGCCGATCAGGATGCGTTTCAGCACCACGTCGGAAATGATGATCGTGCCGGTGCAGTCCGTGGTGTAAATCTGGACTTTCACCTCTTCCCGGTTTTTCAGCTGCTCCACGGCCGCCAGGAAATCCGCCCGCGAACCCTCGTGGACGATGTCGGTGACCGTCTTGTCCACCACCTCGATCATGTCGTAACCGAACATTTTCTCCGCGCCCTTGTTCCAGGAGGTGATGCGGAAACTCGTGTCGGACGTGATGAAGGCGTAGTCGTGGATGTTGGACAGGATGAGGGCGGTCAGGCTCTGTTCGCGCTCCCGGATCACGATGCCGATATCCATGACCAGTTCGGTCAGTTTCCGGCTGTTCAGGATGAGGCGCTTGAGGGAGCGGAAGTAATTGTACGGGTTCCGGAAAAAGAGGACGTAAAAGGACGTCAGGTCTTTCTGATAGTAAACCGGCAGGACCAGCACCCGTTTTTCGTCTATGTTCAGGGCGGCCCGCACGTCCGGATGGATGGCGCCCACGCGGATCCGGCTCCGGAACAGCGGCGTGACGGCCTGTTCGCGGGGAACGCTTTCCTTGAGGTGCGTAAACAGGATATTGTCCCAGCTGGTGCCGTCGGACGAGGAGATGGACTCCAGGCGCATGGTGTCCCCGTCCAGGGTGTAAAACAGCGCGATGCGGGACACGAAAGCCCCCCGCACCTCGCCGCAGAGATAGTTGTAGAAATTCTTGGCGAAATCCAGGGATGTTTTTTCCAGCCTCAGGAAATTCCGGAAAATTTTCTCCAGCAGCACCTCGAACTGGTAAATGTTCTTGATGTTGTCCAGGGTAAACAGGATCAGGATCACGATCAGGAGCAGGATTTCCAGGTAAAGCCAGAAATAGACGGTCATATCACCCCGTCAGAACCAGAAATACGATTTGGGAAGAAAATAGGTGGAATAGAGTTTCATGGCCTCGGTGTCCGTCATCAGGGCCAGAAAATCCACCACCGCCCGCTTTTCATCCTCATCGGACGTATAGTTGGCCAAATTGAGCATTCTTTTGACCAGTTCGGGACGTTTCCTGAGAAAACGGTAGAGCTCGCGGAGAATGTTTTTGGCGCGGTCCATTTCACCCGCGATCACCGGATGGCGGTACACGTTGTCAAACAGGAAGTCCCGCAGGTCTTCCGTGGCTTTCAGCACGGGCGGGCTCATCCGGATATGGCCGGAGTTTTCGCTGGTGCGCACCACGTCCCGGACCAGCGTGTCGATCCGTTCCGAATGCTTTTTTCCCAGAACGCGGCGCGTTTCCTCCGGCAGATCCGATTCTTTCAATACCCCGGAACGCACGGCGTCGTCAATATCGTGGTTCACGTAGGCGATGATGTCTGAAATCCGGACAATCTCCCCTTCCAGAGTCTGCGCGTTGTCGCGGGAACTGTCCGGGAAAATATGCGCCTTGCCCGTTTTGGAATGGCGGCGGATCCCGTCCAAAACTTCCGCGGTCAGGTTGAGGCCTTTCCTGTTTTTTTCCAGGATCTGGAGAACGCGGACGCTCTGTTCGGAATGCTTGAATTCGGGATAAGCTTCCTCCCGGATCACCACTTCTCCGGTGTGACCGAAGGGAGTGTGTCCCACGTCGTGACCCAGCGCGATCGCTTCCGTCAGGTCTTCGTTGCACCGTAAAATCCTGGCGATGGTTCTGGCGATCTGGGACACTTCCAGCGTGTGCGTGAGACGGGTCCGGAAGGTGTCGCTGGTGGGGGAAAGGAAAACCTGTGTTTTATGCTTGAGACGCCGAAACGCCTCGCTGTGGATGATCCTGTCCCTGTCCCTCATGAACTCCGTGCGGAGAGTGTCCGGATTTTCCCTGACTTTCCGGCCTTTGGTTTCCGAACTGAGTTTGGAACGGGAGGATAAAATCTCTTTTTCCCGTTTTTCCAGAAACTCGCGAAAATTCAATTTCCACGTCCTTGCTGTTTGTATTTTGTTTTTTTAAAATCAAAAGACAGTAATCATATTAGTACGCGAACTTTTGTCAGGAATTCCGTACTAACTTCCGTATCGGAAACGAGTTGGACGGAACAATCGATGTGCGAAAACGGCCGTTTTCCGGAACGGTTCTCTTGCGCGACGCAGAAAAACAGGGCCGTTCCTCCGGCAAAAGACGGTTTGAACGGAATTTTGCCAGGGATGCGCACAGGTTCCGCAGAATTTCCGCACAGCGCAGCGCACACTCGGAAAACGCTACAGATTACCGGGCCCGCTTCCGAAAATTATTATAATAGTAGTTGTCAATATTATCTATTAAATCGGGGTCAGATGTTTATCAGGGTGTTTCTTGCCGCGGTTTTGTTCTGGACGGCCTGTTTTACCGGAAATCGCCTGTTTTCTCTGGACGTGTACGCGACCGGCCTGAACGTGAAAAAATCGGAGCGGGACGTGTTGATCGAATGGAAAGCCAACACCAACCGGTTTCTCTTCAGGATCTACCGGAGCACCAACGGGCCCGTGGGTTCTCCCGCGGAATTGGATACCGCCGTTCGGATCGCCGAACTGGACATTCAGGGAACTCCGGATAAAGATCTGTTCAAATACCCTGTTTACCGGGACACCATCAGTTCCGTGGGCCAGTATTACTACATCGTTCTCCCGGCAAAAGCCGGCTGGACGGGAGACGATTTCAATCCCAACCTGAATTATACCATCAGTCCCGTCACGGTCAGGCCCGCGGAACCTGTCGCCGGAATACCGGACCCGGAGCCGATCCCGGCCGGCGAACCGACGGCGACAGGGCCCGAACCGGCGCCTCCAACGCGCATCCTGAATCCGGATTACGTGCAAGGCATGACGATACGGACCAATTCGGGCTGGTTCCACGTTTTCTGGGACGCGGGCGCGAACGCCGACCCGGCCGGAACCACCGTGTATTACGTGTACAGGACCACGAATTTTATTTCCAACGTGAACCAATTTTCATCCCTGCGGCCGTATCGGGTCGTGACCAACGATTACGTTCTGGAAGACGCCGGCCTATTGACCGGTGTCCCCTATTTCTATACAATTCTCGTGAATGATTATAAAATCATCCTGCCGGGAGTGAACCAGAACCTCTCTCCCGCCATCCGGGGCGGCACGAACGGCCAGGACATCCGGGTGGAGCGGGAGATATTCCGGAAGGAACGCGTGGATGAACGGTCTTTCCGCGAGAGGTTCCGCAAATGAGGGAGGAGAAGACCATGAACAGGACGGAAAAAACCATAGCCGTATTCGCCATCGTCTGTCTTCTGATTTTTACCGCGGGTCTGGCGTATCTCCTGTTCTTTTCCGGAAAATCCGTTTCCCTTTTCCGGGGGAAAAATTTTCTGTCCGCCGTTTCCGGGGAAACCCGCGCCTTTCAGCGGGCCGCGGTGGCTTACGAACTCCGGGACGATGCGAAAGCCCTGGAGGCCGTGCAGGATTTCCTGGTGGACCACCCGAAAAGCCGTTTCCGCAACAAGGCCACGCTCATCGCCGCCAACGTTTTTTTTGACCGCAAGGACTATTCCGGCGCCCGGAAACACGCCCTCTCCGTCATCGATACGCTGAACCGGTCGGACGCCAAATCGGAAGCGTCCGTGGACGACTACGTGGACGCGATCATCCTCCTGGGAAAAATTTCCAAGGAAACCGGTTTCTTCGAACCGTCCGTGGTCAATTTCCTGGAAGATTCTTACGTGAAAGCGGACGCGGAGAAAAAATCCGATATTGCGGTCTATCTGGGATACGCGAACCTCTACGCGAAAAACCACACCAACGCCCTGCGGTATTTCAACAGCGTTTCGGGGGAATGGGCCCTGATCGGCCGGGCCCGCGTGTACATTGACCAGAACAAGTATCCCGAAGCCATCCAGGAATATCTCAATTACTTCTCCACCTACCCCCGCAGCGAACGGTGGGAAAACGTGAAGTACGCGTTTGTGCGCCAGTCGTTTTTTCACGCGGACCAGCTCCAGAAAGCCGGTCTGTTCGCGCAGTCGGTCCAGTATTTCCTGAACGTGGCGAATTACTTTCCGCGCGACAACGCCGCTGACGAAGCCCTGGTCCGTGCAGCGGAAGTGTACGCCCGCCACCGGGATTATTCCAACGCCCTGAATTTCCTGAACAGGGTCCTGGCCAACAGCGTGACCGCTTCCGACGACCGCGCCCTCTACCAGAAAGGCCTGATTTACTACCAGCAGGGGAAAATTCCTGAATCCGCCCGGGTGTTCCAGGACCTGATCGACAAACACCCCAAGAGCGCGTATCTGCCCAAGGCCATTGAGTGGAAAAGTGTCATAGCGCGCGATCTGGCTGTCGATTAGTATCAAGAAAAATTCTATAAACCATTATAAAATTCAAGCTCTGGAAAATCCTGATGCGATTTTCCGTCCTTTCGGCGCGGAAAAAAATGAACGATCCCGCCATCCTGTCTGAGGCCCGATGCGGAGGTTGAAATGAAAAAACGGCAGGCGGTTGCCTATATCCTGTCCACAATAACGGTCCGAAGGACCATCGGTTTGCTGGGGATTTTTTTACCGGTGATCATGGCCGCGGGCGGGTTCTGGGGCGGTTACCGGGAATTGCAGGAAACCGTCAGCCACTACTACTATACCAATATGCGGGACCTGTTTACGGGCGTATTATGCGCGGTGGGGCTGTCTTTGGCCGCCTACAGG
This sequence comes from uncultured Brevinematales bacterium, assembly GCA_964392785.1. Lineage (GTDB taxonomy): Bacteria > Spirochaetota > Brevinematia > Brevinematales > JAOACQ01 > CAYMRH01. Next base: position 69,071 of record CAYMRH010000003.1, read on the forward strand.
GGTTACGACCTTGGCGACCGCGTTGCGACCATGATGGCCGGGTTCGCCGTCCTGGTCATGGCTCTGTTCCCCACTTCGCTGCACGATTCCCTGCAGCAGTTCACGGGAATTTTTCTTCTGGAAGCGGATCTTTCCAACATCATCCATACGGCGGCTTCCGTCGTCTTTTTCGCGGCCGTCTCTTTCATCACGCTTTTTTTGTTTACCCGCACGGGAAAACCGGCGCCCACCGCCCGCAAGAAACTCCGGAACCGGATTTATCGGATCTGCGGGTTTGTCATCCTGGGCGCCTGTTTGCTGATACCCGTTTATACGCTCGTGCCGGCTTTGGCCGTCCTGAAAAACCTCAGACCCGTTTTCTGGATGGAGTCCGTCGCGCTGGCCGCGTTCGGAGTTTCCTGGCTGGTCAAAGGCGAATCGGTCCTGAGGGATTGAAGGGGGCGTTCCCCGCGCCGCCGCACACGCCCCTTTTGACAAATCTCTCCCCCCCGCTATAATGGACGCGATCGTAAAAATTCCGGGAGGCACGTTCATGAAAAAACTTCTCCTCATTCCGTTATTGTTCGTTTTCGCGGCGGCGGCCTGCGCGGAATCCCAGTCCGCGGCCAAAAAACCCAAACCTCCCGTGAAAGTTCCCCGGAACAGAAAACTGGACCCGAATATATTTCCCCTGCTATCCGACGTGTATGTGGGGGGCGCCAATCTGGACCAGGACGCGCGCATCTACGTCTGGAACGGCTGCCTGCTGGCCACCCTGACAAAAGACGCCGCGGAAGGGCGGGAATCGCTCCGCGTGACCGTCATGAACGGGGCGCAGTGGTACGGATGGGGCATTCATGTTTATCCCGAAGGCGAAATGGACATGGGCGAATTCGCGAACGGTGCCCTTCATTTCTTCTGCAAGGCCTCCAACGGAACCGCGCCCATGAAGGTGGGCGTGAAAAGCGGGTTTGCCACGGAATCGTGGGTGACCGTCAGCAACGGTTCTTACGGTTTTGTTACGGACGGCCAGTGGCATGAATTGGAAATCCCGTTGACCGATTTTTCGCCGTCCATCCGCATGGGCCAGGTCACGCTGTACTTCATGATGTCCCAATTGACGGTTCCCCCCGCGGCCGGATCCGTCTATCATCTGGACGGGGTTTACTGGATCAAAAGCGCGGCCAAAAAAGCGCTGTCCGGCGCCGTGCGGGAAGCGTCACTGACCAACAAATAACTTTTCCTCCCCGCGGTTTTGATTATCGCCCGAAACGGGTGTATAATCTCTATTCCGGGTTGGGGGTGATCCGGAATTCCGCCCAATGGGAAGGAGAGTTCGCCAGATGAATATCAGAGGAATGATCCCGGCCGCGTTGATCGCAACGCTTTTCGCGATCGCGGCCTGCGGAACCGCGGCCCCCGCAAAGCCCCAGGCGCCGGTCAAACCGGCTAAGCCCGTAGTCACAGAAGACATGATGCCCGATCCCGTCCTGGATCCCGATGTTTTCCCGATCTTTTCAGACGCCTACAGGGGCGGTTTGAAGATTGACAGGGATTCCAAACTCTATATCTGGAACGGCTGCCGCATCACCACAGAAACCGAGGACTATTGGGAACCCACCGATTACTGGAAGATCGCCGTCAATCCCGGCATTGAATGGTTCGGCTGGGGGATCCATCACCACCCGTCCGGCGGGCGGGACATGTCCGGTTTTGAAAACGGTTATCTCCACATGGCGTTCAAGGCCCGGCCCAGATCGGGTCCGGTGAAAATCGGGATCAAGAGCGGATACGTGACGGAATCCTGGATCGCGCTGACCAACGGGGAATACGGCGTCCAGTATGACGACAATTGGCACGTGGTCAAAATCCCGTTCAGGGATTTCATTCCCAAGATCGACATGGGTTCCATCAACGCGTTCTTCCTGTTTTCCCAGCAGGTCGCTCCCGCCGTGACGGGGTCCATCTATTACATTGACGCGCTGGTCTGGGTCAAAAACTCCAACGCGGAATACCGGAACGTCCAGCTGATACTTCCCGAAGGGGAATAGGAAAACCGTCAGGATATATACGGGGGCTCTTCGCGGGGCCCCTGTTTTTTTCAGACAGGGGGCATTTCATGCAGCTCATGACGGACGCCGTGGGCGTGCTCGGGGGCAAACACGGCCTGGTTTTTGATCCCGCCCGCCGGACCTGCGCGGTGGTCCGGACGGACAAATACTCCGAACTGCCGGAATTGTCCATCCGGGCCGGGGCCGTTATCGGCGGCCGGGAGATCATCCTGCCGTTGTCGCCGGACGGCGAAACCTTCGCGTTCTGCGACCAGCGCATGACGCCCTGTTCCATGAGCATCATGGGCGTGGACCCCGAAAGCCAGATCAAAATCAAGCTCACCGTTTTTACTCCTTTCCGGCCCCAAGACGCGGATTTCTCAACCACTCCCGTCCTGCACCTGAAGCTGGAGATCGAGCAGCTCCAGGGCGGTTTCCGGTGGGAAACGCGAAAGCATTATCTGGATGAGGCGGAGTTTTTCATCGAGTTCGCGGGGCCGAAAATCCGGACGGAGGATTCCGGCCCGGATTCCATGGACCTGATTTTCAATTCCGGCGCCTGGACGCGGAGGCCCGAATTGCCCAGGGACATGGGCCTTTTCACGATCTATGACCGTTCGGACAGCCCGCAGCGGGACAGGCTGGTCGTCCTGTCGGGCAATAAAACGGGAAACCGCGTATCCCGGAAAGTCGCGATCCCGAAAACGCCCGGCGAAAAGCAGTCCCTGGACATCGCCTGGTGTTCCTGGCAGGACGGCGGGATCACGATCCGCGGGGAGCGTTGTCCCTACCGCTATACCGCGCTGTTTCAGGACCTGGACGCCGTAGCGGACTGGGCGCGGAAAAATCCCCTCGCGATTCCGGACAATGCCGCGAAGGTGGACGGCATCGTCATGAACAACAATCTGGACCGTCCGTTCAACCGGCTGGCCGCCTATTCCCTTCATTCCTGGCTGCTCAACACCGTCTGGACGCGGCGCGGAAACCGGGAAATATTTTCGGTCTGGGAGGGCAACTGCTATTTTCTGTCCACCGTGGACGTGGAATACACCCAGGCGCCGTTTTATCTTTCCGTCTGGCCGGAGCTGCTGAAATACGAGCTGGATCTCTGGCCGGAATTCTCCCGGAGCGGGGAGGAAACCCTGGGCGAACGCGGCAAAGGGACGCTGTTTTTGTCACACGACATGGGCACCCTCACGGTCGCTGACGGACAGGATTACCCTCACGACATGGAAGTGGAAGAGACCACGAATTATGTCATCCTGTCCTGGCTGTACTGGCGGCGCACGGGGGATTTTTCGTCAGTCAAAAGGAATCTGGAAACCATCGGCGCGTTTCTGAAATTTCTCCGCGCCTGCGACACGACCGGGAACGGGGTTCCGGACCGGGGCGTATCCAACACGATCGACGACGCCTCCCCCGCCCTGCAGTTCGGCCGCGAACAGGTGTACCTGGCCGTGAAAACGATCGCGGCTTTTGAAGCGGCGGCGGATATTGACCGGTTCCTGAAAAAAACGGAACAGTCCGCGAACTGGAAAAAGGCCGCCGCTAAGATCAGGGCCCAGATCGAAAACAAGGGCTGGCTGGGTGACCATTACGCGGTGCTTCTGGACCGGACCGGAAAGGGAGTGACGCACCCCTGGACTCGCGAAGTCAAAAATTACGACGTGATCCCGGGCTGGGACAGCTCCCATCTTTTTACCGCCAACGCCGCCGCCCTGATGGACCTGTGCGGCCGGGACCTGGGGCTGAACCCGGAGCGGCTGGTTACCGACCTGCGCACGGGTGTGCGTGACAATCTGGCCGAATACGGCTGCCGGCATACATCGGACGTGCCGCTGATCGAAAACTGGAAAATCAACGGACAGATCTTCAACGCCTACGACTCCAGCTGGATCTCCTCCAACGTGATCCGCGATATGGCCGCCTTTTACCGCGGTCTGGACCTGCGTCACATGGCCGGGCGATACTGGGAGTGGCAGGTCACGCTGAATTCCCGGGAACGCATGATGTACACGGACTGTTTCGGCGGCAATAACGTTTCGTTCTACCCGCGCGGCGTGGCGGTCTGGGGTTATTTTGACGCCCTGGGCGGTATCGTGATCGACCGGGTGAAAGGGATTGACCGGGCAAAACCGCCGTTTCCCCAGGTCCGGGTGCCGAAACTGGAAACGGCGGACTGGAAAAAGGGGACCTGCGGGATCATCGGCGGAAAACCCTGACTCGCCAGAGTCACAGCCGGAAAAAGAAAACGGGGGCCCGCTGATTCCAGGAGCCCCCGGTTTGCGGGAGGGACTGTCAGTTCCCGGTGCGGGGCATGGCGGTTTTGCCCTGGCCCGTCGAGCCCTTGTTCACGCTTCCCTGACCTTTGTCGCCGCGGACTTTGCCGCCTTCGGCGAACGCGGAAACGGCCAGGGCGAGAGACATCGCGAGAACCGCCAGGAAACCCATGGTTTTTTTCATCGAAAACCTCCAGATGAATTTTTGTTTACAGATGACACAGAACGAAGTACGCTAGAACCGTCCTGAAGATTACAGGACAGGAGAATTTATTCCGGGAGGGGAGAATGTCGGTCGGACAATGCCGGTGCACCTACCCGTGCGAACGGCACGGGAAATGCCGAAGCCACGATGGCGCAGGTACTGGCGCGTACAGGAAGTACAAGCGCCAGTACTAGTAAGCCACGATGATACAGATTGTGATAACACGGGACATGGGAATACTGGCGTTTTGACATCGCCTCGGCATGGCTCGGCACGCTGCCTGTCAACGCCAGTACGTCGTTCATCCTGAACTCCGCCGGCGTGTTTCTTCAGCACAGAGGGTGAAAAAACATACGATCGGTCCTGGAGAAATCTTCAGAAATATTACCGTTATAAATAGGTGACGATGCCCGGTCGCTGAAGCTGTGAATTGAAGTGGCGGCGTCGTGCCACAGGTCGTGGCTGAGAACAGGAGGTTCGAAGTCTCGACCGCTTCATGGATGAAAACGCGGTCGAGAAAGAATCTGCAGCAATATTACCGGGATAAATAGTTAATAGGTCCAGTCGTCCGGGCTGTTGCCGTAAATGAAGGCGCCGTTCGTCGTGACGACAGAGGCGGACTGGTAAATCCCGCCTCCCGAGCTGCCGCAGGAATTCCCGGAAATGATGATGTTGGTCAGATTGGCCGAACTGAAATAGATGCTCAACCCGCCGCCCGTGCAGTACAAGTCGCCCTGGTTCCGCAGGATGACTCCGCTGACGGTCGCGTTCACGGTATGGTACAAAAACAACCCCCCGCCGTAACCCGCATGCACGTTGTCGTAGACAAAGGCGCTGACGGTGTTGTTCGACCCGTAATAAATACAGCCTCCGCCGCCGGAATATCCGTCATTGCTGCAGATGGTTCCCCTGACTGTGTTCCAGCTTCCGTGGTCGATGAACAGCCCCCCGGCGTAGTTCATGGGGCCGACCACGTTGACCGTCGTGTTGCGATGGATCAGGCCGCTGAAGGAATTGGAGTCGGAATAAAAGAACAGGACCCCGCCGCCACCCGTGATACCGTTTGCGGTGTTGTGTTCCACGGCAGCGGTGATCACGTTGCGGCAGGAGTTGCTCGAAAAATACAGGCCGCCCCCGCCGAAAGCGGTGTTCCAGGAATAATTGCCGGAGAAGGTGTTTCTGATGCTACCGGATCCGACGCAAATCCCCCCGCCGAAACCGCAGTCCGGGCCGGGGTAATTCGCGGAGTTGCTCAGGACATCCACGGAAAACGCGTTGCTGATTCCCGAGAACCAGATCCCGCCTCCGTCGCCCAACGCGGAATTGTTTCTGACGAAGATGTTCGTTAAGAGACAGCCGGTCACATTGGACAGATAAAGTCCCGCCCCATTGGTGTTGTTGGCGTCGTTCCCGTCGGCGTATCCGTTGACCACCGTGAAGCCTTCCAGGCTAATGTTCGTGACGTTTTTCGCGTAAATCACGTGATCCAGGCCGTTGGTGCCGTCCAGGATGCTGGTTCCGCTCCGGGCGGTAAAACCGGCGTTCCAGCCGCCGCTGAAATGCAGTCCGGAGTTCGTGACGACGATTCCCCGGTAGGGGGCGCCCAACCCCGACCCGGGTCTGTATTCTCCGGCAGCGGCATAAATGTTCGTCAATCCGTTGGCGACCGCGTTGCTGATCGCGGCATGGAAAGTCCGGAGCGGAACCGAGGCGTTCGTTCCCCCGTTCGTATCGCTTCCGTCCGGCGCGATGAAGATTCCCGTCAGGACCACCGGTTCGGGGGTTGCGGACGGTCCGCTCCCGGTGTTCAGGGGATTGACAGCGCAGGAGACCACGCTCATCAGGATCAGGGCCGTTGTCGGGATCGCCGCTCTTTTCATCTGTCAGTCCACAAAGAACACGGTCGTATTGGTGGAGCTGGTGTTTGTCACGATGTCCTCCGCGTAGACCCGCAGCGTGTGCATGCCGCTGTCGAGGAACGGCCAGGTGATGTTCCAGCTGTTCGTCCCGTTGGCCTGGAAATAGCCCGTATTGTCGACCTGGAGATAGACGGCCCGGACCCCGTTCGCATCCGCAGCCGTTCCGGACACTGTCACCGAGCCGGGCCAGGGATAACGGCCGTTCTGCAGGGGCGAGGTGACAGTGAGGGCGGGCGGCGTCTCGTCGTTGACGAAAATAACCGTGAGTTGGTTGGTGGGAGAGGACCGATAACCGTCATCCAATGCGTAGAATGAGAGGCTGTTGTACCCGTCGATCAGGATTTCATCCACGCACCAGTTCGTGTAGTGGTTATTGAACACGTCCATGGGCAGAAAATTGGCGCTGTAGGGTGCACCGTTGACGGAAACATGGATCGTCCCGCCGCCGATATCATCGGAAACGGAGCCCGAGAAGGAAAAGGTGTGGAATCTGCCCACTATGGTCTGGCCGTTTGTCGGGGAGATGAAATGGACATCGGCTGGGGCGTTGGAATCGCCCCGGTTGAATGCCCCATGGACAATGATGTAATTCGAAATTGAACCGTGAATGTCGGTACCGGGAAAAACGGGAGTGTAGGACGGGATCAGGTAGGCCACGAAATTGTCGGCCCATCCGTCCACGCCGCCGGTGTTATAGATCGTGCTCCATGACCCGTCGTTACGTATGGCGGTATAGGGGGCAGGGTAATACGGCTTGGGCCACCAGTTAAAATAGGCCCAAAGCCACAAACTGATTTTGTAAAGCGACGGACTGACACCCCTGACGGTTCCGTGGATCATTTCGTTATTGGTATATCCGGGCACGTATGTGAAGGTCACCACGGGTTTTTCCCACGTGACCGTGACGGTCATCTCACTGGTCGCGCTGGTCTGGTTGGAACAATCCACGGTATAGACCTTGAGGTTGTGCGGTCCCGCGGACAAGCTGAGATTGGAGGACCAATTCGTGGGGTCGTTCAGGGGAATAAACGCGGAATGATCAACGGAGAGATAGGTGTTCTGAATGCCGTTGTTTCCGCTGGAGACGCCCATCACCGGGAAGCACCCGTAAACGGTTGTCCCGTCCTGGGGATAGGTGATATGAGCCACGGGGACTGAAACGCTTTTCCGGTAAACGCGGATCCAGTCCACTTCCATGGCCTGCGGAAATACCGTGGAGCCGTCGGGACTGCCCGCCCAATTCCCTCCGACGGCCAGGCTGAGAATCAGGAAAAAAGCGTTCTGGAAAACGGCGCAGTCCAATGATGTGGTGGGGTAGCTGAAATAGGGTCGGCCGTCGAACCTGGAAACGAGGGCATTGCTCTCCCATTCGATTTCGAAAACATGATAGGCGTTGTGAAGCACTACTCCGGTGTCGAGGAAGTCGCGGAATTCGGTGGTCACCCCGAACTTGTTCCAGTAGATCCCCGAATAAACCGTCCTGTTGCTTGCTCCCGCGCCGCCGAACATCTCCGCGACGACCATTTCGCCGCAATCAGGCCAGTTGAACCCGTTGTAGCTGTTGCCCAACATCCAGAACATCGGCAGGATTCCCTGGCCATGGGGAAATCTGATCCTCGCGGCGATCTTGCCGTAAGTCCAGGAATGAAGCCCCTGCGTATGCAGTCGGGCGGAGGTATAAGCCGTGCCGTAATTCGTTTCCGCCAGCGCCCTGATGGACAGCACGCCGTTGGCCACGGAAACGTTCTGGGAATTGGACGTGTAAAACTGGAGCTCGTTGTTGCCCCATCCGTTGACGTTGGTTCCGATATCGAAATTCCAGTTGGCGGGATTCACGTTGGTTCCGTCGAACTCGTCGGACCAGACCATGGTCCATCCGTAAGCACCGGGGTCGTACGGGACGGGATCAAAGACCGGATATTGGGGAGTGATCAGGTCGGACAGGCTGCAGGAAAAAATCAGCAGGAGAAAGGCCACGGCCAGTTTTTTCATGGCTTTCATCATGAACCGTAATATGGTCATGTTCGCAATATTCATGCCATTGATAGCACGATAGGTCAGTTTCAGGAATTATGATCGATTTATCAAGCAATTTGCATGAAATATTCCTGGTCAAACGGATCCCGCCGCTCCCGACTGTGCCGAATGCATGCATGGTCAGGGCATTAACAAAACGCTCCCGGGGTAACGATGCGGGCTCACGACACGAAAGCTCTGGCGGGAGGGAGGATTGTGAACCCGTTGAGAAATGATTCTTTCCCGGGGAGTCCTGATCAACGGAACAGAACTCCGGGCTTAGGCCGAGCGAAGATGCGGACATGATGAAGGGCTGCAGTGCGGATGGCAGTTCAGCGCACGAAATCCGTCGGGGAATTGTTGTAGATCCAGGCGCCGTTCGTGACCAGGTTGCCTTTCTGGTCGTACACTCCGCCGCCGTAACCGGACGCGTAGGTCATCACGTTGTTCGCGATTACGACATTGGTCAGCGCCCCGGATGTGCCGTTCCAGTTGTAGAGCCCTCCGCCCGCGTACCAGGCGGTGTTCCGGAGGAGAAAGCCGCTCACTGTCAGCGAACCGGTTTCGAAATCGATGCCGCCGCCGCAGTTCACGGCCGAATTGTCGGTGATCACGGCGCGGACCATGACCCCGTTCGCGTTCAGGACCGTGATGGCGCCGCCCTGGAA